>JBLHKZ010000029.1:0-31018 GCA_047618185.1 Limisphaerales bacterium
TGCCCCGCCGAAAGTTGCCCCGCCGAAAGTTGCCCCGCCGAAAACTGTCGCGCCGAAGGTTGCCCCGCCGAAGGCTGGGGAGGCAGGCAAGAAATAGCGGGATTCGTCCTGTTCGTCCGCAAATCTTCAGATTTCCTCCGCAGCGGCATCCTTGAATGCCATCTCGATCAGCGCTGATCCAGCAGGATTCGCCAATCCCTACAGCCTGTTTCTGAGCTTGCCAACTCGGTTCTCCCCGGATTTCCCAACGAGCGCTTGCCAAGCGATTCGACTGCAACTAGCGTTCACGCCCCTATGGAAAAAGTAGTCATTATTGGAAGTGGTTGCGCCGGCTACACGGCCGCCGTTTACACCGCTCGCGCAAACCTGAATCCGCTCCTTCTTACTGGCCAAATGCCTGGCGGATTGCTGACCACCACCACGACGGTGGAGAATTATCCGGGCTTCACGGATGGCGTTGACGGCTTTGAATTGATGTTGAGCATGCAGAAACAGGCCGAGCGCTTTGGCACCCGCGTGCAATTGGGCGTGACCGTTGACGCCGTCGACCTTTCCTCCAAGCCTATCAAGTTGACAGTCGGCGGCGAAACGATCGAAACGGAGACGTTGATCGTCGCCACCGGAGCCGGGCATCGACACCTCGGTCTGGAAAGCGAAGACAAACTCGAGAATCACGGAGTCACGTTCTGCGCGACTTGTGACGGAGCCTTTCCGCGCTATCGAGACAAGCCACTGGTGGTCGTTGGCGGCGGGGATTCAGCCTGTGAGGAGGCGACCTATCTCACTCGGTTTGGCTCGATCGTCTATCTCGTCCATCGGCGGGACGAATTGCGCGCTTCAAAAATTATGGCGGAACGCGCTCTCTCCAACGAGAAAATCAAGCCGATCTGGGATTCGGCCGTGATTGAGATCAAGGACGTCGAGAAGCAGGACGTCACCGGCGTGCGACTTAAGAATCTCAAGACCGGCGAGGAAAGTGATCTCGATTGCACGGGCGTCTTTGTGGCGATTGGGCATATTCCCAACACGCAGATCTTCAAAGGGCAGCTCGATATGGACGAAAACGGCTACGTTGCGCGGGGTGAAGGCTCCAGGACGAATGTGCCGGGGGTATTCGTCGCGGGGGATTGCTCGGATCACGTTTATCGGCAGGCCATCACGGCCGCCGGCATGGGCTGCGCCGCCGCGATTGACGCAGAACGTTATCTGGCCGATTTGAACCAATAGGCCGGCGAATCGTTGTCCCGCTCAGCAGTGGCGACCGTCCGATAATCGTGACACCTCTGGAACTTTCAAAACGGCTCTCCAAAGGGGACAAGCTGCCCCTGCTGGATGTCAGGGAGTTGAATGAACATCAATTCGTCTCCCTGCCGGATTCGATCCACATCCCGCTGGGAGAATTACCTGAGCGCGTCGGAGAGTTGGAGGCGCTGCAAGCGCAGGAGTGCGTGGTTTATTGCCATCACGGCATCCGCAGCCTCCACGCGATCGGCTATCTCAGGCAGTGCGGTTTTGAAAAATTGCACAATCTAACCGGCGGAATTGATCTCTGGAGCTTGGAAGTGGATCCGGGCGCGCCTCGCTACTAGCGGGAGGGAGATCGCGAAAGTTCGGAAGGATTCCTTTATTTCGTCTGGCAAGATGTGTTAAATCGCCGCTTCATGACGATTCGCAGAGCCCAGATCAAACGTGAGACGAAGGAAACTCGAATTGCGTTGAAGCTCGATATTGATGGCTCCGGCAAATCCCGGATCAAGACGGGTATCCCGTTTTTCGACCATATGCTGATCCTTTTCGCCAAGCATGCGGTGATGGATTTGACCCTGACCTGCAAGGGGGATCTGGAAGTCGACGCCCATCATACCGTGGAGGATTGCGGCATCGCGTTGGGAGACGCGTTTGTTGAGGCGTTGGGCGACAAAACGGGAATTCGACGCTACGGCAACGGCTTCCATCCGAAAAACCCCTTTACGGGGGAGGCGTATCTGCCTATGGATGAAACCCTTGCGAGATGCGTTATCGATTTCAGCGGGCGGCCGTATCTGGTTTGGAGAAAACTGGACAAGCTTAGTCACAAGAAAATCAGCGATGACGAAAAGCGTCAGGATATGTCCTCGGCGTTCCGGTTTGGGCTGGCCCGGGAGTTCTTTCAAGGCTTCACGAACGCAGCCCGCTGCAATTTGCACCTGGAGTTGCTTTACGGGGAAGAGCCCCATCATGTCGTGGAGGCATTGTTCAAAGCCTTTGCGAAAGCGACCGATTTTGCCTGTGCGCGGGACCCACGAATTGCGGGTCAAATTCCGAGCACGAAAGGGAAACTTTAAATTGACCGAATATTGGTCTATTTGGGTCCGTCGATACCATGTCCGATACGATTAACTACAGCGAAGCCGACGATAAAGAGCTGGTGCAGCTGTCCAAGGATCAGGACATGTTGGCGTACGAAGAGCTTGTGGCGCGGCATCGCGACAAGATTTATGGGCGGGCATTCAGCATGATGCGGAATGAAGAAGAAGCCCTCGATATTTCGCAGGAAGCATGGGTTAAGGGCTGGCGGCGATTGATTCAATTCCATGGCAAGGCGAGTTTCGCCACCTGGATGACACGAGTTACGATCAACCTCTGCCTTGATTTGCTGCGCAAGAAAAAGCGGCAACGGGCCGAGTCGATCGAAAAGCTGGATGACGACTTCGGCGGGGTGGAGAGGCAGATGGGTGTGGTTGAGATTAACCCGTCGGCGGGTTTGGAGCGGACCGAGCTTCGGGCGCGTATCGATCAGGCGCTGGAACAGCTTTCCGAGGCGCATCGAACGGTGATGGTGATGCATGAGTTTCAAGAACTTGAATACAAAGAGATCGCGAAACGTATGGAATGTTCGATTGGGACGGTGATGTCCCGGTTGTTTTACGCAAGGCGAAGAATGGCGTCCTTGTTGGCGGGTTTAAGAAAGAAAGACGAAATCTGATGGAACTGGAAGCAAAACTCAGCATACAGGCCCTGATCGACGGCGAATTGTCCGCCGAGAAACAGGTCGACATCGAGCGGCTGGTGAAGGCCGATTCGGAGGCGCAGGCGCTGTTCAACGAGCTGTCGAACACGGTTGGAGCCTTGAAGGAAAGCGAGTTGGAGCACAACCTGCCCGAGACTCGCGAATTCTTCTGGTCGAAGGTCTCCGCCGAGATTGAGCGGGAAGATCGACAGGCGGAAGTCGCTCAATCTCGCCCTGGAGCTGTCGCATGGTGGAAGAAGTTGATGGTTCCGGTCGGCGCTGCCGCGGCCTTGGTGGTTGCTTTTACGCTCTTTCAGCCGGCGGGGCCGGATGTTGCAAAAACGAATTTTGGTACCAATACCGTGTCTACAGCAGTGACCGAAACGCTCGCCGAGACGGAGTTGGAAATGCCGGATTCGTTCATATTTTATATGTTCGAACAAAACGCGACCGTCATCTGGGTCGACAGCAAGATGGACGTAAAATAGCTGTTTACGGTGATACGTGAAAAGATTAGAGTTTCGCTCGCATGACTCATTCTAGGACCATTCGTTTTTTCCTGTTCGCCGTCGCCCTTGGCGGGTTCCTTCCTGCTGAGCGCATGCTGGCCGGCGATCCGCCCAAGGGCTCGGAAGTTCACTTTCACGCTCAGTTGGTGTGGGGGACGAATGACGACCCAGCGAAACATCCGAAATTCAGGGAGGTTGACTCCGCGAGCCGCAAGATTCTAGATCCTTTCAAGTGGAAGCACTTTCTCGTCACCGAAAACAAGAACTTCAGCCTGAATCCGGGCGAGCAAAAGAAGGTGAAGATGAGCGATAAGTGCACCATCATCGCCAAACACAAGGGCAAGGCCGCGAAGGGCAAAGGCGAGGTTATCTCCGTAACTTTGTTGGGTGATGGCAAGCCCATCGGCAAACACACCAAGTCGATCGTCGAGAAGCACACGATCGCTTTGTGTGGAAGCTTGAAGAATGGCACAGCCTGGGCAGTGCTGCTGAAGCGGGTCCCGGAGAAGCAGAAGTAGATCCCGGCCTCGAAAAGAGGCTTGGTCAGCTCGCATTTCGTCTTTTTCCCCTCTCGAATTTTTCTGTTTAGAAAAAGAAATCTGGGACATTGTGTCTCGATTAGGTCATTAAACGGAAGTCCCTGTTCCAAACGTTGGCGATTGGATCGACGAATTGGCCCGATCCCACAACAGATTCCGTTGCGAAGGCGGCACACCACAATTTATTGTGTGATTGCCCTGAAAAATGACGTAATTCGGCATTGTGTTTTGGAGGGCGAATCAGTAAGATTTTGCGCTCTTCAACAAGGGTCCAAATGACTCCATGGAAGAGTTCGATATGGCAGACGATACAGACAATCAGAAAGAGAAATACGACGCGTCTCAATTGGGCACCTTGGAGGGGCTTGAGGCAGTCCGCAAGAAGCCGGGAATGTATATCGGCGGCACGGACGAGCGCGCGCTGCATCACTGTGTTTCCGAGGTGCTGGACAATTCTATCGACGAGCATCTGGCGGGACATTGCACCCACGTTGACGTGGCGATTCACGCCGACGGGTCCATTTCCATCAAGGACAACGGCCGGGGCATTCCCGTCGATATCCACCCGGACCATGGCATTCCCGGGGTGGAGCTTGTGCTGACGCGGCTGCACAGCGGTGGAAAGTACGGGCAGGGTAACTACAAGTTTTCGGGCGGCACACACGGTGTTGGAGCGAAGTGCGTCAACGCGGTCAGCGAGTGGTTTGAAGTCGAGGTCACCCGTGAGGGCAAAGTGCATCACATGGAGTTCGCGCGCGGCGAGACCGCGAAGAAGCTTGAGGTGATTGGCAGCGCCAAAGGCTCGGGAACGTTGATCACCTTTCTGCCGGATCCTGAGATCTTTCGTGAAACGACAATTTTTAAGGGCGAGATCATCACCCAGCGGCTTCGCGAGCTGGCGTTTCTAAACAGCGGGCTTGAAATAAACTTCGTCGATGAACGTGAAGAGGACGGACGCCGGGAGACCTATCTCTACGAGGACGGCATTTCTCAGTTCGTCAAGCAGCTCAACAAGAATAAGACCCCGCTGTTCCCGGACACCATCAATTTTCGCAAGGAACAAACCGTTGAGACGCACGATACCAAGGTTGAGATCCACGTGGACGTCGTCCTGCAATACAACGACAGCTACAACGATCAGGTCCTTTGTTACACCAACACGGTGCACAATCCTGATGGGGGAACGCATCTGTCAGGCTTCAGGGGAGCGTTGACCAGGGCGATCAACCAATACGCCAAATCCAACAACTTGTTGAAGGACAAGGATCCGGTCATTAGCGGCGACGATGTGCGCGAGGGACTGACGGCGGTGATCTCGGTCAAGCACAGCGACCCAAAATTTGAATCGCAGACCAAGGTCAAACTGATCTCGCCGGAAGTTGAGAAGATTGTCGGCACGAACACCTACGAGGGATTCATGACCTACTTTGACGCGAATCCTCCAATCGCCAAAAAGGTCGTCGATAAGTCGATGAATGCGGCGCGTGCGCGTGAAGCAGCTCGCAAGGCCAGGGAAACCGTCCGCAAGTCGGCGATGGCTGGCGGCGGTCTGCCGGGCAAACTCGCGGATTGTTCGGATCGGGACCCGGTTAACACCGAGCTCTACATCGTGGAGGGCGACTCCGCCGGAGGCTCGGCAAAACAGGGGAGAGATCGGAAATTTCAAGCCATTCTGCCGATTCGTGGCAAGCTGATCAACGTGGAGAAGGCCCGGTTGGACAAGGTGCTGCAGAACACGGAAATCCGCACCATGATCACCGCGGTCGGGACGGGGATTGGTTCGGGCGAAGGCGAAGGCTCCTTCAGCATCGAAAAGCTGCGCTATCACAAGATCATCATCATGACGGACGCGGATGTGGACGGTTCTCACATCCGGACCTTGCTGCTCACGTTCTTTTACCGGCAGATGCCGGACCTGATCAAATACGGCTTTGTCTACATCGCCTGTCCTCCGCTTTACGAAGTCACGCGGCGAAAACGCGTGGAATACGTGGAAGACGACGCAGAGCTGAACAAGATCCTCATCCAATTGGGGACGGAAGACGTTCGGCTGCACGATCTGGCGAGCGACACGGAGATTCCGGGCCAGAAACTCGCGGAAATTCTCGAACTGCTGGAATCGCTCGACAAATTCGCGGGAGCGATCCGTCGGCACGGCGGCGATTTCGAGGAATACCTGAAGAACCGCAAACCGGACACTCACGAATTGCCGCGCCATGTCGTCGTTGTTCGCCAGGGCAACGAGGAATTGGTCCATTACTTCCGCAGCGACACGGAATTCAGCGAGTTTGGCGACAAGAATCAGGATTTGAATTTGTTCGAAAGGGAGGAAGCCGAGAACGGTCTGGCCGAGGGAGGCCTTGGGATCGAAGAGAAGTCAAACGGCCGAAAAGACGGTCCGAGTCGCCGCGGTCGGCATGTCGAGCTCCATGAGAGCAAGGCCATCCAGACTTTGCTGGCGCAGTTGTCCGACAAGGGCTTGGACGTCGAACATTACTCCGCGCAGGACAAGCCGCTTTTCGAACTGATCGAAGGCGAGGGCGACAAGGAGACTCGGACGGCGCTCTTCTCGATCCCCGAGATTCTCGCGGGCGTCATGGAGGTCGGCAAGAAAGGGATTTCGATCAAGCGCTTCAAAGGGCTGGGCGAGATGAATCCCAAGCAGCTTTATGGCACGACGATGGATCCCACGACTCGCAAACTCCTGCGGGTCGATTTGACCGACGCCGTGGAGGCGGAGGAAATGTTCACCAAACTGATGGGAAGCGAAGTCGAGCCTCGCAGACAGTTCATCGAGGACAACGCCCTCAACGTCCGAAATCTCGACGTTTGAACATGGGGCAAGGACCGCGACGACAACCGGGAATCTAAAAAATTTAGCGACGACAGGATAGGGCATTGATCCATGGCAGACGAAAACGAACCCAACGAAGAACAGGAACCGCAGGACGCGCCGATTGAGGAGTCGTCCGAGCAGGCGCCTGATGAAGCGCCCGCGAAGAGGCTTCCGAAGTACGCCTCCGAGGAGATCCTTGCGAAGATCAATGTCGCGGATGAGATCAAGACCTCGTTTCTTGCTTATTCAATGTCGGTCATTGTTTCCCGCGCGCTTCCCGATGCGCGCGACGGGCTGAAGCCGTCTCAGCGGCGTCTGTTGTTCGCGATGAACCAGTTGGGCGTTCAGCCCAACAAGAAGCACATTAAGTGCGCGAAAATCGTCGGTGAGACGATGGGTAACTACCATCCTCACGGCGACCAGGCGATTTATCCCACGCTGGTTCACATGGCGCAGCACTGGGCCATGCGGGAGATGCTGATCAACGGGCAGGGGAATTTTGGTTCGGTTGAGAACGATCCGCCGGCCGCCATGCGTTACACGGAGGCGAAGCTCACTCACTTGGGCTCGATCCTGATGGACGACATGGACAAGGACACGGTCGATTTTGTCCCGACCTATGACGAGGCGAACATGGAGCCTACCGTTCTTCCCGCTGCGTTTCCCCAGTTGCTGGTCAACGGCGGCACTGGCATTGCCGTCGGCATGGCGACCAACATGGCGCCGCACAATCTTGGCGAAGTGATCGATGGCGTTTGCGCACAGATTGACAATCCGCATATCACGATTGATGAGCTGAGCGAGTACATCAAGGGACCTGATTTTCCGACCGGCTGCATCGTTCGAGGGCTGGAGGGGATCAAGAGCTATTTCCACACCGGCCGAGGCAGCGTAAAGGCGCGCGGTCGGGTGACGGTCGAGGAGAATAAGACCCGCGAGACAATCGTCATCACGGAAATCCCGTTTAACGTAAATCGCGCGACGCTCGTGGCGCGGATCGCGGAGCTGGTCAACGAAAAGACGCCCGGGTTCACGGAAATCTCGGCGGTCCGGGACGAGTCCGATGAGAACACGCGAGTCGTGGTCGAGCTCAAGCGCGATGGCGTCCCTAAGGTTGTCATCAACAACCTGTATAAATACACGGCGTTGGAGACGAGTTTCTCAGTCAATGCCCTGGCGCTCGATCGCGGCCGGCCCAAGACGCTCAATCTCAAGGAGCTGATCAACTGCTATATCGAGCATCGGCGCGAAGTGATTCTACGGCGGACGCGTTATCTGCTGCGGAAGACGGAGGATCGCGCGGAGGTGCTGGAGGGCTACCTGATCGCGCTGGAGAATCTGGATGAATTCATCCAGATCATTCGAAATTCCAAGAACCGCGAAGAAGCCAAGGGTAAATTGTTGGCGTTTAACTGGAGTAAGGAGCAGGTCGAGAAGTGGGGTATTTTCCTCAGACCCTCGGCCAATATCGATGAAGCCGGGCAGTACGCTCTGACCGAGCGACAGGTCGGCGCGATTTTGGAATTGCGATTGTATCAGCTGACCGGCCTGGAAATCGACAAGGTAGCCGCCGAATACAAGCTTCTGTTGGAGACGATCAAAGACTTGATGGATATCCTGGCCCGCGAGGAGCGTGTGCTTACGATTATCAAGGACGAACTCACGGTGGTGCGCGAGAAGTATGCGACGCCGCGACGCTCGGACATCGCGCCAGATGACGGCGAAATGGCGATCGAGGATCTGATCCCCAACGAACCGGTCATCATCACTCTGACCCACAATGGCCTGATCAAGCGCACCAACATGACCGAGTACAGCGCACAACGCCGCGGAGGCAAGGGCGTGATCGGGATGGAAACCCGACTAAAGACCGCGGTCGAAGGCACCGACAACGATTTCATCGAACATCTTTTTGCCGCCAGCGCTCACGATTACCTGATGTTTTTCACGAACACCGGACGGGTGTATGTCGAGCGCGTGCATGAGATTCCGGATATGAGCCGGACGTCGAAGGGACGCAGCATCGCGAACGTTCTGGAAATGCAAGCGGGCGAGCGCATTGCCGCCCTGAAGCGCGTGACCGGCAAATACGACGAGGAAAAGAATGACGCGACCTGGAAGCAGGGCGGGCACATCTTCTTTGCGACCAAGAATGGCACCGTAAAGAAAACCGCCTTGAGCGATTTCTCAAATGTTCGCAAGGGCGGGATCATTGCGATCAAGATTGTTGAGGGCGACGATCTGATCGAAGTGAAGCTCACTTCAGGAGAGAACGAAGTCGTGCTGATTACCAAAAAGGGATTGAGCATCCGATTCAACGAAAACAACGTCCGGTCTATGGGGCGGGGAACCACGGGAGTTCGGGGCATCAGGCTGACCACGGGCGACGTTGTGATCGGGTTGGCGATCGTGGAGGACGATCACACACTTCTGGTCGCGGGAGAGCAGGGCATCGGCAAGCGGACGCCGTTCGGCGAATACCGCGTTCAGACTCGCGGAGGCAAGGGCATCATCACGATGAAGACCACGGAGAAGACGGGGCTTGTCGTCGGCGCGCTCAGCGTGCGCGAGGAAGACGAGATGATGATGATCACCTTCAAGGGGCTCATGGTTCGAACCCCGGTGAAGGACATTCGCGAAACCGGACGTAACACTCAGGGTGTCAAGCTCATCGATCTTGCCAAAAAAGACCGACTCCAGGCGATCGCGCAGGTGATCGACGAAGAAAAGGCCGCCGCTGAGGAGGATGAAGAGCCTGTCGAAGAGGGTGAGTCCGAAGTCGAAGTAAGCGAGAACGAGAGCGCGGGCGACGTGCAAGCCGATGGCGACGAGGGCGCGAACTCAGCGGACGAAAACGACGGTGAATCGGATTCCGATCAAGAATAGTAGAACGGGAAAGCGGGATTAATTCCGTTTTACGATACAGGCCCTCTATTCAGCAACAATCTCCGCCGCTGTCGCAGCATTGGCTGGCTTCCGTCGTCGCTTCATAATCCACTCCCTTGGTTTCCTGTGGGTCGCGCAATTGACCCTTCTCGCAATTGTAGGGACTGGCTGATTTCAGCGGGATGTCGGTTCGGGGATCGACGAATTCGAAGAATTGATTGTAGGGAGGCTTGCGGTAGAGATTGTAGGTCTTGTCGCAGACGGCGTAGCGCTTGCCGCGTTCCATCGCGTGGTCGTCGTCGTCCAGCACTTTCTTGAACGGTCCTTTGTAAATCACGGCCTGGTTGCGCTCGAAACACTCGCCCTGCTTGCCCTTGAAGGCCTGGAGCGTCATGGAGCGAAACTCATATCCCTTGACCGTCTGCCAGGGCTCTTTGTCTAACGCGAGAATTTCCACTCCGTGAAAACCGGCGTCTTCGAAGGCTTTGAGAAACAGGTCCTCCCGAAACGCGCCGGAAATGCATCCGCTCCAAAGCTCGGGATCGTTCTGCATCTCGGCTGGAATGTCCTCATCGCTGACGATGTCGGAAATGACCGCGCGGCCGCCATTCTTCAGAACGCGGAAAATTTCGCTGAAGAGCTGAGTTTTGGCGCGATCGTCGACGAGATTCAGCACGCAGTTGGAAACGACGACATCGACGGATTCGGTGGGGATCAGGGGAGCGCGGACACGCAGATCCTGGGCGAGTTCGTCGGCTTTCAGGAAGGTGTTCGCATCGGCGATGGGATCGGACTTGAGTTCGCGGTCGAGCGCTTCGAGATCGAGGGCGAGATCTTGGATGCGGCCCTTGCGAAACTCCACGTTGTCGTAGCCCATGCGCTCGGCGACGATGGGTTGGTTTCGTCGGGCGCATTCGAGCATGTCATCGGTCATGTCGACGCCGATGACCTTGCCGCTTGGGCCGACCACCTGGGCGGCAATGAAGCAGATTTTTCCAGTGCCGCTGCCGAGGTCGAGGACGGTTTCCCCTTCGTGAACGTGCTTGCTGGGATCGCCGCAGCCATAGTCGCGTTCGATGACTTCGGGCGGGATGATCTCGAGAAATTTGCGATCGTAGTCAACCGGGCAGCAAAGGGCGGCCTCCTGTTGCTTGGCGGCGGCGGCGTAGCGTTCCTTGACGGCGGTTTCGGCGTTGAGCTGGCTCATTGTGTTTGGATTTCGGCGAAAGCTAAAAGCGGCTTGCGAGATAACGGGCGCCTTTGTGACCCGCGAGGATGTAGGTGTATTCCTCATCGGACCAGCTGGCGGTGGCGATGCGGCCGTTTTCCTTGAATTGGGGTTCGGGTCCCGGTGGATCGCCGGGCAGGTCCCGGGTGTCGATGACCAGCAGGTGAACTTTGTCTCTAAGCCCTCTCGAATCGTCGCAAAAGCAGATTAGTGTGACTTCTTTTCCGCGCCAGTCCAACACGCGGCAGCCGAGGCCGGCGAAATCTTTGATGCCGTCCGGCATGGAGAAAGTGGAAGGGGCGTTGATGGCGCTGAGCCAGTCCTTGATCTTGCTGACGTCGGACTCCTTCAGATCGAGAGAATCAAGCGTGTCAACAGCTTTAACCATGTCCTTGTGGTAGGCGGCGTAGCCGGTGTTGGCCTTGAACCACAGTCCGCCGAGCGAAAGCAGCGCAGCTAGGCAGGCCGCCCACGCCAGCATCGGGGGTCGGCGCCACCAGGCTTTCGGGCGCAAGACCGATCTGGCCGCGAGGATGGCGTCTCTCAGATCTGCGGGGGCCGGCGCGGACTCAAGCTTGTTGGCTATCGCCTCATCGAGGGCCTGCTGTTCTTTAAACCATTTTGCCAGCCCGGGATCGCGCCGGACCTGTTCGAGCGCCTCAGCGAACTGCGGATCGCTGGCGTCTTCACCGCCGGGCCGATAGACCTGCAAAATGAATTTGGCTTGTTCGTTATCCATGCCGACGTTCCTGATTATTCGAATTGAGGGGGAGCGCAATGACTTTTTTCTCCGCGGATGAGTCTTTGTGGACGTGGAGGAGTTGGCGCAGTTGCTGTTTGCCGCGCGAAAGCCGCGACATGACGGTGCCGATGGGCAGATCGAGTAGTTCCGCAATTTCCTTGTAGGAATGTTCTTTGAGATAAAACAGCGTGAGCGGCGCGCGGTAGAGCTCGTCAACCGAGATGAGGGCCTCGATGGCGATGCTGCCGTCCAGATCGTTGACAACGGTCGGCGAAAGCGCGGGCAATTCATGGCTGACCTGATCGAACTCATGATGCGGAAAACGAGTTTCCCGCCGACGCGAACCGAGGAAGGCGCGGTGCATCGTTGTGAACAGCCAGGTCTTCACCTTCGATTTGTCGCGCAATTGATGGCCTTTGGTGGCCCAAAGATAGAATGTCTGCTGGGTCAGGTCGCAGGCTTCCGCCTCGCGCCGCGCGAGACTCAGCGCAAATCGGTACAACGGCTGGTAAAAGCGGTCCACCAGTTGTTCGAAATCAATGTCGTCCACGCGGGTAGGATGTTTTTTTCCTGGGATTATTCCCGGTTTTTTGGCGGTTTGGAGACGGCGGTGATCCAGTCGCCAAGCGCCTGCGTCGGCGTGAGCTTGCCCGCCGGCGAGACCCATACGGCGATGGCTGGCTTTTTCGCGGATCCGCTCGCATCCGGCGTTAGGAGAATCGTGTGCGGAGTCGGGAGTTTTGAAGGTTGGTATTCATGCTCGATCGCAGACTTGGATCATCGCGTCCAGGCCATCCATCTGGCAAAGAACTTTTTCAGGCCGGGAGTGAGTCGGGTGCGCGTGTAGGCGCCGGCGACTCGTTTGATCGCCTCCGCCTGCGTGGGGTAGGGGTGAATGGTCGAGCCGAGGGCTCCCAGCCCTTTGCCGGTGTTCATGACGGCCGTGATCTCGGAGATCATTTCGCCGGCGTGCCGGGCGACAATCGTCGCGCCCAGGATTTTGTCCGTCCCTTTGCGGACATGAATCTTCACAAATCCGTCTTCCTCCCCTTCCAGAATGGCGCGATCGACCTCGGCGAAGGAGTGCGAGTAGGTCTCGACCTCGATGCCTTTGTCCTGAGCCTCTTTTTCGTAAAGCCCGACGTGGGCAATCTCCGGATCCGTGTAGGTGCACCAGGGGATGATCAAGTCGCTGAACTTTTTTCGACCGCCCTGAACCAGGTTCAAGATTCCGAAGAGCGCGTTCTGCACGACGATCTGGGCCGAGGCGTCGGCGGTGTGGGTAAACTTTTGAGGCAGGCAAATATCCCCGCAGGCGTAAATGCTGGAATTGGACGTGCGTAGATAGTCGTCGACTTCGACGCCCTTGCGCGGGTCATATTTTACGCCGACATCGTCCAGGCCGAGGCCTTCGACGTTGGGCGCGCGACCGACCCCAATCAGAATCTGATCGACGATCAGCTCAACTTTTTCGCCGTGCCTTTCGAGGTGGAGCACGCGCTCTTCTCCGCGCTTTTCAATGCGTTCGATCTTGGCTTCGCAAAGGGTCTTGATGCCGTCGCGCTCAAACTGGCGTTCGACGGTTTGGGCAGCTTCACGATCTTCGCGCGGGAGGATCTGGCAGATCTGCTCGACGAGCGTGACCTCGGAGCCAAATCGCTGAAACGACTGTGCCATCTCGCATCCGATGGGCCCGGCTCCGATGACGGCGAGGCGGCGAGGCAATTCAGTGAGGGAAAAGATCGTTTCGTTCGTCAGGCAGCCGGCTTCACTGAGTCCCGGGATGGGCAATTCAATCGCACGAGCGCCCGTGGCGATGACCGCCTTGCTATAGAGGAGTTGCTGGCCGTCGACTTCAACCCGATTGGAATCGAGAAACCTCGCCTGACCGAGAAAGACATCCACGCCCATTTCGCGGTAGCGTTCGGCGGAGTCGACGGGGCTGATTTTGGCGCGCAGCCGCCGCATGCGCTCCATGATCGCCGGGAAATCGATTTCGACGCCGTCTGGCACGCGAACGCCGAATTCTCCGGCATTACGGACATCGGCTGCCGCGCGCGCCGCTCGAATCAGCGCCTTTGACGGCACGCAGCCGACATTGAGGCAATCGCCGCCGAGCAGCTTGCGCTCGATCAGCGCGACCTTCGCGCCGAGACCGGCGCCGATGGCGGCCGAGATCAATCCTGCCGCGCCAGCCCCGATAACGACCAGATTGTAATTCTCTTCTGGAACCGGATTCTGCCAGTCGGGCGGCTGAACGTTGGCGATGAGCTTCTGGTTGTGTTCGTCCCAGGGTGTCAGGGGCGTGGATTCAGGCGATGTCATGATTGTTTATTTCTGGCCGATGCCTCGACGAGCTTTCGGTCGAGCGCCTTCTTGGCGACGCGAGTGGCGGTGACAGTCAGGATCACGGTGGCCGCGAAGCCGACTATTTTCAGCGTCTTGGTTGTGCCGTCCCCATCCGAAGCCGCGACGTTGGCGAGATAGCCGATATAGACCCACATGATCGTGCCGGGAATCATTCCGATCCAGGAGGCGAGGAAATAGTCCCGCAGCGAGACGCGGGTGATGGCGAAGCCGTAGTTCAACAAATTGAAAGGGAACATGGGCGAAAGGCGAAGCAGACCGACGATCTTCCAGCCTTCCTCGGCGACGGCTTCATCGACGGCGGCGAATTTCTCGTTGCCCTCAATCTTTTTGGCCACCCAGTCGCGGGCGAGATAGCGGCCGACCAGAAACGCGGCCGTCGCGCCGATCGTGGAGCCAATGGAGACGTAGATCCCGCCTTTGACCAGTCCGAAGGCCGCGCCCGCGCCCAGCGTCAACACTGACCCAGGAAGCAGGAAGATTGTGGCGATCACATAGGCGAGGATAAAGATCAGCGGTCCCCAGAATCCAATGCCATTGATCCATTCGAGCGCCATCTCCAACTTCGCTTTGGCGTTAAAGTGGCTCGCCGCGAAGATCAGTCCGACGACCGCGATTGCGAGGAAGGTGAGCTTCCATAAAAACGGCTTTTTTGAGAGGGCTGGGGCTTCGGTTTCGCTCATCTTGAGATTTGTTTCGGCAGCTTGAATTCGCGTTGTATGAGCTCCCTGGTGAACCGCTATTCCAGCGAACTTTGAGATCGCGATTGAGCGAGGTTTGGATCCAGTTCGCCCGGTCTATTCGGCGACGCTTCCGGTGCAGCTGCTGCCCGCTCCGGCGGTGCAGGCGAGGCAATGAAAGTCCGTCTGGATTTCTCGATCAAGGAGCTGTTCGGGGGTGATGTCCCAGAGGAAGAGCGGTTTCCCATTTCGGATGCGGAGGTTGAGCATCTGGTTGAAGTCGCAGTCGTAGAGTTCGCCGTAGTAGCCAATGCTGAGGGTGTTGCGACACATCAGTCCTTCGACGGTCGAGGGGTTGAACGCGTTGGCCAGCAGATCGAGATACTCATCCCATTTTTCCTGTTTTCGCAGGTCCTCCGCGAAGCGGGCGATGGGTTGATTCGTGATCGTAAACAGGTTGTTGAAAATGATTCCGAACTCGTCTTTCAAGACCTGTTTGTAGTCGGCTTCAAGCTCCTCCTGAGGGCCGGGCAGATTGGCTCCCAGCGGGTTGTAAACGAGATGCAGCTCATGTTGGGCGCCGTAGCCGACGGCGTTGAGCTTTTGCAGCGCTGAAATGCTCTTGTCAAAGACGCCGTTGCCGCGCTGCTGGTTTACGTTTTTCTTGGAATAGCAGGGCAGGGACGCGATGACCTCGACCTTGTGCCGGGCGAGATACTCGGGAAGGTATTCATAGCCGGGCTCTTCGATGATCGTGAGGTTGTTGCGATCGATGATCCGGGATCCTGCGGCGTGGGCGGTCTCCACAAAATAGCGAAAAAACTCGCTGATCTCGGGCGCTCCGCCGGTGATGTCCACCACGGGCGGTTTGTGCTCCGTGATCCAGGCGCCGATGCGATGAGCAGTCGTTTCGTCGATCATTTCGGTGCGCCATGGGGCGGCGTCGACGTGGCAGTGTTTACAGGCCTGATTGCACTTGCGCCCGACATTCACCTGGAGAGTCTCGAGGCGTCCTCGCTTCAGCTCCAGCGCGTGCTCGGCGAGTTTGTGTTCGAAGCGGTTTGCCATTGCAGCGCTAGGATACGCGGGGCGGGCGAATATTCCACGAGTTTCTCGGGCGGCGTATCTGGAATTTCTGAGAATGGCACACCGGGGACGGCGTCCTCGGTGTCTTTCAATTTGTGTCAACGCGCGATGGGCATTGGCGTTGGATTGCCATTGGCAAAGGGCGCGCACGGCGATTAGGTTTTGCGGCGCATGAAATCTTCCATTCTATCCGCCCGAACGCTTGCGTTGTCGGCCCTGATTTTTCTTGCTGGAGTTTTTCCGTCCTCAGCTCGCGAGGCGGATCAGAAAACCTTGCTCTCCGGAGTTCGGGAAATTGGGGTTTCGGGCGCGCCGGGGCCGCTCTGTGTCTTTGGCGGTGGCGCGTTTGTCGTGGTCACTGGCAAGGGCGCCGGCGGCGTTCAACTTCCTCTGGTCGCGGCGGCGCGATATGGGCGAGGTCGGGCGGCGGCGTTTGGCCACACGGGATACTTGAGTCCCTCCACATTGGATGAGGCCGATACCGGCAAATTGATGGTCAACCTGGTGCGTTGGGCTGGCGGGCCAGCAGCGGGACGCGGGCAACCGATCAATGTCGGTGTCTATCGTATTCGCGGACTTGCGTCGTGGTTGAAGGGCAAAGGGTTCCAGGCCGCGGGCATTGATCTGACGAAGCTGGCTTCGGCTCATGTTTTGATCTTGCCGCAGACCGGGCTTTCGAGCGCGGAGGTCGCGGCCATCCAGCGATTTGTCAGCTCGGGCGGCGGCGTCATCGCCGGCGGACTGGGTTGGGGCTGGAAGCAATTGAATCCCGGCAAGGATCTGGCGACTCAGCATCCGGGAAATCAAGTTCTGGCGAAGATGGGAATCATGTTCGCGGACGGAATGGCGTCGAAGACGGGCAAGGTGGGATACCTCGCGGAGGGAGTTCCCACGGCATTTGCGCATGCAGGCAATGCCTTTGACGCGGCGGAGAAACAGCGGAAGGGCATTCCGACGATTCCGCGCAGTTCCGTGAAACAGGTGTCGGCTGTGTTGGCCTTGGCGGCACAGACGTTGCCGCCGAATGATCGACTACTCCTGCCCAAACTCGCCCAGACCGTGAAGGTGTCGGCGAACCAAGAATGGCCGGTGAAACAATTCGATATCCTGGGGCGATTGGCGGTGTCGATGCAGGCTCGATCGATTGACGGATTGAACGCGGAGCGGACCGGCGTTCATCCCGCGTCGGCGATTTTTCCAGGAGCGGTCCCGAAAGACGCCGAGCGGGTCACTGAGACTGTGGCGATTGATCCGTCCATTCCCGATTGGCACAGCACGGGGCTTTACGCGGCGCCGGGCGACACGATTGTCGTGCGTTCACCCGCGGGCCTGCCGGGCAAGGGCTACCGGATTCGGATTGGAGCGCACAAGGATCGGGTCTGGCACAAGGATTCTTGGCAACGGTTTCCCGAGATTTCCTGGAGCGCGAAGATCGAATCGGCCGAGCAGCGATTTACGAATCCCTTTGGCGGTCTGGTCTACGTTGAAGTTCCGAAAGGCGTAAAGGGAGAGCGGTTTGAGGTGACAATTTCCGGCGCTGTGAGGGCGCCGTATTTTGTTCGAGGGAAGACGTTGGTGACGGAGTGGCGGCGGTCGATCCGGAATTATCCCGGGCCCTGGGCCGAGGTGGCGTCGGATCGCGTGATCGTCACGATTCCCTCGAAGGTCGTTCGCGGGCTCGACGACCCCGAGGCTTTAATGGAGGTTTGGGATCGCATTCTCGATCTGGACGCGGAGTTGGCGGCCATCCCAAAGCGGCGCCCGAGGCCGGAACGAGTCGTGACCGACCAACAGATTTCCGCCGGCTACATGCACGCGGGCTACCCGATCATGACCTGGATGGACCAGACGCGAAACTTCGTCGATGCGGCGCACTTGAAGGCGGGCAATTGGGGCATCTTCCATGAGTTCGGCCACAATCATCAGGAGCGCGACTGGACCTTTGACGGGACGGGGGAAGTGACCTGCAATCTTTTCTCGTATTACATTTTCGAAAAACTTTGCGGGACGCCGCCACAGAAGCACGAGCGCGGCAGCGCCGAATTTCAGGCCAAACAGTTTGCGCAGTACGATTTTTCGAAACCGGATTTCAGCATCTGGAAAAAGAAGCCGTTCCTGGCGTTGATGATGTATGCGCAAATGCAGGACGCCTTTGGCTGGCAGCCGTTCATTGATGTGTTTGGGGAGTATCGCGGGTTGTCGAAGGCGGAACGGCCACGTGATGACGCGCAACGGCGCGATCAGTGGATGGTGCGTTTCAGTCGGCGTGTTAACCTGAATTTGGGGCCGTTCTTTCAAACGTGGGGAATCCCGGTTTCAAAGGAGGCGTTGAAGTCGATTGCGGGACTTCCTTCGTGGATGCCGGTAAATTTTCCTCCGGCAAAATGATCCGGCGCTACGGAACGATTCAAACGAGCGCATTACGAAACAGAGGCTGAACGCATTAAGATGGAGGGTAGCAATTGTCGCCATGACAGTGCTTATGGTTGCCATTCCGGAGCGTCATGATCGCCGTATTTCTAAAGAGCAAATGAAGAAAATCGGCGATCTTAAAACGGAGCTCAAGGAGTCGGCGGTCTTGCGCAAGGAGTTCCAGGCGCAGCGCGCCGGAGGAAACTTTGGAATCGATGATGTGGGCCATGCGGCAGGGCGATTTCGACATTGCGATGCAGGCGAGGTTGGAGGGGCATCGTGAGGCGGCGGCATTGACCCGCGACGAACGGGAAGCCTCGCGTCAAAGTTTTCTGGAGGCAGGCGCGGCGGCTCGTGAATGCAAGTTGATCTGGAAGAATCAGGTGTTGCCGCAACTGGTTTATCTGAAAGTTCAAGTGGACAAGTAGCTTACGGCTTGCCGGTCCCGGGTTCGCGCCCGATGCCGGTTCGCCGCGTTCTGAAAGAGACTCACTCCTCCTGGGGCTCGGCAAAAATCTCATCGATCTTCTGGTTGACCTGCCGGATGAAGGTGTCGCTCATATCGACTTTGCTCCATTCGCAGGAATCGTCGGGCGGGCGGGCGAACCATCGGCGGACTGGATTTTCAGAATTGACCGACTCGCCCGGTAATTCGCAAAGCACGGCAATTTCCGGAATCACCTCGCCTCCGACATTCGCGTAGATCATGGGGTAGACCTCGATGCGTGCGGTCTGCGCGTTGTCGAGATTTAGGTTGGCTGCGACAATGCAGCCTTCGGCCTCCGGAGTGATGAATTTCCAATCGTCGATCGCAATGCGCATAATTGAACGTGTCGGTTGTAGTTAACGGTCGACCGCCAACTCGGGTTTAGGACGAACAACTTACGGGGTCAAATGAGCGCGGGGCGCCCATGTGACGTAAACGACTCTGACTCAACGAAACAACTGGCGGATCAAACTCGGAAACCGCGCTCGGATGTCGAACTCGATTTCCCTTTGTGGATCGTGTGCATGCTAACGGTGGAGCATGCGGTCTTCAACGCAATTGTGACGGCCCAGGAATTCCGGTAGCGGCGATGAATCAGTTCTGTTCGCGGTCGAGCGATTGAGAAATCAGGCTGGCTTGAGAGGGCGTCCGGCCACGACGCAGGGCGAGGAAGATCATGATCCCGGTAATCGAAAGGAGCGCCAGCGCAAGAAAGAGATAACGCGTCGGACTGTTCGGTTGCGCCGTTGGCAGAATAATTCCGGTTTGCGGAGCGGCTGTGGGAATCGTGGGGGACGGGGGCGGCTCTTTTGCCGACGAACCCGGCGTGTTGTCGATGGTGGAAGTGGTGTTGGTCGCAGGCAAGGGCGCAGTTTTAACTGCGGCGATGCTGGGCGGCGAAGGCGCGGAGTTAGTCGTTGGGCCGGGGAGTGTTTTGGACGTCCGGGCTGCCATCGCCGGTGGGGAATTTGTCGTTGAACCTGTTGGAGATGGGGATAGTGGCGGCGCGGAAACCAGGGGGGGGGCGGGCGTTGGCTTCTTCGCGATTGTCCCTGCAGGCGGCGTGAACGCTGGCGTGGAGGCTGGCGTGGAGGCTGGCGTGGAGGCTGGCGTGGAGGCTGGCGTGGAGGCTGGCGTGGAGGCTGGCGTGGAGGCTGGCGTGGAGGCTGGCGTGGAGGCTGGGGCCGTGCCGGGAAACTGACGGGAGGGCGCCTGGGATCGTTTCAGTTGGGCGGATCGAGGATTGGCTCGGCTGGTATTGTTGTTCGCGCGCGGGGTCATGATCTTGGCGGGCTCGCGCGGTTTGGGTGGCGGATCGAGAGAAGGGGAAACTTTTGCGGGTTCTCCCTTGTTCGGCGGGAGAGTTATTTTGACGACCGTTGGCTTTGTTTGCGGGGGTAGTCGCGGGGCCTGATTCGCTTTGGGTGTTTGGGTCTGCGTCCTGGGAGTTTCGGCTTTTTTTGCGATCGGCGGCGGAGGCGTCGTTCTCTTTGCTGTGACCGATTCTTTCGGCGGCGCTGTTTTTTGGGCTGGAGTCTTTACCTCAGGCTTCGGTTTGGTCGATGGCGGGGCTGGCGGTGGGTCCTTTTCTGGAATCCTGGGCACGGTCACTTCGCCGTCGCCGGCTTCGACGGCCCAGGCCTGCATGCGGCCGTCTCGCGCGGCGATCGCCGTGACAAAAGGTTGTTTGGCCGTGGCGAGCTCCTGGCGGTGGAGCACGTAGGTCGTGGAGATATCCAGATCGTAAGGCGTCCCGTAAATGACTTCACGTCCGTCGGAGATGAGAAACACCGTTATTTCCTTTGAAATTTTGGTGACGCGAATGATCTCCTTGACGGCGACGTCGAGGTTGGATCGTTTTCGATATTTGAAATCGGTGATGTATCGGGCGGCCTGCGCGGCGAAGATTTGCCGATTGTTCGGAGACCACCTTTGAGCAGGAAAGGCAGTGGCGTCGATTTCATTCTGAAACGTCCAGATTCCGAAGATGTCGTTGGGCTGGATCTGGCCGTCGAATCCGTTGTAGATCAGTCGGCCGACCGTTTCGGCGGTGGCTTTCTTGCGCCGGCCCATCACCGACGATCCGTCGATAAGAATGATATATCGATAGAACGGTCCGTTGGCGGGGGCGGGCAATTGAGCCTGGCCTCGCGATGGAGACGTCCCAATCAGGATCGCCAGGATGAGTATAAGCCATGCCCTCATTTGGCGCCTTGACGTTGAAAACGTTTCCGCTCGCGGCGATTGAAGTTGGCGATGTCTTCGGTCATCGAGCCGAGAGCGGAGTCGACATTCTCAATGAACCCGGCGCAGCTTGAGGTCAGCGCCCCCAAGTGAGCGACAGTGTCACGCTCGGCGTAATCGTCGGTTACGACCAGCACCTCCCCGTACTCGATAAGTCGGTGGGTTGCGCGTTCAATGATATCGTCGGCGGTTTTGCGTTTGCGGGAGAAAAGAACTTCGAACTCGCGGGTGGAGTGAGCTTTGGGAGTGTCCTTGGGAGCTCCGGCGCCGTCGAACACGACCGTAATCGGCGTGCCGATGGCGTCGCGGTAACGCGTGAGCGTTTCGATCAACGCGTCGCGGGCGGCTTCCGTGTGGCGTTTCTTGCCCGGAGCAAGCTGCGGCCATTTATGGAGCAAGCTGTAACCATCGACTAAAATGCGCACAATTGACACGTTGCGCAGCTTAGGAGAAGTGGGAACGGTTGAAAATGCAAATTCAGGATTGGAAATGTTGCGCTTAGAGGCGTTTCCGTTCCTGAAGTCATGCCGCTTGATGTCGGGATCGGGGCAATTGGCGCGAAACGAAGACGATTTTGTCCGGTCAGATCGAGGGCAAAGAAACGCGATTTGAATGTTTGTGCTCGCGGCAAAACCGCGTTAAATTCTTCGGATATCGCCAGAAATAGACGTTTGTTATGCCGATCTACGAATACGAACTTTGTGAGGGAGATTGCCGAATCTGCGGAGGGGAATTCTCGTTGCGCCGTCCATTAAGCGCCGAACCATTGAAGAAATGTCCGGCCTGTAAAAAGGCCGTCCGCAAGGTTCTTTCGACGTTTTCCACTCCGACTTTCTTAAAACCGCTGTCCATCACGGACGCGAAAAAGGCTGGATTTACCGTGTTGAAGAAAACCGGAACGGGAGAATACGAGAAACAATAATTTGCTGCGGGGCTCCTGAGGGGCGACAGGCAATCAAGAACCGTCAAACTCAAACAAATCATGAGTGATCTTCAAGTTATCGAATCCGTCCTCGACCGCGCCGCCTTCCGCCGTCGCTGGCAACTGGCTTGGCGGGGCTTCTGGTTGGGGCTCTTTGTCGGGTCGGTCGTCTGGCTGCTGACCCTCGCGCTCTACAAACTGTTTCCCTTTCCGATCGAATCTCTGACGGTCGGCGCCGGTGTCGCTGTCTTCGCGGCGTTGGCCGGAGCTGTCGCGGGCTGGTTGAGATCCGCCTCGCCCATGGAAACCGCGCGTTGGATGGACGGTCAGGAAAAGTTGCATGAGCGACTCAGCACCGCGCTCGAAGTCGCCGCCGATCCCAAGGATGGTCGCTGGAGCGAGTTGGTCGTGACGGACGCCGCCGCGCACGCCCGCAAGGTCGACCCCAAAAGACTTTTGCCCTTTAGCCTTCCGCGAGCGAGCCGGTGGGCGTTGGTTGCCCTGGCTGTGGGAGCGGGATTGGGATTCGTCCCGGAGCGGCGGACCGATGAGTACGTTCAGCGTCAGCAGGACGAGGAAAACATCAAGGACACGGGCAAACACCTGGAACAAATCACCAAACGGCAGATTCAGAAACGCAAGCCAGCGTTGCCGAAGACCCAGAAGGCAATGGAAACCGTGTCCGAACTGGGCCAGGAGCTACAGAAGAAGAAGCTCACCCGGACCGAGGCTCTCGCGGATTTGGCCGAAGTGACCGACAAACTCAAGAAACAGACGAACGAGCTGCGCAAGAATCCGGGCATTCGGAAACTTCAGAAAGCCGCCCGCGAGTCTGAGAGTAAAACGAAACCGTCCGCCGAGGCGCTCGAGAAACAGATTGAATCGATGCAGCGCGAGCTTGCGGGCAAGGACATCGACGGCAAGATGATGAAAAAGCTCGAGAAGCTGAAGAAGGAAATGAAGAAGCTCAAGGAGGCGGCTTCCAGCATGAGCCAGAGCGGATCGGCCGCGGACGGCAAGCAATCCCAGGAAATGTCCGATGCGCTCGATGAATTGATGCAGCAGGCCGAAGACCTGGGAATCGATCTCGCCGGACTCGAGGAGGCGGCCGAAGCCCTCAACCAGGGAGAAATTGACAAGTTTTTGAAGGACATGGATGTGGCGCTGATCGATCTTGAGAAGATGCAGCAGTTCGCCCAGAAGATGAGTGAATTGAAGAAACAATTGTCCGATGTCGGTAAAGATCTTCCCGAGCGCCTTGAGAAGGGGCAGGGGATTCCGGCGATCGCTCGGTTGCAGAAATTGGCGCGACAGCTCAAGTCCGATAAGACGACCGAGGAGGAGATGAAGAAAGTTATCAGCGAGATTTCTCGTTCGGTAGATCCGGCCATGGAATACGGAAAGGTCGCGGACTACATTCAGCAAGCCGCCCAACAATCGCGGGACGGCGACAAGAAAGGCGCGGCGCAATCGCTGGAACAGGCGGCCAAGGAATTGGAGGACATGCTCAAGCAGTGCGCCGATTGCGAAGGCATGATGGCCACTTTGCAGGCTTTGAAGACGGCTCAAATGTGCATCGGCAATGGCCAGTGTTGGGGGCAGTGCTCAGGTGAGCCCAAATCCGGCAATGGCAGCACGCCCGGCGGCGGCGTGGGCACATGGTCTGACTCGAGCATGATGATGGACACGCCCGATGTGTATGAAATGTGGGATAATTCCGGCGTCGTTCGCCCCGACATGGAGGGCAAAGGCAAGTCAGAACGCGGAGAGGGCGCGCATAACACCGCGTTGATGCCGACCAAGGTCAAGGGCCAGATGTCACCGGGCGGCCAGATGCCCAGCATTACGCTCAAAGGAGTCCACATCAAAGGGACGAGTTCCGTCGCCTATGAAGAGGCCGTTGCTACCGCCCAGAGCGAGGCTCAAAGCGCTTTGAGTCAGGAACGTGTTCCACGCGCATATCAGGGAGCTGTCCGGGAATATTTTGACGACCTCTAATCAAGACAGGTCGTTCGTAGAGTCGGCGACGCGATAACGAGCCAACACAGGGAATGCAGGGAGCGGCGAAAGTATTCGAAAAAGGGGAGCGCGCGGAATCTCGTGTCGCTACCAAAGTCTTTGCGCGGCCATTCGGCCCGGAATCAACCATTCACACGAAGAACCATCCATCATCCTTATGAGTGTCGAAGAACAGATAAAAACGTTTCGGGAGAGTTTTGACGGTCTCCGCGCCGAGATCGGCAAAGTCATGGTCGGTCACACCGACATCGTCGATGGGACGTTGATCGCATTGTTGGGCGGCGGACATGTGTTGCTGGAAGGCGTGCCTGGATTGGGGAAGACGCTGCTGGTGCGAACTCTCAGTGAAGTGATGGATCTCTCATTCAATCGAGTTCAGTTCACGCCGGATCTAATGCCGGCGGACATCCTCGGCACCAATCTGGTCGTCGATTCGGCGGATGGCGGGCGGGAGTTCCAATTTCAGCATGGACCGATTTTTGCGCACATCGTTCTGGCGGATGAAATCAACCGGGCCACGCCGAAAACGCAATCGGCGATGTTGGAGGCGATGCAGGAGAAGAGCGTCACCGCCGGGGGTGAAATTCGAAAACTGCCCAGGCCATTCTTCGTGCTGGCGACGCAAAACCCGATTGACCAGGAGGGGACCTATCCCTTGCCCGAAGCGCAACTGGATCGTTTTTTCTTTAAACTGGTCGTAGGTTATCCCAGCGGCGAGGATTTGACGGAGATATTGAATCGCACGACGGAGGGTCACCATGTGGAGTTGAATAAAGTGATCGCGAAGGATTCGTTCATCGAAATGCAACAGCTGGTCACGCAGGTGCCGATCGCCTCCCACGTGAAGGAATATGCCGTGCGCCTGATTCAGGCGTCGCACCCAAACACCGAAACGGCGGCGCCGATCAGCAACCAATACCTTCGCTTCGGAGCCAGCCCGCGCGGGCTGCAGACGCTGGCGCTGGGCGGCAAGGTTCGCGCGCTGACCCAGGGTCGCTTCAACGTGAGTTTCGATGATATCGAGGCGGTGGCGCTTCCGGCAATGCGGCACCGATTGTTACTGAACTTTGAGGCAGAGGCCGAGGGGATCACCACGGATCAGATCATTGGTGAAATTTTGAAAGCCGTGCCTCGGGATATCGTCGCGGAGCAGACGGCGGCCTAGGTTGGACAGACTCCCAGGCCATGTCCGAACCGCTTTTAACTTCCAAGCTCCTCCGGCAGCTGGAGCAATTCCAGCTGTTGGCCCGCCGACGCTCCAAGTCGACGGCTCGCGGCGAGCGCAGCAGTCGCGCCCGGGGGCAATCGGTTGAATTCGCTGATCACCGGAATTACACCCCCGGCGATGACTTTCGGTATCTGGACTGGAATCTGTTTGGCCGGCTGGATCGTTTGTTTCTCAAACTCTACGAGGAGGAGCGCGAACTGCCGCTGACCGTGTTTCTCGACTCCAGCGAATCGATGACCTTTGGGACGCCGAAGAAATTCGATTTCGCGCGACAGGTGGCCGCGGCGATCGGTTATGTCGCGCTGTGCGGCTTTGATCGCGTGTCGGTTGTGCCCTTTCCGGGAAATGAAAATGAGTTGGCCGCGCGCAGCGCGCTGAAGTCCGTCCGGGGACGGAAGACCGCGCTGCGATTCTTTCAGAACGTCAATAAGATCACTGCCAACGGCTCCGCGGATTTGAACGAGACGCTGCGCCGGGGGGCAATGGAGGCGAAGCAGGTCGGCGTCGCGATCGTGCTGAGTGATTTCCTCGATCCGGCGGGATATGAAGAAGGGCTTTCGGCGTTGGTCGGTCGAGGTTTTCAGGTGAGCGCGATTCAGATCCTGGCGCCGGATGAACTTACGCCGGGAACCTACGGCGATCTGCGGTTGATCGATTCGGAAACCGGAGCCCAGGCCGAAGTGACTTTCGGGCGCTATCGGCTGGATATCTACCAGCGCATGGTCGCCAACTTCTGCCAAAAATTGAGTGAATTTTGCACCTCGCGCGGCATTTCGTTTTTCACGACCTCGTCCGACACCGATTTGAGCGAACTACTGCTGAAACAACTTCGCAACGCGGAGATCTGGCGATGATTCCAATGCGCATTCCGCATTCCGCATTCGAATGAATTTTCTCGCTCCCACCGCCTTTGCCTTTGCCGCCGCGATACCGGTGGTGATCGTGTTCTATCTGCTCAAGCGCAAGCGGGTGGTGAAGCTGGTTTCCAGTTCCTTGCTCTGGCAGAAATTCCTGGCGGAGACGCAGGCGAGCGCGCCTTTTCAACGCCTCCGGCACAATTGGCTGTTGCTGCTTCAAATTCTGATGCTGGCCCTGGTTGTCTTTGCGCTGACGCGGCCGTACTTTGCCGGTGAACGGCGCGAAGGGGCGTTGTATGTCGCGATCCTTGACGCGTCGGCCTCGATGCAGAGCACGGATGTTTCGCCGTCGCGTTTTGATGTGGCGCGTCAGCAGGCCCTGGAGCTGGTGGCGGGGATGAAGGACGCCGACCAAATGATTGTCCTCCAGGCCGCCTCGAGCACGCGCGTGATGCAGTCAAACACATCCGAGAAAAACGCCCTCCGACGCGCGATTGAGGCGTGCAAACCCACCGATTCCCCGACCCGACTTTCTGATGCGCTCAAGCTCGCGCAAACATTGATCAAGAATCGCAGTTTCGCCGAGGTTCATTTGTACAGCGACGGCGCGGTGGATGAAATCGAAGACATGCACATCAAGGATATCCCGGCGGTGTATCACAAGATTGGGGAGCGCTCGGACAACCTCGGCGTGGTGAAGCTGGGCGTCAAAGCCAATCCGGACGACGCGCGCCAGAAGGCGGTTTTTACCAGTGTCGGAAACTATTCGGACAAGCCGAAACGGACGGAGCTGGAGCTGCGTTTCAATGGCCGGCTGCTGGAGACGCGGCCATTGAATATCCCGCCGGGGGAGACGGCCCAGGAGGTGTTTGTCGTGCCGCAGCCGGAGGACGGCGTATTCACCGTGGGAGTCACGGCGAACGACGATCTGGCAGCGGACAATCAAGCATCAATGGTCAGCCTGCTGCCACAGCCGGTGAAGGTCCTGCTGGTTTCCTCCGGTAATCGTTTTTTGGAGAAGACACTGCGCGCGATAGACAATGTCGAGCTGAGTGTCGCGTCGTCGTTGCTTGATGACGCGGCCGGGAACGACATCGTCGTCCTGGATGGCGTGACGCCGGTCGAGTGGCCGAAGCCCAACGTGCTGGCGATCCATGTCGCGCGACCCGGCTGGTTCGACAATGTGGGCGAAGTGGAGTATCCGTCGATCGTCGATGTGAAATTGACCCACGCGCTGTTGAGATTCGTTAATTTCGACAATGTGGACATCGCCAAGAGCATGGCGGTGAAGACTCCTAGCTGGTCGATACCGTTGGTGGACTCGCAGAAGACCCCGCTGATTTTAGTCGGAGAATTTGAGCGGCAGAGTGTCGTGTGGGTTGCCTTCGACACGCTGGAAAGCACCTGGCCGTTGCGGGTGGCGTATCCGATTTTCATGCAAAACGCGATCGACTGGTTGAATCCCGCGCTGGCCAACGCGGGGCAACTGGCGGTGCGTTCGGGCGAACCTTTTCGGTTGCCGCTGATGGAGCCGGTCGAGTCCGCCACCTTGACTTTGCCCGATGGCTCGGTGAAACCGCTGGATCTTGACGAGGGCGCCAGCGAGATCATCTTCGGAGCGACAGCCTATCATGGGATTTACAAGATCGCGGCGGGCACCAATACGACGCAATTCTGCGTGAATCTCCTCGACGCGGCTGAAAGCAATATCAAGCCGCAGGAGGAAATAGAATTTGGCCGTTATGGAGCAGTGGCCGCGACGGCCAGCCGCAAGGCGAACATGGAGATTTGGCGTTGGATCGCGCTGGCCGGGCTGGGCGTCCTGCTCTTCGAATGGTGGTACTACCACAGGAGGACGGCGTGAGGATTGTGGCGGAAAATCGCAACAAGCAATTCCGATTTGCCGGGGGGGCGTCGTTCAGACTTGTGCTTATTGTAGCGACGATCCTGGGTGTCGTTGCGGGAATCTTTGTCGGACTGAATGGTATCTCAGGTGGCAGGGGCATGCGGATGCGTCACTCCTTTCATGTCGTGGTCTACACCTCGCAGGACCAAGTTTATTCGAAGGAGATATTGGACGCTTTTACAAAGGAAACCGGCATAGAAGTGCGCGCGGTTTACGACAGTGAAGCGGTCAAGACCGTCGGTCTGGCGAATCGGCTGTTGGCGGAGCGGGAGCATCCGCAATGCGATGTCTGGTGGAGTAACGAGGAATTGCGGACTAGGCAACTGGAGGCAGCGGGCGTGTTTTCCTCCGAAATTGAATGGCGCTCCTTTGGTTATCGATCTCGCAAACTGGTCGTGAACACGAATCTGTTGAGCGTTGCCGACGCTCCGACGAGTCTCTCCGAGCTGTCCGATGCAAAATGGCGGGGGAAGGTCGCCATGGCCTATCCGATGTTTGGCACGACCGCGACGCACATGCTGGCCCTGCGCCAATTGTGGGGCGTGGAGAAGTGGCGAGCCTGGAGCCGGGAGGTGCAGGCGAACGACACTCTGATCGTCGACGGCAACTCGGTCGTGGTGCGACTGGTGGGCAAAGGCGAGGTCGCGATGGGCCTCACCGATTCGGATGACATCGCGGCGGGACAGCGCGAGGGCATGCCGATCGCGGCGATCGAGATCGACGAAACTCTTTTCATTCCGAACACGGTGGCGATTGTGCGCGGCTCGCGAAATATTTCGGGAGCGCGGCGATTGCAGGAATATCTGAGTTCGACCGCCACGGTGGGACGACTCGTCGCGGTCAATGCCCTGGAGGGCGCGAACGCCGATTCCCAAGACGCCTCGTTTCCCGATTGGGGCGGAGTGTTAGGCGATTTGAACGAGGGCACGGCTGAATTGAGTCGCGTCTTTTTACGCTGAACAGAGTGAACTGGATCTTGCTCAAAAACAGTTTGATGGTGAGCGCGCTGGCGACGGCGTTGGCGGTCGCGCTTGGCTGGGGGGTCGCGCTGTGGCTTGTCGGACTGCGGCGCGGTTGGCGGCGGGCTGCGCTGGCGTTGTCCATCGTGGCCTTTGCGCTGCCGGCCTTTCTGGTGACGGGGATCTGGATCGACCTGCTCGGCAACGCCGGGGCGCTTCGCGACTGGCTGCCGTTGAATATCTATTCGTTGGGAGGGTGCGCCTGGATTCTTGGCCTGATGACGTGGCCGATCACGACGGCTGCGGTGTGGCTCACGTGGCGGCGTATCGAGCGCGATCAGTTGGACAGCGATCCGATGCTTCGAGGCCGTCGGTTGATCGAAGAGTTTCTATATCCGGTTGCCAGGCCTGCGCTGGGGGTTGCGATCGCGTTGACGTTTGTGCTGACCCTGAATCAGTTTTCCGTGCCGGCGATTCTTCAGGTGAAGGTTTATCCAGCGGAGATATGGCTGCGTTTCAACACTGCCTACGATGTCCGGGGCGCCTTGATGATGAGCTGGCCTTTGTTGCTCGCGCCGGCGCTGCTGCTCGCGGCTTTGCGAACCCAACGATTTCGTATGCCGCACGGCGCGGTCGAGACGCCGGCCGGAGCGTTCCGAGATCGGTTGGGCGGCCTATGGCACGGCGCTGCGGGCGTCGTCGCGATTGTGACCTTGGCTCTTTCTGCGGCCTTGCCGTTGATGCGCTTATTGTTCGGAGGTCGCCTTTGGTCGGACTTTGGCGGGGCGCTGGCGGCGAATCAGCAGGCGCTGTGGCACTCATTCATTTTCGCGTTTCTTGGGGCCACGCTGATCTTGACGCTGGGACTGGCGGCGTGGCGGCGGCGCGCTGTGGGCGTTTTCTGGATGAGCTTTTTTCTGCCCGGCGCCTTATTGGGAGTGGCGTTGATTCTGATATTCAATCGCCCCCTGTTTTCCGCGATCTATGAGGGGGCGGGCATTGTCCTTCTGGCTCTTGCCGTGCGGTATCTTGCGGTGGGGTGGGCTGGCGCGAGAATGACGTTGCGATCGATCGATCGCGACGTTTTGGATTTTGCGCGCCTCAGCGGCGCGTCTCAATGGGAGCGGTTTCGGCACGCGATTCTGCCGCAGTCGGGCGCCGCGTTGGCGGGCGTGTGGTACGTTTTGTTTCTGTTTTGCCTTTGGGACGTGGACGCTGTCCTGCTGATTGTTCCGCCGGGAACACAAACCCTTTCGATGCAGATTTTTGGCCTACTGCACTACGGGCACAATTCCCAGGTCGATGCGCTTTGCGCGCTGCTGCTGCTACTCGCGCTGGCGCCGCTGGCGACCTACGCGGTCGGCCGTTTTCTCATGACCCGATTCGCCGCGATTCAGGCGCGCCCGATGCTGGCTGTCTGCGGGTTGGCGGCGATGGCGGGGATGGGCTGTGCGCCTGGCGACCCGGACGAGGGGCGAGCAGATGTCGCGGCCATTGAAAGCCGATTCTTTACAGGAGTTGAGATCTGGGGCGCTCGGGGCGTAGGCGCTGGGCAGTTCAATAAACCGCGGTCGTTGGCTGTCGATGCAGAGGACAATTTGTATGTGGTCGATATGACGGGGCGCGTGCAGAAATTCTCCGAGAAGGGGGATTTTATACTGCAATGGCAAATGCCGGAAACGGACCGAGGCAGGCCGAAGGGCATGTATGCGGATCACCTGGGGAACGTGGTAGTCATCGAGCCGCATTACTCGCGCATCAATCATCATGGCGTCGACGGCTCTCTGGTGACGCAGTGGGGCGTGCACGGGACGGAGCCGGGCCTGTTGGCTTTTCCGCGGGCGGTCACGATGAACTCGCGAAACGAACTCTACGTGAGCGAGTTCGGCGTGGTGGAGCGGGTGCAACGGTTTTCCGGCGATGGGCATACATTTCAACTCGGATTTGGCCGCGGCGGCGATGGACCGGGTGAGTTCAATCGGCCGGAGGGGCTGGGGATTGATTCGCTGGACCGCGTGTATGTCGCGGACTCGTGCAATCATCGCATCCAGATTTTTTTGCCGGACGGCAAGTTCTTGTGGGCTTATGGCCGGGCTGGAAGCGGGGTTGGAGAGTTGAGCTA
>JBLHKZ010000030.1:0-30721 GCA_047618185.1 Limisphaerales bacterium
CCCAGACTCGCGGCGCATCCAGCGTGATGGCGCTGAATGGAGCCAGCGGCGACGCGAAGGCGACGGCTGAAACGATGATCGAGATTCCTGCCGACGGGGAATATCGGATCTGGGTTCGGCATAACTACAACAATTCCCGGCGCGGCCCTTTTCGACTGACAGTGAATCAGGCGAACCGTTCGGTTGGCGAAAAGGTATTTGATCTGAAGGCCCGGCCGGGAGAGCGGGACTGGCATTACGTCTGGGATTCGTTTGACGCGAAACTTTCCGCAGGAGATTGCCGGTTGGTTTTGGGCAAGCATGAGGAGAAGAACTGTTCCGGCTATGTGCGGAACGTCGATTGCGTGCTGCTGACCACGGACAAGGATTTGAAGCCGGATCACACGCGCTACGGCCCTCAGACCTGGATGCGTGTCACGCTCGCCGACATTTACGAGAAGCCGCTGCAGATTCACATCTTCGCCGATCACCACCGATCGCCGTGGTATGGGCATTGGCATCTGTCCAAGGCAGGAACGCTGTCCGGCTTGCGGCCGACGAACGACCAATTGCTGGCGAGCGGCGAACGGACGCCCTGGTGCAATATCACGCCGATGCTCTATCAGGACACGGGCGCGATTCTTAACATCTCGGCGCGCTACACCTATCACGTGTGGGCGGATCGGCTGAAGGGGCGGTTCGAGTTTGCGACGGCGCCCGATGAATCGGCGATCGTCAGGACGATGGAGGTGGACAGCCGGCCGAACGGACTGGTGGTCATCATGCCGCCGAACTTGCTCACGCCGGAGAACCTTCAACGATTCAAGCGCGATCGGGACTTTGCGGAAGCCACGGGACGCATCGCGGATGCATTCGATTGGCCGACCATTGGGAAGAAGCCTGAACAAATACCGTTTTTTGTCAGCGCAACGGTCGGAGGTTATGGGACGAAGGTGGATCAGGCGATTGAGGACCGCGAATGGAAAACGCTCGGCTATTTCGGATTCTCCAACCTCGAGAAGCCTTTCATCCACGGGAGAATCTGGCGGGGAAAGAATGGATCTTTCTGTGAACCGGACTTTGAAGTCATGCGGAGGAATGCTGCGCTTTATGCAGCCGAATTTCAAAAGAGCGGTAAGCAGGTGGAGGATATCGTTTTCTGCATGTTGACCGATGAGCCGACGGGGCAGCCTTCGGCGTTCATGGCGAAGAACGAGGCCTATCATGCGGCGTTTCGGACGTGGTTGAAGAAACTCGGCAAGACGCCCGCTGACCTGAAGGTCGCGGATTGGGACGCCGTGAAGCCTGTTCCAGAAAGCACACGCGATGACTTCCCCGGATTGCACTATTTCACTCAACGATTTCGCACTCGGGCGCTCGGTGATTTTATGGCGACCCAGCGCGGCATTTTGGAATCCGCGTATGGGCGTTCGCTTCCGACCCTTGTGAATTTCAGCGACGGCGCGACCTATCAGGCCAATTTCTATGCGCAAGGCGTCGACTACTTTGAATTGCTCGACGCGGATGATCAAAACGCGATTTGGGGCGAGGACTGGGCCAATGGCTCCTCCAGCTATCAATGCGGCGCCTACAACGTGGATCTCATGCGCGCCGCGGCCCTCGATCGCGGCCAGACTATCGGGCACTACCTTATCGCGCATGCGAATCGCAAGCCGTGGGACATCAAGTTGAAAGCGGCAGGCGAGACCGCGCGCGGCGTCAAGATTTGGAAGAATTTTTCCTACGGAGTGAGTTGGGGCAGTCATGAAGGCGGGCCCTCGTGGAAAAGCCACACCTGGTATAGTCGCCCGGAGACATGGCGGGCCAACGCGGAGGTCGTGCGGGAGATCGGCGGCGCGGAGGACCTGCTCGTCGATGCGGTCGCGAAGCCGGCGGAAGTCGCGATTCTGTATTCCTCCTCGTCGGACATCTGGACGGTGAAGCGCAGCAACGCCTATGGATTCAATCGCATGCACACCTGGATGGCGCTCGCGCATGCGCAAGTCCCTGTTGATTTCATTGGCGAACGCCAGGTGGAGCGGGATGGTCTGGCGGGGTATCGCGTTTGCTACCTTTCCGGTCCCAACCTGACGCGAGCAGCCGCGGTGAAGCTGAAGAACTGGGTTGAGCAGGGCGGCGTCTTGTTCATGACGGCGGGCGCGGCCTCGCGGGACGAATACAACGAACTGCTCGATACCTTCGCCAGCGTGTTGCCAGCTGAGCGGGAGGAGCCGGATATGCTGCAAGCCTTTCTGGGCTCCGGCGCGTATCTGCAAAGCCTGGCGCCGAAAGGAATGGCGACTATTGGCGGAGTCGGATTGGAAGTTCTATCCGTTCGCCAAAAGCTGAAAGCCGAAAAGGGAGCGACGGTTCTGGGAACATTCGAGGATGGCTCGCCCGCATTGATTCACGGCGCGGTTGGGAAGGGCACGATTTACTGCGCCGGTTTTCTTCCGGCGCTCGATTACATCAAGAAGGCCCAGAAAGCCCGCCGCGTGTTGGAGCAGGCCCGAGATGCGGCGCAACCTCCTTCGGAGCATCCCGCGCCGCCGGTGATTTTTTCCGCGGCGGATCTCGTAAGCCTTAAACCGAAGAACCGGCTCGAACGTTCACTGAATCCGTGGGAGTTTCCGGCCGATGTGAGGGACGTTCTGCTGACGCCCGTGCGCGCCGCCAAGATCGATCCGCCGGTCGTCTGTAGCGTCCCGCTGGTTGACGCCGTGCCGCTGCACGCCGACCGGGGCATCGTTATTCCGCTCGCCAATTACACCCTGGAGCGGTTGGGACGGGTCGATTTCACGGTGCGTGTGGATCATCCGGTTGATCGGATTGAGACCGTGCATCTGGGGCGCATCAAGATTCTGGAGACGGGGCCGGGACGCGTTCGTTTTTCGATCCCGCTCGACGCGACCGATTACGTGAAGCTTTATTACCGTTGAATGCATTGTGAGCCAGAATCATGAGCCTGCCTTTCCGTCAGAACGAACAACGGCGATCGTGCGCGGTTTGTGATCCAACAGGGAACCTTCCGGCTCTTCCGAAGAGACTGTCAGAGTTTAACTCATGCAGCAGCTGCTCGTCGTCTCCTTCCGGGGAGCGCGCGCGCCTCGCGTGCTTTCATTGGCGCCCCGCCGATGAACCTGGGCGCAAAGCGCCTTGGCCCGAGCCCCGGCGCGGGCCGGGTTCCCTGAGAATCCGGCGAGGGCGCCGAATCCAACACGCGAGGCGCGCGCGCTCCCCGGAAGAAGGTGATGCCTCCTGGATAGTCGGATGGCGGCGAGCAGGACGGGATGCGATCGTCCCAAGCCGCTTTGATCGGCCCACAATTTCAAGCAACCGTTTTAACCAGTGGTGTTTAGCCTGGATTTGCCTGGGGATGCTGCTTTCAGCCTTCTGTCCCGCTTTCACCAGCCGCGTTGAAGGCGCGCAGCCCGCCCGACCGAACATTGTTCTGATCATGGCGGACGATCTTGGGTTTTCAGACCTGGGTTGCTACGGAGGCGAAATTGAAACGCCGAATCTGGATCGACTGGCGGGGGAGGGCATGCGGTTCTCACAGTTCTACAATTGCGCGGTTTGTCGCACGACCCGCGTGTCGTTGCTGACGGGGTTGCATCCGCGCCGCTTCAAAGGGCGCATGCTGAATGACAACATGACTACGCTTGGGGAGGTTGCGCGCTCGGCCGGTTATCGCACCGCGCTGATTGGAAAATGGCATTTCCCGGTGACCAAACCCTCAGACAAGAATCGCCTGCCGACGCGGCGCGGATTCGACGTCTTCTACGGCCTTGCTGCGGGCTGCTGCAACTACTTCAATCCGGCGCAGCCTTTCCCGGACTTCTATCGCGGACAAGGACCGGAGCCGTTCCTCAAACAGGAGCGTCCGATTACGGAGTTTCCGTCGGATTTCTATGCGACTGACGCTTTCACCGAGAACGCGGTTCAACAGATCGAGACTTACGCGAATGCCGCGGATAAGGCGCCCTTCTTCCTGCACCTGACCTACACCGCGCCGCATTATCCGCTGCACGCAAAACCGAAGGACATCGCCAAGTATGAGGGCCGTTATCGTGATGGCTATTTCGCAATGCGGGAGAAACGCATGGAGCGTCTCGTTGATCTCGGATTGATCGCGCCCGGGGCGTCGTTGTCGAAGCCCGATCCACAGACGAGCCAGTTGCGCTACGACTATGCGATCACTCCGTGGGAGAAGGTGGCGAATCTGCCGCGTGAGAATCGTCGGATGGAGGTTTATGCGGCGATGGTGGATTCGATGGATCAGGGGATTGGCCGCGTGCTCGACGCGTTGGAGCGAACTGGCATTTCTGACAACACGATCGTCATGTTTCTCTCCGATAATGGCGGGTGCGCATCGCACTCGGGATACTTCCACGAAGAAGTAAGGAAAGGGCACGAAGCGTATAACAAAGAATTGCCGGGCGGCGTCGACACCTACGACTACGTGGCGCAAGGCTGGGGCTGGGCTCAGAATGCTCCTTTCCGCCGCTACAAAGTCTGGACCCATGAAGGCGGGATCTCGACCCCGATGATCGCGCGCTGGCCGCGCGTTGTTCGGCCGGGATCGGTGTCGCATCAAGTCGGGCATGTCGTCGATTTCATGCCGACGTTGCTGGAGTTGACGGGCGCCGCGTATCCCGAACAAAGGGATGGCGTGGCGGTCCTGCCCACGGATGGAATCAGTCTCGTGCCGGTCTTCGAGGGCAAAGAGCGCGAAGGACACGAATCGCTGTGCTGGTTTCTGTATGGCAATCGCGCGGTAAGGCAGGGCCGGTGGAAGCTCGTCTGGGGAAGCAACGTCAAGAAGTGGGAGCTTTACGATATGTCGGTCGACCGCACGGAGACGAACGACCTGGCTGCAATGCAGCGGGACCGGGTAAAGCGAATGGCGGCTGACTGGGTGCGCTGGGCGAAGGAAACGGGCGCTCCGCTGAAAGGCAATGGGATTTAGAATGAAGAATTACAAAACCATCTCGATATTATCGGCCGTTGGCCTGCTCGCGTTGGCGCCTGCTCGGACGGCGGCGGCCGCGGATGCGGAGGTCGAGGTTTCACTCAATCCCGTCTCGTCGATTCTTGCAAAGGCGAAGCCGGGGGATGGCATTACCCGAGTTCGCTTCGAGGACTATGTCTCGAATCCGCAGCCTGGAGTCCGCGAGCCGCAACAAGGTTGGGTCGCGCGATTTCCCCGGCCGTTCACTGGGCTGATTCGACCGACCGCGACCCTCACAACGCGGTCGCCGCTGCCCGATCCGGTGGGCCTGGTGATCGAGAGCGGCGCGAATTCCGTGGGGTTTTACGATCCCAGCTCGCGGGTCGATTGCGCCGATGCGAGGGCTGATAAGCTTACTTTTCGCTTTGTCGATCCGACCGATCCAAAGCGCGCCGCCGTCGTTTCACGCGTGGCCTTTCGCCTGGTTGGAACATCGGTCGCCGGTGGGAAGGTTCAGTTTAGATTGTTCGATATTGATGAGAACCTCCTGGCCTCCGGCGTCGCGAAGGCCGCCGCGCCTCGCGGCTCATACGAGGGTGAAGTGGATTGTGTTTCGCGCCTCGCCGGCAAGGAGGCGCCGGCGATTCACAAAGTCGTCGTGGAACACACGCTGGGCGGCTACTTCGTGGTCGGTGATGTTAATCATCCGGCCCGGGCGGATTTCGCCTTTGGCGGTTTTACAGTCGTTGATCGTCCGGTGCGTCGCACGATGGAGGAGCTGATTCCGCGGACGCACGCCGAGCAATGGAATCGCGCGGCGGATGCGGAGCTGATCACCGACCTGACTCGATGCGCGCCGGTCAGCGCTCTGTCGGATCGTCGCCGGTTGAACGCATGGAAGATCTTCGATTACGAAACCGCGAATTTCTCCGGCAAGAGCCTGTCGGTCGGGCGCGAATCGACGGCGCCGGACTTGACGCTGAAATTGGGAAAGAAGGGCTGGCACGCGGTCTACATCGGTCTCAGCACGATCACGGATCTCGTTCGCCCGCATCAGAATAGGGTTGAGGCGAAGTTCTCCAAAGATCCGGCCTACACTCGGTTGAGTAATCGCCTCGATCTGGGTGCGCGACGTCGCGATGTGCTGGAAGAGGTGTTTCTCGGCGTCGCCGATCTCAGTGAAAATGACCTCCAGTTTTCCACGGTGTATCAACAACCAGCGCGCATTCATTTTGTGAAACTCATTCCGCTGGAAGCCGCCGAAGTCTCCGCCGTGCTTGCGGATCGCGCTCAGAAGAAAACGCGAAATCTCGTCGCCACGTTTGACGGCTACACTTGGATTCATCCCTTTCGTCCGCGCAACCGGGCGGATCTCGCGGCAACTTTTTCCGCGTATCGCGACAGCGATTTCAAGACCTGGTGGTTTCAGGTTGGCGGCGCCGATCTGGTTCACCATCCGTCGAAAGTCGGGAATCTCATGGGCGGCCGGCTCGACACCTTTCCGCGCTCGGTGGATCGTGAGTACACGGAGTCGGTGAAATATCTGCATTCTCAGGGCATCAATCCCGTGCAGGTGGCTGTTGATGAAGCCCACGATCAGGACGCGGAAATTCTCATTTGCCTGCGAGCCGCGGGCTGGAAAGGCGCTCCGCCGTGGGAGGAGTTTTTCATGAGCGAATTTTATGAGGCGCATCCGGAATGGCGATGTGTCGATTACGATGGGACGCCGACCATGCACATGAGCTACGCGTCTGACGAGGTGCAGGATCATTTGATCGAGGTTTATCGGGAGGTATTGCGGACTGGAGCCGATGGCGCGGGATTTTTGTTTCATCGCGGCATGCCGATGATTCTTTGGGAGGAGCCGTTTTGTCGGCGTTTCATGGCGAAGCACGGCGTCGATCCGCGCACGCTCGCCGAGGACGATCCTCGGACGCTTCAATTGCGCGCCGAAATTGTCACCGGGTTTATGAGGAAGATTCGCGCGCTGCTCGACGAAACTCGAAAGGAACGCGGCGGCAAGGGGCCTCGACTTAAACTGGCGGTCTCGACGTTTGCCACGAAGGCGGACAATGTGAAATTCGGCATGGATGTCGAACGGTGGATTCAGGATGAGTTGATCGATCAAATCGGCATCGCCTGGTTTGCCCACCACACCAGCGGGACGCGCACGAAGTCCGGCGACACCGCGTATTACGCCAGGATCACCAAAGGGAGCGACGTGAAGATCTATCCGTTTTTCGTCGGGTGGAAGATGCACAGCGGTCTACAATTGCTCAAGGACGCTGCGCGCCATTTCGATGAAGGCGCAGATGGCATCGCAGTCTGGGATCCGAATCAGTTTGAGGAGTGGCAGGTGGGCAAGTCGCCCTATTGGCCGCTGATCTCAAGGCTGGGGCATCGTGAGCGCCTTGGCGACGGATCGCTGCTTTACGCTCCGGCCCGCACGCCGCTGACGCGGTTGGGCGACAATCATTACAGCCGGTGGTTTCCCAACACCGGATTTTGAGGTCGAGATTCAAAATTCGAACAGTGTAGTTTGTCCCTTATGAAATCCTCCAATGCACCTTCGTCTTCGAACCTTTCCACCGGGCCGACTCGCCGAAGGTTTCTGAAATCGACATTGCTTGGCGGGGCAGCGTTCAGCCTGTGTCTGTCGGACGGTTTGCCTCGCGATGTCGTCGACGCCAAGGAGCTTCCCCGGTCGACGCCGCGCGAAGAGGGGATCGCGGAATCTCATTTGATCGAGTTCGTGGACGCCATGGAGCGGGAGGGCCATGAACTGCACGGCCTGATGGTCCTGAGGCGAGGAAAGGTGATCGCCGAAGGCTGGGCGCGACCCTATGGCCCGAAGTTTAATCACTCGATGTATTCGTTGAGCAAGAGCTTCACTTCGACCGGCGTGGGTCTGGCGGTTGCCGAAGGACTCATTAAAGTTATGGACAAGGTCGTGAGTTTTTTTCCGGAGGCGGCTCCGGACAAGATTAGCGATCGATTGGCGGCTCTGGATATTCGACATCTGCTGACCATGTCGGCGGGCATGGCCAGTTCCGCCACAGGCAAGACCACGACGTCCAAGGACTGGGTTCGAACCTTTCTCGCGCAACCGCTCGTTCACGATCCGGGAACGGTGTTCAACTACAACACGGCGGCGACCTACATGCTCTCGGCGATCATTCAAAAAGTCTCGGGCGATAAATTGATCGACTACCTGCGGCCGCGACTGTTTGAGCCGATTGGCATTGTCGGTCCGACTTGGGACGAATGTCCGGCCGGGATCAACAAGGGCGGTTTCGGATTGAACATCACCACCGAGGGTCTGGCCCGATTTGGCCAGCTCTACTTGCAGCGCGGCAGATGGAACGGCAAACAGGTATTGCCCGCGGCCTGGGTGAAGGACGCGACGTCAAAGCAGATCCAGCAGGGAACGGACTCCAACAAGAATCCCGATTGGCAGCAGGGCTATGGATATCAATTCTGGCGCTGTCGCCACGATGGCTACCGCGGGGACGGCGCCTTCGGACAGTTCACGATCGTTTTGCCGAAGCAGGAAGTCGTGATCGCCATGAGCAGTGAGACCGCCAGCATGCAGGGCGAACTGGATCTGGTTTGGAAACTTCTTTTGCCGAACTTTACTGAGGTTTCGTCGGCTCCGGGCACGAGGTCCGACGCAGTTTTTCAACGCAAATTAAAGAGTCTGAAGACGCCCTTTCCCCAGGGCGATTCGAAATCCGGCCTGGCGAAGAAATGGCATGGCAAGACCATTCGATTCGAACCGGACAATCCGATGGGGCTCGACGAGGTTGTCGTCACGTTTGAGAAAGGAACGGTGGAGCTTGCCGCGGGGAGCGACTCCCGAGGCGACTGGAACATCGAGTGTGGGAGTCGGAAGTGGCGCCGCGGCGCCATGCCATTGCCGTCGTCGGGATCGTGGCTGATCTCCAAAGGGAAGACCGACAAGCGTGGATTCGTTAAAGTGGCGGCGAGCTTTGCGTGGGCGGCGGAGAATGCGCTCGAAATGGCGTGGCGCTATTACGAAACACCGCATCACGATGTTGTGCGGATGGTGTTCGATGACGGCGGAGTGACGCTGGAATTGCGCGACAGCATGGGCCTTCGCCGGGGGAAACCGCAGAAGCCAAAGATGACGCTCAAAGGGAAGTTCGCCTGACGCGGGAAGCGGGAGGTTGGAAGCGGAGCAATTGGCCCGCTATTTCAATATGCCCGCGTTCTCCTTCAACCACGTTTCGGCCTTGCGGTAGTCAGGGCAGGCGTCCTCGACGAGACCCCAATATTTCTTCGAGTGGTTGAGCTGCTTGAGGTGCATCAGCTCGTGGACGATCACGTAGTCGCGCACAAATTCCGGGGTCATGATGAGCCGCCAGTTGAGGGAAATGGATTTATTGGCGGAGCAGGAGCCCCAGCGGGCGCGTTGATTCCGCACCGTTACGCGACGCACTTCGAGACGGCGCTGGACGGCCAGCTCATGCGTGCGATGGGTCAGTTCCGGGCGCGCGAGCTCCCAGAGGTAGGTCTGCACGGCGGCGCGCACGTCAACGTTTTTGCCTCGGGCGCTGAATCCCTGATCGGCGAAGCTGACGCGAATAGCCGAGGCGGATGTGGTGATCGAAAGCGGCGTCATTTTGCCGCGAAAGAGAATCGGAGTGCCGTCATTCCACTCCGTCGGATGAGAGCTTTCTTCGGCGGGTTTGTTCAGTTGTTCCGTGATCCAGTCGAGGCGCGTGTTGGCGAATTTTAAGGCCTCCTTCCTGGAGCCGTACCAAGGCACCGTGAGTCGCACGGCGCCGTCGTCGCGCAGGCGCAGGATGTAATGCTTCGCGCGGCGATGGCGCACGTAAACAATCGGAATCTGTCGGTCGTCGACCGTCAGGACATCGCTCAGGGTTCGAGGCGCCTTGCCCTCGCGAAATAAAAACTGCAACTGCACGGGCGGAATGTATCGCCGCCGGCGGCCGGACGCACGATTGAATTGTGTGAAAAGTTTTCACCGTGCGTTTCCATTTGCGCATTGGCGTAGGGCTTCCTATTTTGCGCGGCGTGAAACTTTCCGTGAAGAGCGACTATGCCGCGCGCGCCGTTTTTGGATTGGCGCGCAATCATCACACGGGCAAGGCGCGGCGGGTCGAGGCGCTGGCGGCGGAGCAGGGGATTCCGCCGAAATATCTCGTTCAGATTCTCATTGAGCTGAAGTCGCAGTTGATCGTTCGCAGTGTGCGAGGGAAGGAAGGCGGCTACCTGCTCGCGCGGGACCCGGCGGAGATTTCGCTCGGCGACGTGCTGCGTTGCATCCACGGACGCGTGTTCGATTCCTCGGGCCTGAGCGATTCGGATTGCCCTGAGGAACTGCGCGGCGCCTGGGGAAAACTTCAGGCCGCGCTCGACCAGGCCGCCGACGAAATCACCTTTCAGAAGCTCATCGAGGAAAACGCCGGCAAACAGGAGATGTATTACATCTGAGCGGTCTCCCGCTCAGTCCAGCGGAGGCATGGGTTTGATGGTGATGTTGCGATACCAGACGAGGTCGCCGTGGTCCTGCAACATGATCTTACCCCAGGGATTCTTCGCGAAATCCTTGTGCTTGTTGAATTTGCTTAGCGCATGCTCTTGCTTCCATTCCTCGCTGGTCGTGTCGTAGGCGAGAACTTTCTTTCCGTTGAGCCAATGTTCGGCCTTCGATCCGCGAACGACGATCTTTGTCTTGTTCCATTCGCCAACTTTCGCGAGCTGTTTCTGGTCGTTGCACTTGAAAAGGTCGTAGAGCGCGGCGGACTTGCGTCGGCCTTCGCGCTTCTTTCCATCCGGGTGTTTGTCGTCGTCGAGCACCTGATACTCCGGACCGAGCAGGGCCTTGTCATATTTTGTCACGCGATACTTGATGCCGCTGTTGCCGCCTTCGGCGATCTTCCATTCGAGGTTGAATTCGAAATCGCCGTATTCGAGTTCGGTGTAGATGGAGCCGCCTTTGTCCTTGCGATGAAGAGCCCCTTCGTCGGCGACCCAGCCGCCGGGTTTGATGGGATTGCCCGCGCCGTCGACCCAGCCGTTTAGGGTGAGGCCGTCAAACAGGGGAAGCGGTTTGGCGGGGCCAAGGTCCTTGATGCGAATGTTGCGCCAGCGAATTTCCATGCCCTCAGGTTTGTCCTTGGGAATACCGTGCACCTGCAGCGCGATAAATCCGCTGGGCGTGATGGCGTCGTGCAGATCGGCGGCGGGAACGCCGTTGACCCAGGTCTTGATGCGGTCGCCGATGGCCTCGACGCGGTAGTGATTCCATTCGTTCTGCTTGAAGGCCTTCTGCGCGGCGGGATTGTCCTTGAGCGGATTGAGCCAGCCGCGGCGGCCCTCGTCGTAGATGCCGCCGGACCAGGCGCGTTCGGAGGGGTCAATCTCGACCTGGTAGCCATGGACCTGTCCGCCCCGGTAGGATTTCAGGCTGTGGCTGCGAATCTGCACGCCGGAATTCATTCGTGAATCGACCTTGTATTCCACTTCGAAAATGAAGTTGGCGTAATGCTTGTCGGTGCAGAGAAAGGAGTTTCCGGTGTTGTGAACGGTGCGACCGATGATTTGTTCGTTCTCAACAGCGTATTTGGCGGAGCCGTTCCGCTGGGTCCAGCCTTTCAGCGACTTGCCATCGAAGAGATTGACCCAATCGCCGGTGGCGGCGGAGAGATTGACGGCCGTCAAGGCGGCCCCGGCGGCGAGGAGTGAAATCAGTTTTTGTGAGGTCATAGAAAGAGGGACGGAAGATGCCAGCGGAGCTTTCAACTGTCCAAGCGATTCTTTGCTCAGTGGCAGGCTGGCGACAGGAATTCTCCCGTACCCATGATGGACAAAACAATGTGTTCCGGTTAGAAACTGCCTTTCTTATGAAGATCACTACCCGATACTTGATTTCCAGTTTGGCCGCGTCTCTTTTGGCGACGGTCGGTTGCGGACAGCCGGATGCCCCGGCGCCCGCGCCAGCTCCAACCGGCGGCGGCGATTCGCTGTTGTCCGTTGAAAAGAAGGCCGATGTGGAGGGCGATTACATCATTCTAGGCACACTTACCGATCAGTTCGATCGCACGGTGGCGAAGAACAATGTGGAGGACACACTGGCCAAGCATCCGGACATCGACGGTATGGTCGGGTTGTTTGCCTACAATCCGCCGCTCATGCTGGAGGCCTTGGATCAGGCGGGCAAACTCAACAAGGTCAAAGTCATCGCGTTTGATGAAGATGACGCGACCCTGCAGGGGATCAAGGACGGCACGGTCCACGGCACGGTCGTTCAGAATCCCTACATGTACGGTTACAAGTCGATTGAAGTGTTGAACGCGCTGCACAACGGCAAGACCGATATCATTCCGGAGAATAAGTTCATCGATATCCCCGCGCTGCAGATTCGCAAAGACAACGTCGATGAGTTCTGGACAGATCTAAAATCGAAAGTTGCCGGCGGCGGGGAGAATCCGGCCAAGGAGGGGAAGCCTAGGTTCGCGTTTGTGTCGAACGGCGTCGCGTCCTTCTGGACGATCTGTTCTGTGGGCGTGCATAAAGCGGGATCTGATCTGGGCGTGAACACGGACATGCTGATGCCCGTGGAAGGCATTTCAGATCAGAAGCGAATGATCGAGGATCTGGTGACCAAGAAGATCGACGGCATCGCGGTCAGTCCGATCAAGCCGGCTGACCAGACGGAGTTGCTGAACGGCGCGGCGTTGAAGACACGTCTGGTGACGGCGGATTCCGACGCGCCCGAGTCGAACCGCCTAGTCTACATTGGCATGGACAACTACCTGGCCGGGCGCATGTGCGGAAAACTCGTGAAGGAGGCGATGCCGAACGGCGGGAAAATAATGATCTTCATCGGGCGTATCGACCAGGACAACGCGAAGCTTCGGCGACAGGGAATGATCGACGAGTTGCTTGGACGTTCTGAGGACCGTACACGTTTCGATCCGATCGACGAGGTATTGAAAGGGCGTTGATCCCGTTTTAGATGATTCAGTCTCATGACCGCACAGGGTGAGCCGCCGTTGCTTGAAGTCCGCCAGGCGACTAAGCAATTCCCCGGCGTGCGCGCGCTTAAGGGCGTCGATCTGACTCTTCGAAAAGGCGAAGTTCTGGCGGTGATTGGGGAAAACGGCGCAGGTAAAAGCACTTTGATGAAAATCCTGGCCGGCGTGCAATTGCCGGACACCGGGGAGTTTTTGCTTGATGGCGAGCCCCAGGAGATTCGCTCGGTTCATGACGCCCTTGCTCGCGGCGTGGCGCTGATTCACCAGGAACTAAACCTCGCTTCCAATCTGGATGTCGGGTCGAACATCTTTCTCGGACGGGAGCCGCTTCGCTTTGGGCTGATCGATCGCGGGCGTATTCGCGATGAATGCCGACAGCACCTGGAGGCTGTGGGACTGGACGTCGATCCGGAGACCATCGTGGACACCCTTCCCATCGGCCGTCAGCAGATGGTGGAGATCGCCAAGGCGCTTTCGATTAATGCGCGAGTGCTGATCATGGACGAGCCGACCTCCAGCCTGTCGCAGCGGGAGGCGGAGAGTCTTTTCAAGGTCATCAAGGATCTACGTAAACGCGGCGTCAGTATTGTCTACATTTCTCATCGCCTGGGAGAAGTCAGAGAATTGGCGGATCGAGTGACGGTGTTGCGCGATGGCGAGAACGCGGGGGAGTTGGCGCGCGGTGAGATCAGCCACGACGCGATGGTTCGGCTGATGGTCGGGCGCGATGTCAGTCAATTTTACCAACATGAGCCGCATCCGCCGGGCGGGGTCGTTCTGGAGGCGAAGGGCGTGCGCACGCCCGCGCATCCTGGGCATGAATTAGATTTCAGCGTCCGCGCGGGCGAGATTGTTGGAATTGCGGGATTGGTTGGAGCGGGGCGGACGGAGCTTTTGCAAACGCTCTTTGGGGTGACGCCGTCGCTTGGGGGCGAGATTCGAATCGAGGGAAGCGTCGTCAATCCTCAGAGCCCGATTGAGGCCATTCGCGCCGGGCTGGCGCTGGCGCCGGAGGATCGCAAGCAGCAAGGGCTCGCGTTGGGGATGGCCGTACGGGAGAACATGAGTCTGCCCAGTTTGCGCCGCGATCATTATCTGGGTTTCCTGAATCGCGGGAAGGAAAACGACATCAGCGTTGAAATGATTCGCAACATGCGAATCAAAACACCGTCGGCGGAGCAGGTGGTCAGATATTTGTCGGGAGGCAACCAGCAGAAAGTCGTGCTTGGCAAGTGGCTGGCGATGAAGCCCAGGCTGTTGATGCTGGACGAGCCCACGCGCGGCATCGACGTGGGCGCCAAGGCAGAAATTTATGCCCTGATGGAAAAGCTCGCGAAGACCGGCGTCGCTATTCTGTTTGTCTCCAGCGAGATGGAGGAAATTCTCGGCATGTCCGATCGGGCGCTGGTCATGCATGAGGGGCGAATTGAAGGCGAGTTGAAACGCGAAGAGTTGAGCGAAGAGAGTGTCATGCGGCTCGCGACTGGCGGCGCCGACGTTGTTCAGTCATTTGAAGAATAACCGGATCCCATGAAGAAAACCTTAGGCATATTCGGACTGCTGGTCTTTGTGTTTGTGCTCACGTCATTAATGAGCGAGGCGTTTTTGACGCCTTACAATCTGGAGAATCTGATTCGGCGAACGTCGCTGTTTGGCATCATCAGCATCGGGGTCGCGTTCGTGATCATCACGGGCGGCATTGATCTGTCCATCGGCTCCGTGATTTGCCTGGTCGGCTGCGGCTTGCCCTGGCTTCTGACGAAGCAGGATTGGTCAGTGGGCGGAGCTTTGGGGATAATTGTCTTTGTTTCGCTGGCGATCGGGCTGACGCATGGATTGTTGGTCGCCAAGCTGAAATTACAGCCGTTCGTGGTGACATTGTGCGGGCTGCTGTTTTATCGAGGCATTACGCGGGGATTTACGGAAGACCAGACCCAGGGATTGGGAGACGCCTATCCCAAGCTGAGGATGTTGGCCACCGCCGAGATCGCGAGCGTCACGGCCGCGCAGGCTCTCTTCATCCTGGGCGGACTGTTCTTGTTTATCGTTGGCGTCTGGTTGTTCGTGGCGCGGCGGCGCGGGGCATTGGGCAAAGACGTTAAATTGTCTCTCGGTGTGGCCGGGCTGATGGCCGTCTTCTTTATCGGGGCTGGGATCAAATCCGCGAATCATCAGCCAGTGGTGAACGTCGTCGCGAGCGAGACGGAGTCGGTGGCGGTCGACCTGCCGCAAGGGACATTCAAGGTTTCATTGGAAGGCGATGCCGGAGCTGGATGGACGCCATTGGCGGAGCTTCCGGTCGAGCCATCAGACGAGAAACAACAGTTGAACGTGCCGTCGCTGGCCAAGCTGCGTGAGCAAAAACCGGGTAATTGGACCGCGTTGCGGGTGGTGGTTACGGAGCGAGAGTTGGCGACCATCGGCATACCGGCGCCTTGTGTCATCCTCGTCATAGTGGCGATATTTGCTGGCGTATTTCTCAACTATACGATCTACGGGCGGTATTTGCTGGCCTTGGGGAATAACGAGGAGGCGGCGAAATACAGCGGTATCGACACCGACAAGATGATTATTCTCGCCTATGTGATCTGCTCGGCCTGCGCCGGGCTTGGAGGCGTTCTGTTCGTGCTGGATGTGAATTCGGCGCAACCGGTCGATTTCGGAAATTTCTACGAACTGTATGCCATCGCGGCGGCGGTGCTGGGGGGATGCAGTTTGCGCGGCGGCGCCGGGAGCATCATTGGCGTTCTGATCGGCGCGGCCCTGATGCGGGTTCTGCGCAATACCATTACTTTGGTGGATTGGATTCCCACTCACATCGAATACGCGGTCATCGGCATTGTGATTCTGGGCGGCGTGACGGTGGACGAATTGTTGAAGCGAATAGCCGCCAAACGACGAGCGGCGGCGGACGCTCGTCGGGACGACGATTGATCTGGAGACATCTTGAAATAAGCGAAGAGCTCGCGCGTCCTATGACCAATATGAGAATTTATGGATCTGTCATTCTGGGACTGCTGCTGGCGGTCGGGAGCTATGACGCGATCGGCGCGGAGCGGGATTTCGCGCCGCGCGTCGTCATTCCGCGCGCGTTTGCGGCGATCACGAATGCTCCCGTCCTGTCGGCGGACAAGGCGTCGGAGCGGATCGTGCGACCGAACGAACTGGTTCTAGGCGTCGTGGTAGAGGGTAAGGCCCGGGCTTACCCGATCAATATGCTGACTGGCCCTCGCCGTGAGATTATCAACGACGAGCTCGGCGGCAAGGCGATCGCGGCCACCTGGTGACACCTCTGTCACAACGGCATCGTGTATGCCGCCACGGTCAAGGATCGCCGACTTAATTTTTGCGTTTCGGGGATGCTCTGGAAGCGCAGCCTGGTGATGAAGGATTTGGAGACGGGGACGCTCTGGAGTCACATACTCGGTGAGGCGATGGCCGGGGAATTGAAGGGGACGAAGCTTGAAATGCTGCCGTCGGCCATGACGTCCTGGGAGGATTGGAAATCCGAGCATCCGAAAACGACCGTCCTGTCCCTGTCGCGAACGGCTGATCGGTTTATTCCTGAATTCCAAAAGGATCCGGGCAAATTCGTGCTCGGCATCGGCGGGCTTGGAGAAAAGGTCGCTTTCGCATTTGAGGATCTCGCCAAACGGAAAGTGATCAATGAGACGCTGGGCGCGAAGTTGTTGGTTGCGACCTTTGATCCAGAGACTACTGAGGCGCATTGTTTCAATCGCACACTGGGGGGAACGACTTTGGAATTCGAAAGCGCCGACGAGCCTCGGCGAATGCGCGATCGGTTGACGAAATCGATCTGGCACACTGAGAGCGGGATTTGTCTTTCAGGCCCGATGAAAGACAAAGCGCTGGAGGAAATTCCTGCGTTGGTTTCATTTCGGCGGGCCTGGTTTGGCTTTCATCCCGACAGTCGGGAATCCGGGAAATAAAAACGCCCCGGACGCGTCAGCGCGTCAGGGGCGTTCGAAAGTGGCGGAATCCAGGATTACTTCTCCTTCAAGCTCAACTCGAGCTCGGGTTGGCTCAGCCTTGCGCGGTTGGTCTTTTCTTCGAAAAAGAAATCATCCTCGCCAAAGGCGGGCACGAGATCGTCGAGCCAAATAGCGTCGGGATCGTAACGTGCGAAAAACGGACGGCCGACATGTTGGGGATTCCGAGCCTGGAGGAAACGCAGCGTGAAGACCTTCTTACCTGCGATTTCGTTGATGCCCAGCACTTCGACCTTGCCCGGGTCCGCTGACAGGGATGGGCCGCGGACGGTTCGAGCGACGCCGCTGACATCCTGATAGGCCTGTCGGTAGATTCTCCAGGCGCGTTCCAGTGAAATGCCGAAGTAGTGCTGAGCTCCGGTGTCCCTGACCTGAAACATGTAGTAGGGGATGCAGCCCTGTTTGACCTGCTCCTTCCACATGTCGGACCAAACTTCAGGCTTGTCGTTGATGTTGGCGAGGATCGGACACTGCGTGCGGATCTGGGCGCCGGTGTCGCGAATGCGTCGAATAGCTTCTTGGACGGCCGGCGTTTCCATTTCGCGCTTGTGATTGAAATGGGCCATGAAGGCCAGGTGCTTGCCGGATTTTACGATTTTCTCGAACAGACGAATCATATCGTCGGCGTCCGGGTCGGTGAGGAATCGGTGCGGCCAGTAGCCGAGGGCTTTTGAGCCGATGCGGATGGTTTGAAGGTTTTCAAGATCGGCGGAAAGCAGGGGATCGATGTAGGAGGCGAAGGCCTTCGTCTTCATGATCATGGGATCGCCGCCGGTAAAAAGAACGTCCGAAACCTCGGGATGCTGGCGCACGTAGTCCACGAGCAGTTCCGACTCCTTCATGGCGAACTTGAGTTCGTCGATGCCGACGAATTGCGCCCAGCGAAAGCAGTAGCTGCAATAGGCGTGGCAGGTCTGGCCCTGGCTGGGGAAGAAAAGCACGGTTTCGCGATACTTGTGCTGCATCCCGTTCAGCTTCTGTCCATCCAGATCGGGTTTATTGCTCTCCTGTTGGCCAGCTGGATGAGGATTGAGCTCCATCCGTATCTCATTGGCGAGCGCGTTGATTTCCACCTTGGGAGCCTCTCGCTTCAACAGGTCGGCGACGGCGTCAAAATGCCGAGGTTTGAGCATTTCGCGCTGACAGAAATTCAGGGTGAAAAACGGATCGTTCTCGACGTTGTCCCAATCGATGAGATTGTCGGCAACGTAGTAGTTTGAACGAAACGGGAGGACAGTTCCAACAACTTGAATATCAAAGAGTTGCTCCTTAGTCAGTCGAGCTGCCTGAGGCATATCCTTCAGATTCTGCAGCGTGATCGGCTTGTACTTGGGTGGCTCTGTGGTTCGGTTGTTGGCTTCCGGTTTTGGCATGGCTATAAATCGTATCCTGTCGGTATTCCGCTTGTTTCTTGAGGCTCGAGCAGCCTATCAGGATCGGTCGATTCGAAAAAGAATTTTCAGGCAAAAAACGGTCATGCAAACTCTTAAGTCGTTGAAATGCAAAAGGTTGCGGTGATTAGCTTTGCGGAAATCTCTGATATAGAAGCAGGTAAATGATCACTCCAGTGACGGAGACAAACATCCAGAGGGGCCAGGTCCAACGGGCGATCTTGCGGTGGGTCTCAAACTTGCCTCGAAAGGCCAGCCAGAGCGTCGTCAGGATCAGTGGCACGATCAAGGCAGCCAGAATGACGTGCGGGACAAGAATGGCGAGATAGATGGGGCGAAACCAGGCGGGATCCGTGAACGACGTGTGTCCGGCTGAATAGTGGTAGGTCAGGTAGGAAATCAGGAAGACGGTGGAAACGCTAAACGCCCCGATCATGCAATTGCGATGGGCGATTTTGCGGCCTCGTTTGATGAAGACGAATCCCGCGGTCAGGAGGATCGCGCTGAGGCCGTTCAGCGTTGCATTGAGGGCGGGGAGGTCGGAGAGGGTCATGGTTTGTTGCCGGGAGCCTGGAGTTGGGAAAGTGTCGCCACGATTTCCTCGATGAGGTTGATGTTGGTGTCATTGGAATGAACCACACGGCGGAGTCGACCCTGGGAGTCGACGATCGCAAAAAGGGCGCTGTGATTGAAAAGGTCGGTTTCCACTGTCCGTTCTTCGGCCGGTTTTTCCTCGGCGATGAGTTTGAGATCGTCGCGGATGAATTGGCTCATTTGGAGTTTGGCTCCCGTAAGGAAGTGCCAACGGCCTGGCACGGCTCCGAAAAGCTCGCCGTATTCCTTCAGGACGGCTGGCGTGTCATGATCGGGATCGGTCGTGACCGACACCAATTTAACCGGACTGTTGGAGCCAAGCGCCTTTTGCAGTTGGCTCATCTGTGTCGACATTTGTGGGCAAATGGACGGACAGCGGGTGAAAATGATGTCGGCGACCCAGGGCCTTCCTTCGAAGGTCTGTCGCGTCACGGTCTCGCCAAATTGATTAGTGAAAGAAAACTCGGATACCGTTGAAATCGTCGGCAGCGAGGGTTGCTTCTCGCCGGGCGAGGGGGGCGGAGCGGAGCGGGGGGAGTTGAGTTCCGTGCGAACGAAGGCGATGGCGATTCCGACAATTATCGCCGCAAGGCCGCCCCAGACAATCCATTGAGCGGGTTTGGAGACTTCTGGCATCGGCTATGGTTTGGCCGGTGGAATACGCTCCACCGGCCGCTTTAGGAATTTACGGCGGCCTTCACGCCCGCGATTCAATTGCCGTAAATGACGATCGTCGCGGGAGAGCGGGCCGGAGACCTTTTCTATTCGAAAGCCTGGTTGGCGGCCGCCGGGTCCTCAGGGGTGTTTTCGACTATCCAGGCTTCGAAAGCTGCCTGAGATTCGACGGTGAGATTGGCTCGCATTCGGTAGTGGCCGTTGCCGCAGAGTTGGGCGCAGGTGATCGCGTAGGTGCCCTCTGTGTGCGGCTTGAAATGAATGGGAATGCTCATGCCGGGAATGCAATCCTGACCGACCCGCATGGCGTGGAGGGAAAAGCTGTGGATGACGTCCAGCGAACTGAGGTGAATGATGACTTCTTTTCCGACGGGGACGTGAATTTCGTTTTGGGGCGCGATCGCGTCGTCCTTGCCGGCGGCGTCCTCGAGATCGTAGCCAAACTTATTGTCTGCGGTGACGAGGCGGAAATCCTGCGCCGCGAAGCCATCGGCGCCGGGATAGCGGGCGTTCCAGAAAAACTGTTCTCCGACGACTCGAACGACCGTCACGGTGGGATCGTTTTCATCTGGCATTTCGTCTTCGACGACGTTGGCCCAGAGAGGAATGGCGAACCCGAGGAGCAGCACGACTTCAATGATGGCGACGGCAATTTCGACGTAGCTTGAGGCATGGCTTTGGACGCCGCGATAGCTGGCCTTGGGATTGTTCGATGCGCGAAATCTGTAGATCGTGTAAAGAAAATAGCCGGTCCAGCCCAGGAACAGGGCGAGCATGAGCCAATGCACATAGACGATAAAAAAATCGATTTTTTCGCCGTGTTCGGAGGCCACCATGGGCAGCCCCATTGTCTTGATCAGAAAATTATTAAGCCAGTCAAACATGCGCTTCTTGTGTAATTATTGATTTGAATTGGGCGTCTCCCCGAAGGTGTCGTGGGGACCGGGAGTCGCAGCCGCGCGTCGGGCGATGAAAACGAAAAAACCACCCACGCAACCCAGAACTGAAAGCACGATCGCGCCCAGAAAAATAATGGCCCAGGCGATGCCCCTGGTCACTTCGGAATTCGGGTCGCCGAAGCAGGCCGAACAGGCTTCGGCGGACAGGGGGGCCACGGCCATGGACAAGAGTCCGATCACCAGGACGAGAATGGAAGCGATGGGATTGCGGCGATTCATAGCAAGCTGATGCGTTTGAGTTTCTTGAGAACGTATTTGCCGTAGATCAGCAGGGCGACACCGCCGACGTTTAACGTCACCCCAAGAGCCAGCAGGGTTGTGTCCGGCGACGCGGAATGGGACTTCAGACAGAAGATTCCGGTCCCGAACGAAAACAACGTCGAGACGATAACGAAGATAATATGGAATGCCTTGAGTGACATCAGTCGAAAACAACGGAGAGCTTGGGATAGTCGCTCATGGCCCAGATAGTCAGTCCCATGAGTCCAGCAAAGAAAAAGAAAGTGAATCCGAGAACCAGATAGATTAGCTGTTTCTCCGAAATTAGATGCATGAAAAAGAGCATCACAAGACTGGCCTTGGTCGTTGCGATGAGCAGGCCGACAATGATGTTGATGTAATTGTGTCCATGCATGCCGGCCATGGCATCCAGATCGAATTGGGCGACTGCTACCGTGAGGATGGTTCCAATAATCAGCAGGGCAAAGATGATCTTGTACTGCCTTGTGTGCGACGCGAAGTCGTGTTCGCCGTGGTCGTGTGATGCGTCCATTTTCGTTCTATTCGTTAGTTGCGCGTCAAAGGAGGTAGAGGATCGGGAAAAGGAAGATCCAGACAAGGTCGACAAAATGCCAGAAGAGGCCTGAGACTTCGACCCGGTTGGTGTAGCGCTCCGGGTCTGTCTTCCATTGGCCTGCCAGGGGGCCCCAGATCATGAAGATGACGAGCGCGCCGCCGCAGACGTGCAGCGCGTGCAGACCGGTCAGCGTGAAGTAAATCGCCAGGTAGGTGCTGTGCCAAGGCCCGTAATTCTCCATCTTCTTGATGTCGGACTTCAGGATCGTGATCTCACCGTGCAAATGTTCGCCGGTTGTCGGATCGACGTTGGGTTCAGGCCCGAGGTAGGGGGACCCCCCTTCTTTTTCAACGGCATGGTCGTCGCCTTCGGCGGGAGCGCCTCCGCCCGCGTGATTGTGGCCGTCGCCCTCGGCATGGGCGTGATCGTCATGTTCCTCCTCGTGGGCATGCACTGTGAGAATGACATGCTCGTCGGTTTCCTCATGCATGTGTCCGTCCACGATGGAACCGTCAGTCTTGATGACCTCATAGTGGTTGAACTTGCCGTGATATTCGTAGGCCTTGATACACATGAAGGCGAGGGCGCAGGCCAAGGTGGCCGCCTGGTATTTCCGGTATTGCTCGAAGTTGTTAAACTTCAATGATACCCAGGCCAGCACCACGGTGATACTGGAAATAATGAGCACGACTGTGTTGATGGCCCCGGGAATGGGGTCGAGCATGGTGCCCGGCGCGGGCCAGGTACCCTCGGGCGCGCCGATGCGCAGCATGATGTAGGAGGAGAACAACGCGCCAAAAAGCATCACTTCCGATGCGAGGAAAAGCCAGATGCCCAGCTTTGCGTTGTACAGGCCGGTGTCCGGCCTCGGTTTTGTCGTGAAAGGGATATCCATTGAACTGCCTGAGCTTTACTTGTCCGCGTCTTCTTTTTTCTGGTCCGCTTTGGGATCGGCCTTTCGCGGCTCGTTCTGCGGAGTGTAATCTTTGTCAGCGCCTGGGACGCTGTATTCGTAGGGCCCGCGGTAAACGCGGATTTCCTTGTCGAAGTTGCCGTGGGGCGGGGGCGTGGGCGTCTGCCATTCCAGGGTGGTCGATTCCCAGGGATTGTCGGATTCGACCTTCTTGCCGTTCTTCATGCTCATGAAGAAGTTGAGGATGAAGGGGATCTGAGACACGCCGAGCATGAAGGCTGCAAGTGTGATGCCTTTGTTCATCTCGATGAATTTCAAGGGAACGCTGACGACGCCCGAGGCGGGATCCGCCACGCCGGCGTAAGTGGCTCCGCCGTCATACATGCGTCGGTGAATGCCCGCCATGCCCTGAGCGAACATCGGCTGGAAAACAGCGTTCATGAAGATGAAGGAGCTCCAGAAATGAATCCTGCCCCAGAATTCATTCATCATCCTGCCTGTGGCTTTGGGATACCAATAATAGATGCCCGCGAAGATTCCGAAGATCGTTCCTGGCGCGACGACGTAGTGAAAGTGGGCGATGACGTAGTAGGTGTCGTGCAGATGAATGTCGCTGAAGTTGAAGCCCAAGGGCAGGCCGGTCAGGCCGCCTATGCCGAACATCGGAAGGAAGGCGAGGGCGAACAACATGGGCGTGTTAAATCGGATCGAACCACCCCACAGTGACATAAACAGACAGGTCAGCAGAATAACCGATGGGATGGAGATAATCATCGTGGTCGTCTGGAAGAACGCGCTGATCGTGTTGCCCATGCCGGTCAGATACATATGGTGCGCCCAGACGATGAAGGAAAGGAATCCGAGCACCATGACGGAGTAGACCATGGTTTTGTAGCCATAGAGCGGCTTACGGATATTGTTGGCGATGATCTCGGCGACCATGCCAATGGCGGGAAGAATGAGAACGTAGACCTCGGGATGCCCCAGGAACCAGAAGAGATGCTGCCAAAGCAGGGGGCTGCCGCCGCCACTGATATCGGCGGGCGAGCCGCCAACGATCAGGCCGGAGGGCAGGAAGAAACTGGTGTGAAAGACTTTATCCATCAGCTGCATCAGGCCGGCGGTTTCCAGCGGGGGGAAGGCCAGGAGCAGGAGAAAGGCGGTGACGAACTGAGCCCAAACGAAGAAAGGCATGCGCATCCAGGTCATGCCCGGCGCGCGAAGCTGGATGATGGTCGCGATGAAATTCACGGCGCCGAGAAGCGAGGAGGTGATCAGCATAATCATGGCGATCAGCCAGAAGGTTTGTCCGTCGGTCGGGATGGATGTGGCCAGCGGAGAGTAGGATGTCCAACCCGCCTGCGCCGCCCCTCCGGGAATGAAAAAACTGACGAACATGATGACGCATCCGATAAAGAAGAAATCGAAGCTGACCATGTTAATTCGCGGGAAGGCCATGTCCGGCGCGCCGATCATCAATGGCACCACGTAGTTTCCGAAGGCGGCGAAGACGAGCGGCACGATCGCCATGAAGACCATGATCGTGCCGTGCATTGCGCCAAAGGAGTTGTAGAGATCCGGCGCCATGATTCCACCCGCGGCGACTTCGCCCAGCACGGCTTCCAGCAGCGGTCCGACGACGGGAATAGGCTGACCTGGATAGGCGATCTGCCAGCGCATGCACGCCATCAGGCAGAAGCCGAGGAACAGGAATACCAGCGACGTGATGCCGTACTGGATTCCGATCACTTTATGGTCCGTGGAGAAAATGTATTTCTGCCAGAAACCCGGTTCGTGGTGATGCTCCTCGTGGGCGTGGGCATCGGCTTTTTCTTTTACAATTGTCGTCGCTTGCATGTGGCGAAAAATAGCTGATTTTGTGCAATTCCTTCCGGTTTCAGCCTCCCGGAAGGCATGTTATTACGGGACGCAATTCCCGCGTGTCAATGGTCGATTAAAGAATCTTTGCCATGCCCCGATTTCAACGCTTGTCGAAGGCCATTAAACCAAGGAGAAGCGGCAAATAGATGATCGAGGCAAAAAACAAATTGCGCGCGCTGGCGCGTGTAAGCGAGCGCGAGAATCGAATCGCGAATATCAGGAATCCAAAGCCCATCAGAATCGCGCCGACCGCGTAGAGCTTGCCGGAGATTCCCAGCACGAAAGGGAACAGGCTGATGGGCAGGAGTCCCAGCGTATGACTCACCGAGCTGCGACCGGTGCGGCCTCCGTCAGGGTCGACCACGGGCAGCATGACGAAGCCCGCGCGGGCGTAATCGTCGCGATACATCCAGGCGATCGCGAGAAAATGCGGCAATTGCCAGAAGAAGAGAATGGCGAACAGCGACCAGCCGCCGACTCCGATTTCTCCCGTCGCGGCGGTCCAGCCCATCAAGGGGGGCAAGGCGCCGGGAATGGCTCCGATGACGGTGTTGAGCGTCGTTTTGCGCTTCAACGGCGTGTAGACAAAAAGATAGGAGGCGAGCGTCGCGGCGCCGAGCAGGCTGGTGAGCAGATTGACTTGCAGGGCGAGCCAGAGGAGGCCGGTGGCCGAGCAAATTCCTCCAAAAAACAGCGCGGTGTCGGGTTGAATGCGTCCAGAGGGCAGCGGCCGGTTCTCGGTGCGATTCATCCGGGCGTCCAGGTCGCGTTCGAGCAGTTGATTCAACGCGGCGGCGCCGATGGCCAGCAGGGCCGTGCCGCCAAGGGCATGGAACATCAGACCGAACGAAGCGGGGCTGGAGCTGCCGAGATAGAAGCCCGCCAGGGTGGTCAACAGCACCAACCCGCTGAGGCGGGCCTTGGACAGTTCGCAGATGGCCGAGAACCAGGATTGCTCCATGGCCGGTGTCTCTGCGATCGATTGTGCTGTGGCTTTCACTAATTCAATTTAAATGATTCAGGCTGCGGAGACGCGAGCGCCGGATTGCGGCGTCGCAACCGGCTCGAGCGCTGGTTCGCGGCGCGAGCGTGTGGGGCAGAGCCGCATCGTGACCAACGTAATTCCGGAACCCAGGACCAGACAGCCCGCTCCGAGGACGACATGCAGCGAGGCGATATCGGCAGCCTTGTTGCTCCAGACTGTCGCCGCTCCCAGAACCGCCTGAAAAGCGATCATTCCAAACCAAACCAAACTTAATTTCGAGATGGAGCTCTGTTTGCCCGCGCGCTTAAACGCCTGCTGCACGGCGCCGAAGGCCATGGCGAAAATCAGCAAAGCTCCGATTCGGTGCGCCATGTGAATGTGGATGTGGAAGGGGGTCAGCGTGAGGTCTTCAAACGTGTCCGTGCGATGGGCGTTAATTCGATTCAAGGACGCCTCATCGGTCGCGGGCCAGACCTGGCCGTAGGCGAGCGGGAAATCGGGCACGGCGAGTCCGGCGTGTTGGTGACGCATGGTCGCGCCAACGATGAGTTGGACAAAAATCAAGACCGTCAATGTTGCGAAGACACCGCGCAGGCCGAGATAGGAAGATTCCGTGTCCCGGTCAGCGAGGCTCCGCCACCACTGGGTGGTGCGGAGAGCGATCACAACCATCAGAACGAGGAAAGCCTGCGCGAGCATTCCGTGAAAAATCCCCAAGGACGGCATGTAGAGAGTCACTCGCAGTCCGCCGAGAATGCCTTGGAGGATGACGGTGAAAAAGGCCGTCATGGCGAGCCAGCGCAGCGAGCCGCGCGATTTGAAACATCGAATGACGCCCAGAATAATGAGCGCCGGCATGACCGCGGCCAGCAGTTTGAAATGCGCCGGGATGTTGTTCGCGCCGCCTTCGGCGACTCCGGATCCGCGATGGCCGAGCATGGCGACCAGAATCATGATTGTCATCCACCCGAACCAGCGAGTCCGGCCCTGGCGCTCCCGGCCCCAGATCCAGGCGGCGAGGATGGCGGTCAGCAGGCCCACGAACGCGGCGACCAGACGGTGGCTGTGCTCGTAGAGAATTCCGCCCACCCAATGGGAGAAGGGCAGGGCGAACATGTTGTAGCCGTTTGACGTGGGCCAGTCCGGCACGGCCATGCCGGCTTCCTTGCTGGTGACGATGGCGCCGAGACCGATCAGGCACAGCGTCATCAGCGCGGTCGCCCAGGCGAACCGCGTCAACGCTTTGCTATGTTTAACATCCGACATTATTCGTCAATTGAGCCCCTATGGATACAAACAGGCCGCTGCGTCGGGATCGGCGCAGCGGCTGTTCGTTCTCGCATATGAGCCAGAAAACCGTCGTGAAGACTACTTCGGCACGTTCAACGTGAAGTTGGCTTTGCCGCCATCAGCGGTCACTTTGACCTTCTGCACGTCGCCCTGATAATCCTTGGCGAAGTGTATTTTGCGGTGGACGGCCTCAACTTCGTAGTCTCCGGGGGGGACGTTCTTGATGGTAAACGTTCCGTCCGCTGCCGTCACTGCGGACCAGGGATGCTCTTCAATTGAGATGTAGGAATACATCCATTGATGAATATCGCACTTGAATCTCAGGAATCGCTCGGGCGCGGGAAAGGAGAAGTTGTTCTTCTGGCCCTTAATCACCTGCGCGATGTTCTTTTCCTTGTTGCCGCCAGCGACGTTCTTCGGCGTCGGGTGGACGTTGTGCATCAGCGGGTCCGAGTTCTTCACGGTGATCGTCTGACCTGTCTGGGCCGAGGACACATAGGGGATATAGATGCAGTTGACCTGATCGATTACAACTGGCGCGGCTGCGGATCCTGGTGTTTTGCCTTTGACGCCCTTAAGCGTGACCAGGACATCACCGAGGCTGCCGTCCTTGGCAACCTTGTAAAACTCCATCTCAAATTTATTGATCGGGTGGAAGCGACCGCAAATCGGGTCCATCTTGAAAGACTTGTTCGGAGGGGGAGTGCCCTTGAGGGTAACTTTGCCGGTGATATTCCCGGCTTCGATCGCGCAAACGGACAGCGTGAGCGCCGCCGCAGTGACTAATCGCAGGTGCATTTTCATATCTTTTTCTTTCGTTTCTAACTCTGTGTGGCGGAGCTTAGCGCTCCGGATTTGTTTCGCAAGTGGTTTTGTGAAAAATTTCACAAAGTCTCTGCTCGTGTTGTTTTGGACGCGGATTCAAAATGAAAATTCATATCCACGACTACACAGAAAATGGCCTTCAGCGACCGGAATCGGACAAAAAATGCAAATGCCTCCTGAAAGATTCAACGGCTAGACCTTGAGTGAGCGCATGACTTTGGCCATCTCAATGGCGGTCTGCGCGGCCTCGGCTCCGCGATTGTGCTCCTTGCCCAAGCACCTCACTCGCGCCTGTTCCACGTTCGAGAATTGGAGAGTTTCGTGGACGATCGGTTTTTGTGATTGGATCTGGAGATTGGCGAAGGCGTGGGTGATGGATTGTCCGATGTGATCGGCGTGGGTGGTCTCGCCCTGCAAGATCACACCGAGGCAGATGACCGCCGCATAATTCGGTTCCTTCGAGGCGGCCAGCACGGCGGCGACGGCGGGAATTTCAAACGCTCCCGGCACGCGCACGACCTTGATCAGGCTGGCTCCGCTGGCCTTCAATTCCGCGCGGGCGGCGCGCAGCATGCCGTCGACAAATTTGCGATTGTATTTCGAGGCGACGATCGCGAAGGCATGGCCGGCGGCGGAGACGGATGATGATTTGACCTTTTTAAGCATAAGAAGCGGTTCGGCCGTTCAGATCAGGTGACCGAGCTTGGTTTTCTTGGTCTTCAGGTATTTCTCGTTGTGCGGATTGGGCTTGATGCGAATCGGAACCTGTTTCGTGATTTGCAAGCCGTAGGCGTCCAGGCCGACGATCTTCTTGGGATTGTTCGTGAGCAGGTGAATCTTCTTCAAGCCAAGGTCGACGAGGATCTGCGCGCCCAGTCCGTATTCGCGAAGATCCATGGCAAAGCCGAGTTTCTTATTGGCCTCGACGGTGTCGTAACCGTTTTCCTGTAGTTTGTAGGCTTGGATCTTCGGGGCAAGGCCGATGCCTCGGCCTTCCTGTCGCATATAAAGAACAACCCCGCATCCAATGTTTGAAACTTGTTTCATGGCCTGATGGAGTTGCGGACCGCAATCGCAACGTCGTGAGCCGAAAACATCGCCTGTCAGACATTCACTGTGGACGCGCACGAGCACGTCCTTTTTGCCCACGACGTCGCCTTTGACCAGGGCGAGGTGATGTTGTCCGTCGAGCCGGGAATGGTAGAGGTGCAATTTGAAATCGCCGTAATCGGTCGGCATATTGATCACCTCGATCTTTTCGATCAGTTTCTCGCGTTCGCGGCGATACTTGATCAGCTCTTCAATGGTGCAGAGCTTGAGGCTGTGCTTTTTGGCAAATTTTCGCAGTTGCGGCAGGCGAGCCATCGAGCCGTCGTCGCTCATGATCTCGCAGATGACGCCGATGGGGCGGCAGCCGGCAAGTTTCGCAAGATCAACCGAGGCCTCAGTGTGGCCGGCTCGCTGCAAGACGCCGCCCGTCTTGGCGCGCAGCGGGAAGATGTGTCCCGGCTGGACCAGATCTTCCTGCATTGCCTTGGGATCGGCCATGAGTTGAACCGTGCGGGCGCGGTCAGCGGCGCTGATCCCTGTCGTGACGCCGGTTGCGGCGTCCACGCTAACCTGGAAATCCGTGCGGAAACTGTCCTTATTGTTGGCGACCATGCGCTCGATGCCGAGTTGCAGGAGGCGTTCTTGGGTCGTTGGGACACAGATCAGGCCGCGTCCGTGCATGGCCATGAAATTGACTGACGCAGGCGTGGCGTGCTCGGCGGCCATGATAAGATCGCCCTCGTTCTCGCGATCGGCGTCGTCGACCACGATCACCATCTTCCCGGCCTGGATATCGGCGATGACGGAGTCAATGGAATCAAAAATGCCCTTGGCCGGAGTTTTCTTTTTTGCCCTGGCTTTGGGCTTCGGCTTGGCTGACGCTTTGGCCTTGGCCGGAGTTTTCTTTTTTCGAGCGGCGCTCATATTGGTTGGTAATTAGACTCGGAACAATGACTCGCTGGGGAGAATACAGATTTTGAGGGGCGTCTGTGTCCGACGAACTGTGACGGACGCGGTAGGGCTGCGCTTAGATGGACATTCTCGTCGTTCATTTTCTGTTTGGACTCCCTCAGACTATCCTGCGAGCAAAGCACGCGCTTTTTCCAACGCCTCGCCGACTTTGGAGACATCTTTGCCGCCGCCGCGGGCCTGGTCGGGCTTGCCTCCGCCTTTGCCGCCGACGATGGGCGCGATTTCCTTGATGATCTCACCCGCGCGAATCGAGCCGGTCAATTCTTTGGCGACGGTCGCAACCAGCGCCACGGAGCCTCCGCCAGATCCGGCGAGGACGACGACGCCGTTAAATTCACCCTTGAGCGCGTCGGCGATGGCCTGACAGTAATTGCCGTCCTCGTCGCCCATGTTTTCGATGATCGCCAGCTTGCCGCCGATCTCGGTCGCTTTGGCGATCAGCTCCTTCGCGTTGGCTCCGGCCTGCTTCTGCTTCATCGATTTGAGCTGCTTTTCCAGCTGCTTTTGCTGGGCGATCAGGTTCTCAAGTTTCTTTTCCAGTTCACCGATGGGGGAGTTCACCTTGCCGGCGAGCGTGACGATCAACTCGGCCTCTTGCCGGGCCTTGGCGTAGGCCTCCAAACCGGCGATGGCCTCGATGCGGCGCGTGCCGGCCGCGATCGCGGATTCGCCGACAATGCGGAAAAGGCCGATCTCACCGGTCGCGCGGGTGTGCGTGCCGCCGCAAAGCTCCATGGACCAGCCGTTCAAGGAACCGGCCTTGCCGCCGATCTGAACGACGCGGACGGTTTCGCCGTATTTCTCGCCGAACAGTTGCGTGATGCCTGCATTTTCGCGGGCCTCGGTGTAGGGGACTTCGGTCCAGGAAATGATGGCGTTCTCAACGATGCGCTCATTGACGAGCTTCTCGATGTCCTGGAGTTGTCGTGGCGTAAGCGCGGCGGAATTGAAATCGAAGGTCAATTTGTCCGGACCGACGTAGGAGCCTTTTTGCGTGGCGTCCTTGCTGGCGACTTCGTGCAGAGCCCAGTGAAAGATGTGGGTGACTGAGTGGTGGCGCTGGATGGCGGCGCGACGTTCCGCGTCGACTGATACTTCGACTTCAATGCCCGCGACGAGCCCTTCGGCATCGTCGCCGAGCAGGTGTAGGAAGGCGTCTCCAGCCTTCTGTGTGTTCGCGACGCGCCAGATATGGTCGCCGTGAGAGATCTCGCCGGAGTCGCCCAGCTGTCCGCCCATCTCCGCGTAAAAGGGTGACGTTTCGAGGATGACCGCGGTCTTGTCCTTGAGTTTGACGACCTCCTGGACCTTGGTGGTCGTTGTCAGATCATCGAAACCGATGAAGTTCGTGGCCGGCACGTCGCCGAGGTCGGTGATTTCGATGACATCCTTCTTCTGCGCGGCGCGGGCGCGGGCACGCTGTTTC
>JBLHKZ010000031.1:0-30396 GCA_047618185.1 Limisphaerales bacterium
TGGAGGAGGCTCTCCAGAAACTTTACCCTTCCGTCAAACGCATCCACGGCTCCAGCCGTACAGATACTGGCGTGCATGCGCGCGGCATGGTCGCCCATGTCGACGTTCCTCATACCCGAAAGGAAATGACGCCCAGCAAACTGCGGCTGGCGCTGAACGCAAATCTGCCCGAAGACGTTCGCATCTCGCTCATTCAACGCGTCGCATCCGACTTTCACGCTCGTTTCGACGCCAAGGGAAAACAATATCGCTACTTCATCTGGAATCACGCCGCGATGGATCCCCTGCGCCGAACTCAAACATGGCACATGCCGCGCAAGCTGGATCTGGAGGCCATGCGGGACGCCTCTCAGCGATTCGTCGGCAAGCATGATTTCGAATCCTTCGCCAACTGCCGCTCCTACAAAGTTGAAAATTACGTTCGGACACTCACGCGCTGTGACGTTCAACGGCGAGGCCCCCTTCTCACCGTCGTGATCGAGGGCGGCGGATTTCTTTACAAGATGTGTCGAGGCATCGTTGGCACTCTGATTTACGTGGGAGAAGGAAAGTTGAAGCCGGCTGAGATTAACAAGATCCTCAAACAGCGCGATCGACGCGTGGCCGGAATGACCGCGCCCGCTCACGGCCTCGTGCTCTGGAAGGTTTTTTACTGACCGGATCCCGCCGAAAGCTCTTCCGCCACCGTCATGACGGCCCGAACCAGGGCTGAAACACGCAGCAGCAACGGAAAATCCGACGGCGCCTCGAACGTGAAACAGGACGAGGTTTTCTCCTCCAGTAAATAGAACGCCTCGGGCCACTCCGTCATGCTCTCCTTCGGATTCTCCGGGATCTGCATGATCCCATCGCGGGCGGGCATTCCGTCGATCATGTTCGAACGATCGATCGGGCAAACCTTCGCCACCGCAGCCAGGACGGAACGCACCATGGAATTTGAGGCATCGCCGCCCAGGTCGTAGACGTAGAACCCGTTTGATTCCCAATCCTCGTGCAGACAAATGGCCGCGTCGAACCTCGGCTGCCGTTTGAGCCATTGGACGTGGGCTTTTACTTCGGCCTCGGCATCTGGTGGCAGGTGATACTGGCGATTCAGATCCACCCCATTCTTATTTTCCCGCTGATTCTGCTGAAACCCGGTCGGATTCAGGCAGGGACAAACCCACAGATCAATGTCGTCGGGCCAGCGATTCTGCTTTAGCAGACGCCAGATCGCGAGCGGACCGGCCGGCTCGTCGCCATGCATTCCAGCGGAAATAAACAGTTTTCGAGCGTTCTTCCGGCCTTCGCGACGCAGCGCGATGAGTTCGAGACCTGGCGAGACCTCCAACATCTCGGTCCTCCAGCCGTACTCGCGAGCGGCTTGAAGGCAGCACACCAAGGCCGATTCAATCGTGATCGTTTCGCCGAAGTAGCCTCCCAAGTTCCGGCCGAGTCGCTTTGAATGGACCGCCATGGGCTGAGTTGGGAGGATTTGACGCCGTGAATTAGAGAAAAACGCGCGACTAATTTACCTGAGCCGCTTCGGGCTCGACCGCCTTGTCGCGAGCGCAGGATTCGCCACAATCGTCCTGATCGGCAAAGTCGTGGTCGCCCCAATCGGGATCCAATCCCAAATCGCGCAGCATTTGCAGGTCCTTCTCCACAGGCTGATTCAGCGTGGTCAGGTAGTTGCCCACCATCAGGGCGCTGGCTCCGGCCATGAAAATCATGCTCTGCATGTCGCGCAGATTGACCTCTCGACCGCCGGCGATCATCAGCTCCTTCTTCGGGAGAATGAGCCGCAAACAGGCGATGGTTTTCAAAATCTCCAGGGGCTCAATGCCTGGCTTCTTCGCGAAGGGCGTGCCGTCGACTGGATTGAGAATGTTGACCGGCACGACATGAACTCCCAATTCCCGCAATTCCAGGGCAAGTTCGCAACGATCCTCGCGCGTTTCTCCCATTCCGATAATACCTCCTGAACAGATTTTCAAGCCCGCCGCCTTGATATTTCGGATCGTCTCAATGCGATCTTCGTAACTATGCGTGCCGCAAACTTCCGGGAAATATCGACGGGAGGACTCCAAATTGTGGTTGTAGCACTTCAAGCCAGCCTCCTTCAGCCGTCGAGCGACCTCGGGATCCTTGATGATGCCCAGCGAAGCATCGGCCCGGGTCTTGCCCGAATCCGATACTTCTTTGATACGTTCGCACACCTCATCCAACATCGGGCCTTGATCCAGCCCCTTCCATGCCGCGACCAGCCCCAAAGCCGTAACATTGTTGGCCTTAGCCTCTTCCGCAGCCGCCAGAACGGGTTCCGGCTCCACAAACGAGTATTTTGGAGCGTCAGTTTGATAAGCGGCGGACTGGGAGCAAAACTTGCAATCCTCGGAGCACGCGCCCGCTTTGGCGTTCACAATCGAGCAAAGATGGATCTTATTTCCCTTAAAATGTTCACGAATGCGGTTCGCCCAGGACATCAGATCGTAGATATCCGCGCTCCCAGATAATTCAAACAGCCAAAACGCCTCGTCTCGGGAGATTTCCCCCCCGGAGAGCACGCGTCGCCCCAATTCTGAAATGCGTTGATGTTTGCCTGCGTCAATCGATTCGGTCGTCATGGTTGACAGAATACGAACCCTCTTCATTTTCGCAATCGGAAAGTAACTCTTACCCCTTGAGGCACAATCGATACCGAACCGCAATTGGGGCGCAATTGACTTGCTCAATTGCGCTCAGGGATCTAAAAAAAGCGATCCAAATCGTCGTGATGAATCCCAGAGTTGCTTTCTTTTTCTTAATTTTTGCGCTCAATGCGCCATTGGCCGTTGGCGCTAACTCCGGGGGAGGAGTTTTTTACCAGCAGGGTCAGCAGACACCTTGCCTCACGCCAGTTCAGCGATTGGTGCTCCAGCAGCAGATCGATCAATTCCGCCAAAGCCCCGGTGGGCAAGCCTCACTTCAAGCCCTCAACGACCTGTCCTCGCTTCAGAAATATCATTTTTACCCACAGGCCGGCGTTATTGGTCAGGATGTTTTCATTCACAACTACACTGATCTCGACAGCTCGACGGGGATTCTCGATTGGGATTGCACCGACTACACTTACGATGGCCATCGAGGAATCGATTCAGACCTGATCAGCTTTAGTCATCAACTTGGAGGCGTGCCTGTTTTTGCCGCCTTGGATGGCGTCGTCACGGCGACGAATGACGGCGAACCGGACATGAACACCGCGATGAGTTCGGCGCCTTCGAACTTCGTGACAGTCGATCACGGAAATGGACACGAAACCCGCTATTTGCACATGCGCAATGGCAGCGTGGCGGTCAATGTCGGCGATACGGTAAAGGCCGGGCAACAGCTTGGACAGACTGCGAGCAGCGGATCGAGCACGGCGCCGCATCTTCACTTCGAATCCCTGACGAACTCCGTGGCGTTCGAACCATTCGCCGGAACTTGCCGCCCGGGAAGCAGCCTCTGGTCAAACCAACTCCCGGTCAGTCGCAACCAGTACGTGCGCGAGATCGTGTTTACGACAGATGATTTGACCCAGTGGCAGGGTTACCCCTTCGACACAACACGCACTGGAACATTTGTCCAGGGGCCCGGCACGGAACGAATCGACTTCTGGTATCTTCTCCACAACAAGCCAGCCATCACGACCGACTTGGTTCGGATTCTTCGCCCCGACGGAACGCTTGCCGCTCAAGTCTCCGATATCGGATTGACGCCGCTTTTTCACCGTTCCTCATTCTGGTTTTCCTTTCTGCAATTCGATATGGATCAAGTTGGAACCTGGCAGGCAGAGATCTCAATCAACGGCCAGGTTCTGTTCACCGCCCCTTTCGAAGTGGTGGCCGCCGCCGCCGATGTGTTAAATCACATTCCCAAAGCCGTCTCGCTCGCCTTCGATCCGCCCGCTCCGACAACCAACGATGTCATCTTCTGCAAAGTTCAGAATTTTACTCCGTTCGACGATCAGGACTACGATCTGGTGCGCTACAAATTTGATTGGCAAGTCAACGGACAGTCTGTTCGCACTGTCACCAGCGCCGCTCTGTCCGATGCCATCCCGCATGGACTGTTTATGCAGGACGATGTCGTCTCCTGCACCGTGACACCCAACGACGGCAAAATTAACGGCCCTTCGACAACGATCAGTTTCGGCGGCGGCGCGGGGCCTCCATCAGCGACGACCGTCCCCGTTATTTCGAGTCTTTCGGCTACGAGTGGAGGAATTGGAACCACAAACATAATCACCGGCCTGAATTTCAGTCCGGCTCCCGCGGGAAACACGGTTCGTTTCGGAGCTGTTCGCGCCACTGTTTTGGAGGCCACGACGACCGAGCTCTCTGTCATTGTGCCCGCTGGCGCAACCTATGCCCCCGTGACCGTTGCGGTGGGAGGTCTCAGCGCAGAATCCCAGGTCCCCTTTGTCGTCACCTTCCCAAGCAATCGCCAAATAGACGCGAATTCTTTCGGTCAACGTTCCGATCTGAACATCGGCTCCGGCTCTCGCGATGTCGTGGTCGGCGATTTTGACGACGATGGCAGAGCTGATGTGGCGACAATTGACCCGGATAACAGCCTCCTTCGAGTGTTTCGCAACGCCGTCGCGGCCGACGCGGCCAGCGCGGAAATTTTCTCGGCGCCCGTAAACTACACCACCGGCTCCCGCCCCGAGCGGCTTATCGCCGCCGATTTGAACGGCGACGGCAGCCTCGACATCGCGGTCGTCAATTTCAACGCGTCATCCGTTTCGGTATTTCAAAACACCAGCGTAGCTGGAACCATCAGCTTTAATGCCGCGGTCCATTTCACAACTCCCTCAAATCCGACGGATCTCGCCGCCGCCGATTTCAACAAAGACGGAAAGCCCGAATTAGTCGTGTCCAGCCTAAGCGACGGACGTGTCACACTATTTCCGAACACCATCGCAAATGGCCTGATCGATTCTTCAGCGTTCACCGGCTCCTTCCCGCTCGTAGCCGGCAACCAACCCAACGGCGTGCGCGTCGGAGATATCGATGGCGACGGGTATGTCGATATCGTGGCAGTAAACAAATTCAATGGCAGCATGGTCGGAGGCAACAGCATTACGTTGTTCCGGAACACCGCTTTGGCCGGACCGGTCGTCTCGGCCAGCTTCGCCAACCAGAGCATTTTGAGCACACCGGGCGGCCCGTTTACCGTCGAGATCGCCGATCTTGACAACGACGGAAAACTCGACCTGCTGACCGCAAACGCCAATGACACAACAGTCTCGGCTTTCAGAAATTTGAGTTCTCCGGGCTCTTTCTCATTCGGCCCACGACAAGATTTCGATTCTATCCTGGCTCCCCGACTGATTGGCCTTGGCGATGTCGACGGCGACGGACTCCCTGAATTGGCCGTCGCCGACGAAGCCAGCGACTCGGTGGTCGTCTACCGCAATATTAGTCCTCAGGGCGGTGGCGCCGGCAATCTCAATTTCGCAACCGGAGTCGCGTTCACCACCCGCGACGCTCCTTTTGGCGCGGCATTCGGCGACTTGGACAACGACGGCAAGCCCGAGGTGCTCGTCTCGACTCTGGACGGATCGCTCTCCTTGTTCCGCAATCAGGTGCGGGTACAGCCCAATATCGTTTGGAACGCGGCGCCCAGTCTTACTTACGGTCAGTCCATCACTAATGCGCACTACGATGTCCGCACGGAGCCGCATGTTGACGGATCTTTTCTTCGCACTCCTCCGATCGGAACGTTTCTTGACGCCGGCGCCGATCGAACGCTCTCGGTCACTTTTGTTCCCGATGATTTCGTCGAATTCACCACAGTAACGACTAATCGAGCGACCAGCGTTTCTCAGGCCCCACTCACGATCACCCCCGTGGACGCCCAGAAAGTCTTCGGCGAACCCTTCCCGCCCCTCACCGCCACATTTACCGGTCTGGTCAACGGCGACACCGAATCCGACCTCGCCACCCCCGCGATAATCTCCACGCCCGCCGGTCAATTCAGCGATGTTGGAACCTATGACATCACGGTCACGGGCGCCTCGGATCCCAATTACAATATTACGCCGGGCCCCAACGCCATTTTGACCATTACGGAAGCGTCACCCGTCATCACCTGGAACTCCCCGGGGCAACTAGCATTTAACACGCCCCTCAACACCACCGATCATTTGACCGCGACCGCCGCTGTTCCCGGCACATTTATTTACACCCCCCCCCACGGCATAATCTTGCCCTTGGGCGACAATCAAATTCTCTCAGTTGTCTTCACTCCCGACGACACACTTAATTACAGTGTCGCCAATGCGATGGTCATGGTGGATGTCATCAAAGCCGACCCCGTGATTTCCTGGCAGCCCCCTCAAGATATCGTTTTCGGGACCCTCCTGGACATGACGAACCATCTTAACGCGACGGCCGACGTGCCCGGCTCCTTTGTTTTCATGCCGCCTGCGGACGCGAGGCTCGATGCGGGCGCCGCCCAAGTTCTCACGGCAACGTTTACGCCGGCCGACGCCGCCAACTACAACGTCGCGACGGCCACACAAACGATCACGGTCGTCAAAGCCGACCCCCCGATCACCTGGGGCAATCCCGCAGACATCGACTTTGGAACACCGCTGAATATTGTCGACCACTTGAATCCCGTCACTATGGAGGGGGGATCCTTCATATTTCTGCCCGCCGCCGGGACAATCTTGAACGCCGGCAACAGTCAGACCCTGACCGCCCAATTTACCCCCACCGATTTCGCCAACTTCAATACCGTAAATATTGAAGCGAAGATCAATGTCGTGCGGGCTAAGCCCACCATCACCTGGCCCGACCCCGCGCTGATCGCGTTTGGAACGGCGCTGGGAGGCGTTCAACTCAACGCCATGGCGGATACGCCCGGAGTCTTCACCTATACGCCGGCGCCAGGAACGCAATTACCGGTGGGCAATGCCCAGGTTCTCTCAGTCACCTTCACACCCGACGACACCCTCAACTACGATTCCGTTAACGATGAGGCCGAAATTGATGTGGCCGCCGCGACTCCGGATATCATCTGGGCCGATCCCGCCGATATCGTCCACGGCGCTCCGCTCGGCGTAAACCAGCTCAATGCCAGCTCCCTCATCCCGGGAACATTCGACTACGGCGCTCAGACAGGCATGATCCTCAACGCTGGCGTTCATCAACTCACCGTCACTTTCACACCCGACGACACGGTCAACTACTTGACGGCGACGCCCTCGGTGACAATCAACGTCCTTCCCGCCGACCCGGAAATCGCCTGGCTGCCCCCGGACGATATTGAGTTGGGCACACCGCTCGGCCTCGATCAATTAAACGCCACGTCAATCGTCCCGGGAAACACTGTCTACAATCCGGCTGCCGGCGTAATTCTGATGCCCGGAAATGGCCAACTCCTGAGCGTCACCTACACGCCGGACGACAGGGATAATTTCAACGTGGTCACCAGGCAGGTCGCGATCAACGTGCTCCGGGTCGAGCCGGTGATTACCTGGGCGGATCCCGCCAACATCACTTTTGGAACCCCGCTGGGAGGTCCTCAACTCAACGCCACGGCGAACATCCCGAATGGCATGTTTTCCTATAACCCACCGGCTGGGACTAGCCTGGGAATTGGCGCCCACCTTTTGTCAGTTCTCTTCACGCCGGACGACACCGCCACCTACAGCCCCGTTTCGGCAACCGCGACCCTTAACGTGGTCAAACAAGATCCGGTTTTAGTCTGGAGCGATCCCGCCGACATCACATTTGGCGCAAGACTCACCAGCGTGCAACTCAACCCGACCGCCAACGTCGCCGGCATTTTCGTTTTCACTCCCCCGGTGGGAACGATCCTGAGCGCCGGCGACAACCAAAACCTGTCGGTCACCTTCAACCCGCTCGACGCCGCCAATTTCAACATCGCCATAATCACCGCAACGATCAACGTGGAGAGGGCAATGTCGCAGATCAACTGGCCCTTGCCGGCTCCCATAACCTTCGGCGCCCCGCTTAAGAACGATCAGCTGAATGCGTCCAGCGCCACACCGGGAACCTTCGTCTATGATCCTCCACTGGGAACCGTCCTTAGCGCCGGTGACGGACAGAATCTAAGCGTCACATTCACGCCCAATGACGAAGTCAATTTCACATCCGAATCCGCTTCAGTCAGCATCGATGTGCTCAAAGCCGACCCCGCTTTGTCCTGGCCTACCCCGGCGGACATTCCCTACGACACCCCGTTGGCCGGCGTCCAGTTGAACGTTCAGAGCGACGTCGGCGGATCGACCGACTATCAACTCGCTGACGGCTCCCCCGCCACCGGCGCGATTCTCGATGTCGGTCAGGGACAGCTTCTCCGAGTCAACTTTACGCCGAACGACACTGCAAATTACAACCCCGCGACCGCCACGGTTCTAATCAATGTTGCAAAGGCCACACCCACCATTTCATGGATCCCCCCCGGCGATATCGCTTTTGGAGTTCCCCTGAATCTAAACGATCATCTGAACGCTTCCTCCAGTGTGGCGGGAACATTTTCCTACACCCCTGTTGAAGGAACTTTGCTCGCCGCTGGTCTCGTACAATCGTTGACCGCCAACTTCACGCCTCTGGACGGCGATCGTTACAACACGGCCAGCCGAACCGAGAACATCAACGTAAATCGCGCCGAACCTCAAATCACCTGGCCAACTCCAGCCGACATCGTCTTCGGCGTTACACTGGACGAAACTCAGCTCAACGCTACGGCCGATATCGCGGGACAATTCATCTACAGCAGAAGCATCGGTCTGGCGCTCAACGCGGGACTCGCCCAGTCGATCACGGTCACTTTTGTCCCCAACGATACGGCCAATTACATGAACGGAACGGCCGAAGCCTTCATCAATGTGCTGAAGGCCGATCCTCAATTGGATTGGCCCAATCCGTCGGACGTCGCGCTCGGCGCGCCCCTTGGCGGAGTTCAACTCAATGCGACCGCCAACGTCCCAGGCGCGTTCAGCTACACTCCCGCGGCGGGCAGCATTCTCAACGCAGGCGACAATCAACCGTTGTCCGTGCTCTTCACTCCTCAGGATACTGACAATTACAGCCTCGCGACCGCCACGGCGTTGATCAATGTCAAACGGATCAGTCCCGAAATCGATTGGCCAACGCCCCCGCCCATTTCTTTTGGAACTCCGCTCGGAGCCACTCAGCAAAACGCCCGAGTCAATGGCGGCATTCCAGGCAGCTTCGCCTACGATCCTCCCCCCGGAACTGTCCTCAACACCGGGGCGGCTCAAACACTGACCGCCACATTCACTCCCGACGACACCGTGAATTACACGGAGACCACCGCCATGGTGGCAATCGACGTCAACAAGGCTGATGCGACAATAGTCTGGAATCCCCCCGCTCCGATCAGTTATGGCTCCCCGCTCGGCGCCATCCAGCTCAACGCGTCCAGCGTCAGCAGCGGAACGTTCGTTTACGACCCTCCCCTGGGAACTATCCTCCCCGCCGACGCAGCACAGACATTACAGACAACATTCACCCCGGACGACACAGCCAATTTCAATCCGACGATAGCCACGATCCTCCTCGAAGTCCGCGTGGCCAACCTCATCGTCAGAGCAAACGACAAGAGCCGGCGTGTGAACACAGAGAATTCAGAGCTTACGATCACATTCACGGGCTTCGTAAACGGAGACACCGAAGCCTCTCTGATCAATCCCGTGTCCCTCGTCACGACGGCCAATATCAACAGCCCGATCGGTGACTACGACATCTTCGCCTCGGGAGCCGCCCACCCCAGCTACAACGTCATATTCTTCAAAGGCAAACTCAGCATTTTGGAAGACTTGCCGCCGGTGGTCCAACTGATTAGCCCGCTCGCCGACGCGGCATTCCCCACCAAGGCCAATCTCGTCCTCGAAGCGACTGCATCGGATGACAGCGAGGTGACATTGGTCGAGTTCTTCAATGGAGCCAGCAAACTTGGCGAAGCCTCTTCGTCGCCCTACACCCTCACCTTTGCGAATGCCCCAATTGGCTCGTTCACTTTCACTGCAGTCGCCACCGATGACTCCGGAAAAACGACCACCTCGTCTCCCATCTCCATCAACATCACCGCCGCCGTCACCGACGTGACGATCAATCCAGAAGGAAAGGTCGATCTGATGATTGTGGGCGAAATCGGCGCCACCTATGTGGTGGAGGTGTCGTCCGACCTGGTAAGCTGGGATACGCTCACCACAATAATTTCAGACGGAACCAGTCAACCCATTTTGGATGATACCCTTGCCGCAGCGGTAAACCAACGCTTCTACCGAATCGTCAAGCAACCCTGAGAAGACACGCCAATTTGTCGATGAAAACGAAATACCACGCCAACATGCGGCCGGCCTTTTGAGCGAAACATTTCAAACCGACGTTCACACCATGTCCAAAAGCACAAAGAATCATCGACCGACAGAAATGTTGTCGCCAAAATTCGTCACATTGCGCCGCAGGCTGGCGTGCTCAATGACGCTTGCGCTCTGCCTGTCCTTTCAATCGTTGCGCGCACAGGAAGCGAATGTTGAGAGGACTGCGGTCGATGGCCTCGCCATTCCAATGAATCTCGAAGGACTCGCCCAAAGGCCCGTCCGCCTCAGATCTCACACATTTCTCCCCGCCGGAAACCTGGCCGCCAATCTGCAACGCGCAAAAGCCGAAATTCCCGGACAAGGCGACTTCCACGCGCTCGTGCAGTTCACAATCCTCCCCGACGCTCCTGCCCGGCAACGCCTGAGCGATGCGGGCCTTTATTTGCTCAACTATCTTCCGGAAAAAACTTTTTTTGCCCGTGTCTCCAGGACAACCGCCCCGGCAGCGCTCCAGCAGGACAACGTCGTCTGGCTCGGCCGCATCGAAACCAAGGACAAGCTTCCCAAACGAATTAGCGACGGCCAGATCGGAGCCTGGGCGCTCCGCCCGGGAAACACAGCCGATCTGATCCTGACCCACTTTGGCGATGTGGCCCAGCAGACGGTGGAACAGGCCGTGACCGCCTTGAACGGGCGCGTGCTCGACCGGGCGCCAAAGCTTCGGCAATTGAGCGTCAACCTGGATGTTGACCTGATCCCGATTCTGGCCGGCGTGGACTTTGTTCAATGGATTGAGGAGGCTGCCCCACCGCTCACCACGCTCAACGACCAGTCCCGCTCAAACATGCGGGTTGACTCCGTCCAGGCGCCTCCATTCAACCTCTCCGGCTCCGGAATCATGATCGGCATCTGGGATGGCGGCCTTGTCGACGCGCACACGGACTTTGGTTCCCGGCGAACAATCGGCGACAATGTCCCCCCCGACAGCCACGCCACCCACGTCGCCGGCACCATGCTCGGCGCCGGCACCCTCAGCATGTCCGCCGGCGGCGCCTCCCTGCCCCTGCAATACCGCGGCATGGCGCCGCGCGCTGACTTCGTCTCATTTGATTTCCAAGGCAACACGGTCACTGAGCATGACATCCCAATCAATAGCCAAAACATCGAAATCTCCCAGAACTCCTGGGGATTCGACGTGAGCGGAAGTCTTGGAAATTGCGATCTCCACGGCGATTATCCCTCGCTCGCCGCCAACTACGACCAACTGGTGACCGGCTTGTTCGGCCGCGGCCTCACCGTCAACTTTGCCGCCGGCAACAACCGCAACGACACGATTTCAACCGGCGGGTGCATGGCTAACGGCGGCCCCAACTTCATCAACTACGGAAACATTACCCCGCCCGGCACGGCCAAGGATGTCATCACGGTCGGAGCCATCAACTCCGACGACAGTTCGATGACAACATTTTCAGACTGGGGCCCGACCGACGACGGCCGTCTGAAACCCGACCTTGTCGCCCCCGGCGACCAGACCGGCGCCGCCAACATCTTTTCGACGGACCTGGGAAACACCTACGGCGGCAAACAAGGAACCTCAATGGCCTGCCCCGCCGTGTCCGGCGTGACCGCGCTTCTGCTCGAGGACTACCACGCGATATTTGGCTCAAGCAATTACCCCCTGCCTTCCACGGTCAAGGGGCTGCTGATGCATACGGTTGAAGATCTGAACGACTCGGCCCTGAGCTTCTACAACCCCGGCCCCGACTACGCGTCCGGCTACGGCCGCGTCCAGGCGCCGGATGCCATCGCGGCTTTGCGCGCGGAGGCGTTTGTCGAAGGCTCAGTCACCCAGGGCGCAACGTCCGGCTTCACGGTCGTGGTCACCCCGGGAACGCCCACCGTCAAGATAACCCTGGTCTGGGACGATCCGGCAGCCGCTCCCAACGCCGCCGTGACGCTCATCAACGATCTCGATCTTGTGGTTACGGATCCGGCCGGAGCCCGCCATTTCCCATGGACGCTCGATCCGGCCAATCCGGCGAATCCGGCGGTGCGCACCGCTGAAGATCACATCAACAACAACGAGCAGGTCTACGTCGATTCAAACGTCATGCCCGGGGTCTGGCAGGTCGATGTTCGTGGACAGACCGTGCCGAACGGACCGCAGAATTTTTCCTTGATCGCCACCCCGAGCTTCGGCGAACCACCTCCCCCGCCGGGCGACACCGCAACCCTTTCAATCGACGATGTGTCCATCGAGGAACCGGTCGCGGGAATCGCCACCGCAGTCTTCACCGTGACCCTTTCCACGAACCTCTCCACCATGGCCTCCGTCGATTTCACGACTGCGGATGATATCGCCCTCGCCGGGTTCGACTACGCGTCACAATCCGGGAGCCTCGTCTTCGCACCCGACGTCACCTCACAAACGATTTCAATCAACATCTTGAGCGACGCCGTCAACGAATCCAACGAGTCGTTCTTCGTCAACCTGAGCAATCCAGTCAATGCGACCCTCACGGACGACCAGGGCGTGGGAATCATCCAACCCTTCGGCGCGAGCCAACTGGCGCCAATCATCACCTCCATGAACTCATACAAGGGAAGAGTTGGTGACGAGATCGAGATTTTCGGAGCCTATTTTTCCGAGACGGCCGGGGAGAACGTTGTTCGCTTTGGCGCCGTGACCGCAACGGTCCTTGTCGCGACGCCAACCAGGCTGAGGGTCGTCGTTCCCGCCGGCGCGACCTACGCTCCCGTCACTGTGACCCGTCTGGGGCGAAGCGCCGTCGCGCCGCTTCCTTTCGGAGTCAGTTTCACGAGCAAGGGAGTTCTGGACGCCCAATCCTTCGACGCTCCGGTTAACCTGCCACTCGCCTTTGCGCCAGGACGCATCGTCGCCGGCGACTTTGACGGCGACGGCAGAACCGACCTTGCCGTCACCGATCCCACAAACGGAAAAATCACCCTGATCAAAAATTCTGCAAGCGGAAACACTTTCAGCGCCGCAATTTTCGAGACCCGCTCACAGGTGGACGCGAGCATCGGCATTGTCGGCCTCGTCACCGAGGATATAGACGGAGACGGCCTCCTGGACTTGTCCGTCGTCGATCCAAACGCGCGAGCGGTTTTGGTCTTCCACAACAGGAGCGTCCCGGGCTCGATTCTGTTCGCCCCGGCGGTTGGATTTCCCGTGCTTGCGTCCCCCTCCAGCGTCACGATCGGACACGCTGACAATGACGGAAAACCGGACATCTTCGTCTCCGATGAAATAAGCGGATTGGTTTCGGTTCTGCGCAACACAAGCAATTTTGGAACGATCGATTCGAGTTCGTTCGCGCCCCCCTTACACTATGTGTCCGGCACCGGGCCAAATCACATCTCCCTCGGCGATCTGAATCAGGACGACCGTTTGGACATGGTCGTCGTCAACGGGTCGTCAGGTCCCGGGGGTGCGTCCGTTTCCGTTCTGCTCAATCTTTCGAATCCGTCCATTGAGGGCAATATCTCCTTCGCCCCGAGGGAGAACTTCACGACAGGACCGCTCCCTGCGAGCGGGCATCTCGCCGATCTCGACGGTGACGGCAGGCTCGACATTGTCGTATCCAACGAGGGAGGATCCTCCGTCAGGACCTTTCTGAATCAAAGCGCCATGGGCGTCCTAGCCTTCACGCCGAAGGATCTGTCGGCCGGCATTTCCCCCAGAGGGCTTGACGTCGGCGACATCGACGGGGACGGCAAACCGGATCTGGCAATCGCAAACGAGGGATTGGACGCCGCGAGTGTGTCCCTGAACACCACCGTTTCCATGATGCCCGTTTCGTTCGCTCAACAACAGGCGGTGCAGACGGGGACAGGACCCGTTCAAACCTTGTTGGTCGACATCAATTTTGACGGAAAACCCGACCTCGTTTCCCTCAATGGAGCCTCGGTTTCTGTGTTGCGAAACCTTTTCAGATCGGTCCCCGATGTCACATGGATCACCCCAACGTCGCTCGTCTTCGGACAGGCTCTTACCGGCAGTCATTTCGCCGTCAACGTCGCGTCCGGCGAAGACGGCACCTTCATTTTCCTGCCGCCGGTGGGCTCTATCCCGTCCGCCGGGAGCGGCGAATCCGCGCAGGAACTGACCGCCACCTTCATTCCGGACAACATTCTCAGCACGGTCATTGTGAGACTCACCAATAAGGTGGATGTCCTCAAGGCCGATTCGATCGCCAACTGGAACCCTCCGCTGCCAATCAAATTCGGCGCCCCGCTTACATCGACCCAACTCAACGCAACGGCAAACGTGCCGGGGACATTTGTCTACACCCCCAGTTTTGACGTCATTCTTCCGGTCGGCACGATGAACGCCCTGACCGCGACGTTCACGCCCGACGACGCGGCGAGCTACAACCCCGATACCGTCTCCGTGAATCTCGTCGTGAATCCAGGCGAGCCTGACATCGTCTGGAATAACCCCGCGGACATCGTCGTGGGCGCAGCCCTCGGCAACACCCAGCTCAATGCCACGCAGGCGGACGAAACCATCATCGGCTCCTTTGCATACGCGCCGATGGCGGGCATCGTCCTGCCCGCCGGAGACAATCAGCTCCTCACCGTCACTTTCACGCCGATCAACACTGCGGACTATAGTCCGGTGACCAAGCAGGTCACGATCAACGTCTTGAAGGCCGATCCCGCAATCGTGTGGGAACAACCGCCCAACCCGACTTTTGGCGAGACCCTCACAGCCGGCAACCACTTGAACGCGAGCGTGGCTGAAATCTCGGGAAGCATCACCTACTCACCCGATGAGATGACGACGCTGAGCGCCGGGCCGCTCACGATCACGGCCACCTTCACGCCCGTCGACAACGCGAATTACAATGTCGTAACCGCGACCCGTCAGGTCACCGTTCTCAAGGCAAATCCGGTCGTCATGTGGAACAACCCTGGCGATATCTTTTTCGGAACCGCTCTCAACAACCTCGACCACCTCAACGCAACTTTCGCGGGATACGTTCCCCCCAAATTTCATCCCCTCACCTCTGGCGGAGCCACCGAAGCGCTCATTCAAATAACTGAGGTCGGAACAAGCGGCGGCTCAATTGAGATCCGTTACCAGTTCTACAATTCGCCGCACCAAATGCAGGTCTTCTATGACGGCAATCTGCTGTTCGACACCGGAATCATCAGCAATCCACCAGGCGGAGGAGGCCCTGGGAGCACGCTGGATCTTTTCGAGACAATAGTCTACCCCTCTGGAGACGACAATTTTATCGAAATCGTAATGAATCCCGGCGGCGGCGCAGGGATCACTACCTGGGATTTTGACGCCATCTTCCAACCGGTCATCGCCGGGGTCGCAACCTATTTTCCTGCTGCGGGCGCCACGCTCAGCGCCGGCGACAATCAGACCTTAACCGTCTCATTCGCGCCCGAAGACACCGAAAACTTTAACGTCACAACCCAAACCGCGATAATCAATGTCCTCAAGAGGGATCCTGTTATCACCTGGATGAACCCGGCAGATATCGTCTTCGGCACAGCGCTAAATTTAACGGACCACCTGAATGCCACAGGCGAAGTCACTGTGCCGGGCCAATTCACCTACACTCCCACCCTCGGGACGGTGCTCAACGCGGGCCTGCTTCAACCGCTTGAAGTTCAATTCACCCCCAACGACCCCGCCAATTTCAACGTCGTCACGACCGCCGTCGACATCAATGTCACACAGGCTGATTCGGTCATTGGCTGGAACGACCCTGCGGATACCGTCTACGGGACCCTGCTCAACACGACCAATCATCTCAACGCCACGGCAAACACTCCGGGCCAATTCGACTATTCCCCGGACGTCGACGCGCAGCTCGACGCCGGAGCCGGCCAGGCTCTTTCAGTCACGTTCACGCCCGATTCGCCCAATTTCAGCATCGGCATGGCCACCGCAACGATCAACGTCCTCAAGGCCGACCCGACCATCACCTGGAGCAATCCCCCCGCCATCCAATTTGGAACCGCGCTCAGCGGAACCCAACTCAACGCCATTGTCGACACCCTGGGAACACCTGTCTACACACCGCCAATCACCACACTCCTGCCCAGAGGAAACGGGCAGATACTTACCGTTGATTTCACTCCGTCTGACACGGCCAATTTCAACAACGCGACCGCAACCGTCACCATCGATGCGGTTAGAGCGGATCCGATTATTATCTGGAATACTCAGGCCAACGCAGTGTTCCCCTACACCCTCGCCGCCAATCGCCTCGACGCCGCCGTCGTTGGAGACCTGCCCGGCGACTTCGTTTATACTCCGGCGGAGGGAGCCCTGTTTGATGCGGGCACACACTCTCTCAGCGTCACCTTCACTCCGACCTCCGACGATTATAACCCAGTCACAAAATCGATTTCGTTGATCGTGGACAAGGCGCCGACGCTAATCGCATGGAACGACCCCGACGACATCATTTTTGGAACATTGCTGGATGATACCCAGCTCAACGCGACGTCCACCCTGCCCGGATCCTTCGTCTACGACCCGCCAACCGGCGCTCTGTTGAATGCGGAGAACAATAAGCGACTGCAGGTGGTTTTCACCCCGGACGATCAGATGAATTACCAGGCCAGCGCCACTGCATTCGCCGACCTGAACATTCTCAAGGCCACGCCCGTGCTTTCCTGGAACAATCCAGCCTCGATTCCTTTGGGAACCGCCCTCAGCGCCGCCCAGCTCAACGCAACTGCGAACGTTCCCGGTCAATTTTCCTACAATCCCGATCTTGGAGAGGTTCTGCTTGTCGGACCCTCGCAATTGCTGACCGTATCCTTCACTCCGGACGACCAGTTGAACTATAACTCCGAGATCGGCGGAGTCCTCATTACCGTCGATATGGGCGATCCGGAAATAGTCTGGAGCAATCCAGGTGATATAGATTTCGGGACGCCGTTGAGCGGGGCGGAACTCAATGCTCAATCACCCGTTGCCGGCCAGTTTGTCTACACGCCGCCGCTGACCACATTGCTCAACGCAGGCCCGGCGCAAACGCTCTCCGTCCAATTCACGCCAGACAATACGGCCGATTACAACTCGGTCACTCGCGACGTCGTAATCAACGTTCGCAAGATTGACCCGATCGTCGATTGGCCGGAGCCTTCAGCTATTCCATACGAAACCCCGCTTGGCGCACAGCAATTGAATGCAACAGCCAATGTTCCCGGCGTTTTCAGTTATTCCCCCCCCACGGGCGCCATCCTTGATGCTGGAAACGGACAAATGCTGCACGCGAGTTTCACGCCGACGGATTCCTTAAATTACAATACCGTCCAGGCTTCCACTCTGATCAATGTCACGAAATTGAATCCATCACTGAGTTGGAATGCTCCGGCAAGCATCACCTTTGGCGACCCGCTCACCGGCGCTCAACTCAACGCCGTTTCAGATATCTCCGGCTCATTCGACTACCTGCCGCCCGCCTCCACCGTCCTCAACGCCGGCATCGGACAACCGCTGCAGGCGCAATTCACGCCCACGGATGCCGGCAACTATGAATCAGGCTTGATCGGCACAACCATCGACGTCCTGCCGGCTGAACCCTTAGTCACATGGAGCAATCCCGGAGATATCGTGTTTGGCCAGGCGTTGAAGAATGAGCAACTCAACGCGACGGCAAGCATCCCTGGAACTTTCGATTATACTCCCCCGCTATCGACCATCCTCGATGCAGGATCGGGACAACCGCTCGACGTAACATTCACGCCAAACGACACCGTCAACTACACCGCCGCCACGGCTCGGGTCTTCATCAATGTTCTGAAGGCGGACCCCGTTCTGTCCTGGCAAAACCCGATCGATATACTTTTCGGAACGGCTCTCAGCGCGACCCAATTGAATGCAATGCACGACATCCCCGGTTCGTTCGCCTATACGCAGCCGGCCGGAACCGTTCTCAACGCCGGCGACAACCAAACCCTCACCGCCGTTTTCACCTCCAACGATCCGGCCAATTTCAACGGCGGAACGGTCACTGCATCCATCAACGTCGGTAAAGCGAACGTAAGCATCGCCTGGAACACTCCCGCTCCGATCACTTTCGGCGATCCGCTCGGCTCCAGCCAGCTTAACACAACGGCAAACACGCCGGGAACATTCACTTACTCTCCCCCGGCCGGTTCTGTCTTGAGCGCGGGCAATGCACAATCCCTCTACGTCAGTTTTACGCCGACTGATTCACAAAACTATATTGCCGCGTCAGCGACAGTCACAATCGACATCCTCCAGGCCGATTCCGTCATCACCTGGAGCGCTCCTTCCGATATTGTCGAAGGCGCGCCCCTCACGTCGGCGCAACTGAACGCGACGGCAAATGTGGCAGGGTCGTTCGTCTACAACCCCGGCCTCGGCGCCGTCTTGTCGGTCGGGGACAATCAGACCCTCAACGCCACTTTCACGCCGTCGGATTCAGTCAATTTCGCCGGAGCCTCAGCAACAGTGAAAATCGACGTCAAGTCGGCCAACCTGCCTCCAACCGTGGAAATCATCGACCCTATTGACGGACGAGCGGTCCTCCCACTAGCCAATCTCACTATTACGGCCACTGCCGCCGATGACGGAAGCATCGCCAAAGTCGAATTCTTCGAAGGCGGGAACAAGCTAGGTGAGTCCACCATGCCCCCATACAGAGCTGTCTTCCCGGCCATCCCTCTGGGAACTTATCTCTTAACCGCCGTCGCAACGGATGACCTTGGCCTGACCACAACCTCCGCAACCATCAATATCGCCGCTCAGGCCGCTCCGACGAGCGTGGAAATTTCTCCCACCACCGGCCAAATCACCGTCGGTCTTGTCGGAGAAACCGGCATGGTTTACCGCGTTGAGGTCTCCGAAGATTTGATGCACTGGACGTTCCTCGACACATTCACTGGCACCGGCGGCGTTTCGTCCTTCCAGGATTCCACGATCGCCGCCCAAGTCGGCAGCAGATTTTACCGCCTTGTGCTGCTCCCCTGACGCTGCAAACGCCGGCGTCACTCTCAACGCCCCGACTCGACTCGTGCGATTGATTGACAACCCGCCGCCGGATTCGACACTCTCCTTCGCATGACCAAATCAGCGCTCGGCCGCGGATTGGGCGCCCTCCTTGGAAAATCCAAACCGGCGACTTCCAATCCAGTTTTAAAGACCGTCACGACAGCCGATACGGCCGCCGCCGTGTCGCCCACCCAGCTTCCCCTCGACAAGGTCAAACCCTGCGACTTTCAGCCGCGAAAAGAATTCAGCCAGGAAACCTTGAGGGATCTCGCCGATTCCATACGGGAACAGGGCATCCTGCAGCCTCTTCTGGTGCGCCCCAAGGGCGATTTCTACGAGATCATCGCCGGCGAACGTCGCTGGCGCGCCGCCCAACTACTGGGCCTCGCCAACGTGCCCGTCATCATTCGCGATGCGGATGACCAAACGACCCTCGAACTGGCTCTCGTGGAAAACCTGCAGCGCGAGGATCTGAATCCCATCGACGCGGCGCTCGGCTACGAGCAACTGATCGACAAATTCGATCTAAAGCAGGAACAAGTCGCCGTCCGAGTTGGCGTGAGCCGCGCCGCCGTGGCGAACACGCTGCGGCTCCTCAAACTTTCCTCCGAAGTGCGCATCCATGTCCGCGACGGCCGCCTTTCGGTCGGACACGGCAAAGTCATTCTGGGACTCACCAACGACGCCGAACAAAGACTGGCCGCCGATCGCGCGATCCGCCACAGCCTCAGCGTTCGCCAGACGGAAGAACTTGTCGCCTCCATGCGGGATCGCGCCAATCGGACTCCCGGCAATTCTAAAAAAACGGACGCCGCCGGCTCCGAGCAAGACGCTCACATCGGCCGACTCGAATCCGCGTTGCAGGAGCGATTCGGCACTAAAGTCCGTCTTCAATACCGCAAAGGAAAAGGGGGTTCGCTGCAAATTAAATTCTTCAACGACGAAGACCTCGAACGAATACTTCAAGTCTCAGGCGTCGAATTCGAATAACTGTTTCGATTCACTTCTCCCTTCGCAACTCAGCAAGCAATACTCCAAACCGATTCCCAGCCAGATGATTCTTCCCATTGTGAACTACGGCGATCCCGTTCTCCGAGCCCGCGGCGCCCGTATTGAGACCTTCGACTCCGAGCTGCATGAATTGGTTGAGAACATGCTCGAAACCATGGACGAGGCCCACGGAGTCGGACTGGCGGCCCAGCAGATCGGCAAAGCCATTCAGCTCACCGTCATCGACGTCACAGAGGTCTCCGATCGCCCCTCAACCCTGGAACTCAACGGCAAGGAAGTGAACATCGAGGAATACATGCCTTTAATTCTTATCAATCCGGAATTGAAGCCGTTCGGCAAACGCATCCCCGGCGCCGAAGGCTGCCTCAGCTTCCCGGATGTCTATGACGACATCCTTCGCCCTGAATCCGTCTCCGTCAAAGCCCAGGACGAGGACGGTGAACTGCTGGAGTTTACCTGCGGCGGTTTGCTGGCGCGCGTGATTCAGCATGAAACCGATCATCTAAAAGGCATTCTCTTCATCGACCACATGGACCGCGAAACCAAGACGGCTCACCAGGAGGAAATTGACCAAATCCAGACCGACACCAAGGCCCTGCTGAAAAAAAGAAAGCCGAACCCCTGAAAGTCCGGAAAGCGAGCTCGCCGATGAACGTATCCCGGCCATTCCAACGCATCGTCGTGATCGTGCTCGATGGCGTGGGCGCGGGCGAGGCTCCTGACGCCGCCGACTACGGCGATGTCGGCAGCAACTCTCTGGGCAATACCGCTCGCGCCGTTGGCGGCCTTAACCTCCCCAATCTGGCTCGCCTTGGATTCGGAGGCATCACACCGATTGAGGGAGTTCCCGCGTCCCTGCATCGCTGCGGGGCTTTCGGCAAATGCATTCCACGCTCCGCCGGCAAAGACACCGTAACCGGGCATTGGGAATTGATGGGCATTCGGCTCTCCCTGCCATTTCCGACCTATCCCAACGGGTTCCCTGCGGATGTCATCGAAGAATTCGAGCGGCAAACCGGCCGCAAGACAATTGGCAATATCGCCGCCTCCGGCACAGCCATCATTCAGGAACTCGGAGAACAACATCAGCAGACCGGCGCCCTCATCGTTTACACATCCGCCGACAGTGTTTTTCAGATCGCCGCGCACGAGGAAATCGTGCCCGTCGAGGAACTCTATCAGGCGTGTGAAATTGCCCGCGACTTGCTCGCCGGCGATCATGCCGTCGGACGCGTCATCGCCCGCCCTTTCCTCGGCGCGGATTCATCCACCTTTCACCGCACCAATAATCGCAAGGACTACGCACTGCAACCGCCGGAAGCCACGACCCTGGACAAGCTCATTGCCGCCGGCAAAACCGTCTGCACGGTCGGCAAGATTGACGACATATTCGCCCATCGCGGCATCACCCGGTCCAATCACACCCATGACAACGCCAGCAGCTGTGATGCTGCGCTAAAGTTTCTGAAGGACGATTTTGAAGGGCTGCTGTTTGTCAACCTGATCGAATTCGACATGATCTACGGTCATCGCAACGATCCCCGCGGCTATGGCGACGCGCTCGAAGCTTTCGACCGCAAGCTGCCTGAGTTGGAGGCCCAACTTCGTACAACGGATCTTGTCATCATCGCTGCCGACCATGGCGTCGATCCCACCACCCCTGGCACGGACCATACTCGCGAACACATCCCGCTGCTCGCGTTCGGCCCGCGGATCAATTGCAAGATCAACCTGGGAATCCGCGAAACCTACAGCGATGTCGCGGCAACTATCGCCGAAAACTTCCACCTTCCGCCGCCAGCCTTCGGCTCCAGCTTCCTTAGCTCCCTGGGGCCTGATTCGCCTTCGATTTTCCCTTGAAGCCGCTCCCGGTTTTAGCTCCACTCACGCGCTCAATGAAACCCACGCTGCTATTCGATATCGATGGAACTCTCACCGCGCCGCGTATCCCTCTGAACGCAGAAATGGCGGACGCCCTGAAGCGACTCAATGTGCCCTGGCACGTCGCTGCCGGCAGCAATCTCGACCTCGTCACGCCCCAGTTCCTGCAACCGCTGTGGGACTTTGGCTGCCGTCGTGATTTCGATGCCTTTGTGAGCAACGGTTCCGCGCACTTTCGCTGCCCCTTTTCGAGTCATTTCTCCATTGATGAAGTCAGCATTTTTGACTTTGAGGAGCACCTTGGAGCCGATGGATTCGAACGACTCATGAACGAATTAAGGGCGATTCTGGAATCCGAAGAATTCCAACTCCCAGCGAGCGTCACCGTGCTCGGAGAGCAGATCGGCAATCGCGGCTCGATGGTCAACTGCGTCCCCATCGGCAGGCCCGCAAAAGCGACTCTGGACGACGACGCTTTGCGCAATCGCGAAGCCTTTGCGGCATTTGATCGGGAGACAAACTATCGTCGACGGGTCATCGATCATCTGAACAGCCGTCTCTCCGAAATCATCGCGACCAGGAATCTGCGAATCATGCTCGGCGGTGAAACCTCCTTCGATCTCGTGATTGAAGGCAAAGACAAGACCAACGCCGTCACCACGTTGACCGACGCCGGTTGCGAGAAGATCGTTTTCATTGGCGACGCGCTATTTCCCGGCGGAAACGATTCCGTCATCATGGATTTCATCGACCGCTGGGATGCTCCAGAGCCCTGCCCCGTTTCCGCCATCAAGGTCGATGGCTGGGAAAACACCCTTCGCGAGTTCCATGAAAACGGATGGGTTGAGCGGTGAATTCTTGTTATCTTAACCAGCGTGAATCCGGGACTTTCCACAACCTCCAGACCGCTGACGGACAAGGAAACGGAACAAATCCGAAACGGGCGGAGGCCTGTCACGTAGCCGATACCTGACATTCCTGTCGCGACCTGAATTCGTGGCGCTTCTGCTCTGCTATCCTAGACCTTGAGGAGCTTCTTTGCGGCGGTCCGCAGTTTCGCAAGCCGCTGCTCGCTCTTCGCCTCGATGTAGCAACGAAACACAGGTTCGGTCCCGCTTGCGCGAAACGCCACCCACTCGTTTTGGGCCAAGACAAACTTCCAGCCATCTGTCGTGATGAACTGCTCGACTTTGCTAGAACCGATCTTCTCGAAACCGACCTTCAATCGCGCAATCAAGGCCGCCTTGCTCTGCTCCGCCACGGCGACATTGATTCGTTCTGTAAAGAACGCCTGTCCCGTTCCCTTCTCGATCCGCTTGAGAATCGCGCCCAGCGATTTCCGCTCGGTGGCGACCAGCTCCGCCATCAGCAGACACGCCAGGATGCCGTCTTTTTCAGGGACATGACCTTTCACGCTCAGCCCCCCCGATTCCTCACCCCCACAGATAATCGCCTCACTCTCCATCAGCGCGCCGATGTACTTGAAGCCAACCGGCGTCTCGTAAAGCTTCACACCCAGCATTTCCGCCACACTGTCCACCTGATGACTCGTTGGCACTGTTCGCACGACGGCGCCCGTCCAGCCGCGGTTTTTCTTTAAATGATAGAGCGCGAGCGCCAGGACCTGATTCGGGGTAATCCACGTGCCGTCGCTGTCGACGATGCCGAAACGGTCGGCGTCACAATCCAGGCCCAAGCCGATTCGAGCCTTCCCCGCTCGAACAAACTCGCTCACCGCAGCCATCCCCGGCGCGTCCGGCTCCGGATGCTGCCCGCCGAACATCGGGTCCGGTGTTTCGTGAAATCGCCCCGTGATCTTGACGCCAGCCTCCTCCAGCAACGTGTCGAGATATCCGCGACCTGTGCCATACATGAACTCCACCGCAATCTTTAGTTTCGCCTTTCGGATTGCGTCAAAATCCAGAATTTTCCGTAACTGCTTGAAATAGGCAGGCCGGGGATCAATCGTCTTGAACGATTGCTTTTCACTCGAGGGCTTAAATGACCATTTCTTCGCAATCAACTTTGCGACATTCGCTTCAATTTCCTCGGTGGTTTCCGGCGGCGCGGCCGCTCCGTTGTAAGGGGAAAACTTCAATCCCTGATACCGCGCCGGATTGTGGCTGGCGGTCATATTGATCCCCCCGATCGCCTTCAAGTTGCGAATGGTGTGCGCGATCACCGGAGTCGGCGCGTCACGCTCGCACAAGACCGGAATCAATCCGTTGCTGGTCAGGACTTCCGCGGCGGCCTCGCAGAATTCGCGTCCCATGAATCGGGTGTCATGGCCCATGATGACGACCGGCTTGCGTCCATGGATCGGCGAACGCTTGCGTTTCAATTCCGCCTTCAGATGAATCGCGATGGCCTGTGCGGCAAGCCTCACGTTGTCGTATGTGAAGGTTTCAGCGATAACGCCGCGCCAACCTGATGTGCCAAACTTGATGGGAGATTTCATGGAATCAATAAACTCCTGAATACTGAAATCGGTGAGTTGAATTTGCGCCTCGTCGCCCTGGGCCGAGACGTGGCTGAGTTAATCCTTCCACTCGAACGCGGCCTTCTTGACGGCGTAAATCCATCCGACAAAAAGCACGCCGAGAAAGGAAAGCATCGAGTAGAAGACCACCGTCATTCCCTGGGCGAGCATATCCTTGTAGACCACCGCCCACGGATAGAGAAAAACAGCTTCGATGTCGAAGAGCACGAACAGCAATGCCACCAGGTAGAATTTGACCGAAAGTCGGGAATTTCCATCGCCCTGGGGCAACATCCCGCACTCGTAAGCGATGTCCTTGATGGCCTCTTTCGGGGAAAGCTTGCGATGTCGATTGCTCATCCTGCCCACGATGATCGACGCTCCAATCGCGCCAAAAGCGAACGTCGTCGCCGCCAGCGCGAGAACCGCGACTCCGATATACTGTGACATCTGATAATCCATGCGCGGTCAATCTAGAAATCCGCCACGGCTATGACAAGGCCAAACCCAATCAGACATTTCGATTGCGCAGTTCCGTCTTCAAAATCTTCCCAGTCGCGTTGCGCGGGAGCGCGTCGACCATCAGTATCTTTCTCGGAATCTTGTAGGCGGCGAGCTTTTCCTTGAGAAACGCTAGGATGACCTTTTCATCCAGCTCCACACCTTCGTCCGGCGCCACGAAAGCGATCGGCATTTCGCCCCTGCGAGGATCTTCCCTGCCGATCACTGCCGCTTCTTTGACTCCAGGAATCTGATAGATCACTTCCTCGATTTCCCGCGGATAGACATTGATGCCATTGACCAGCAGCATGTCCTTCTTCCGATCCGTAATGAACGCAAAGCCATCGGCTCGCCGATATCCGATATCACCGGTGTAAAGCCAATCTTCACGAATGGCCTTCTTCGTTTCCTCCTCGTTGTTCCAATACCCGGCCATCACGTTGCCGCCCCGGACGCAAATCTCGCCGATCTCATCATCGGGCAATTCCTCACCGGCCTCATTGCGCACACTGACCTCGACATCCGGGACCGGCTTACCGATCGAACCGGCGATCCACGGCCCCCGCAGTGGGTTGAAGCTGACCACGGGGCTGGCCTCGCTCAGACCGTAGCCCTCGATCAACGGAAACGGAAATTTCTTACTAAAGACATTCAAGGTTTCGACCGGCAACGGCGCGGCCCCGCTCACCGCCGCTCGCAGCGGAATATCCGCCGGCACGGAATCGTGCAACATGGCCCGAAAAAAGGCCGGAATCGCCGGCAATATCGTGGCCTTGTGACGAACGATTTCCAGCATCACGTTCTTGGGCGGATGAAGTGAGCGGATCAGCACGATCGAACCGCCGATGAGCAGCGGCAACAGATTACATACGGTCAGCATGAAACTGTGAAACATCGGCAGCAGAAGCACGAACCGATCGTAGTCTTCCGCCTCGAGTATCTTCCGGCAGCTCTCGATATTGTGAAGCAGATTGCCGTGCGTCAGCATCGCGCCCTTGGGACGCCCCGTCGTGCCGGACGTGTAGATGATCACCGCCAACTCCGTTGGCTCCCGATGGTCGACCACGCCTCCGGAATCCGCCGGAACAGGCAATTCTCCAAACTCCTCGATCGTCAGCGTTTCAAGCTCCGGCAAGGCTTCTCCAATCTCCGGCGCTGCGCCTCCCAAGGTCGAATCTGTGATCATCACCCGGCAGCCGGCGTCGCCAAGGATAAAACAGACTTCGTCCGGTTTGAGGAAATTATTAATCGGAGTCACCACTGCTCCCGCCTTCTGAATCCCGAAGAACGCCGAAATAAACTCCGGACAATTCTGCACCCAAATGGCTACTCGATCCCCCGGCACAACTCCAAATCGAGTTTTCAACGCATGCGCGACCGCATCCGATTGGGCGTTCAAGTGGTCATAGGAATAGACGGAGTCTCCCCAAAATATGGCCGTTTTCTCCCGATTCGTTTCAGCCGAAGCTCTAAATGCAGTCGCCAGATTCATAGAATGGATCATAGAAGCTCCTCATCCGGGGCAAAAGGCAAAATGGCCAACCATCGACGATCGATCTGATACAAAAGGACGCTGGCGTCTTCCATGTCTCGACACACGCCCCGGGAATCCCGTATTTTTCCACGGTGATTGCTACGAACGAAGCGTTGGGTGAATGGCTTCCCTGCCTGGATACGGCTGACTGGATCGCCATCGACACAGAGGCCGACAGCCTGCATGCCTATCCCGAGAAGCTGTGCCTCCTCCAATTGACCGCCAACGCCGGCGACTTTCTCATCGACCCGCTTTCCCCCGCGCTCGATCTCGCTCCCTTGTGGTCTGAACTCGCCGGACGGGAACTCATTCTTCACGGCGCGGACTACGATCTTCGTCTACTGAAGAAGGATTTCAATTTCTCACCCAGCGTCGTCTTCGACACCATGATCGCCGCCCGCCTGCTTGGCGTTGAAAAATTTGGGCTCTCCAACCTCGTCGAACAGTTTCTCGATGTCAGCCTGGAGAAGGGCCCGCAAAAAGCGAACTGGGCGCTGCGACCGCTGACCCCGCGAATGGAAGAATACGCCCGCAACGACACGCGCTACCTAAAGCCCCTTTCAGATCTGCTCAGATCCCAGCTTGAAGCGAAGGGAAGACTTTCCTGGCATGCGGAGGTTTGCGCGCGACTCATTTCCGAATGTTCGATCCTGCACACGCCCGATCCAGACCAACTGTGGCGGATCAAAGGCAATGCCAAGCTCGAGCGGCGAGGACTCGCCGTTCTCCGTGAAGTCTGTCAGTGGCGAGAGCGGGAAGCGATCGTGGCCAATCGTCCCCTGTTCTTCATCATGAGCCCGCAGAGGGTCGTCGCGCTGTCCGCCGCGGCCGCGGAAGCTCAGCCACTTGAGGAATTCATCTCGCATCGATATTCACCGCGGCGGCGAGAACAGCTCGACCAAGCCATTAAACAGGGACTGGCCGTGCCGGAGAACCAACTGCCCCTGCATATCCGTCAGAAAGGCGTGCGCATGACAGCCTTGCAAAAACAGAAGGTCGTGGACATCCAGGCGCTGCGTGATCGGCACGCGACCGAGCTTGAAATCGATCCTACGTTGATAGCCAGTCGAGCCACGATGACCGCTCTGGCGATCGATTGGGACAAGGCCTTCGAAACCCTGATGAACTGGCAAAAGGAGATCCTGGGCTAACCCGCGCAACTTAGGAGCAATCCGACAGCTCAGCGATTCTTGAACAGGTCAAACAGCAGCCCTTTGACAGCGTCCTCCGTCTTCAGCTTTCTCACCGTGTATTCGGCCGGCTTGCCCGGCATCCAATCCACGCTGCCCGCCTTGGTCACCGGATAGCTGAAATAGCCTGCAATCTGCACCTTGTGCTTGTCGCTCTGCCGTTTGCCCACGTTCTGGAACAGCGCATCCTCCATGGTCGCTTTCACTTCCCGCTCCGACAGGCCCTGGTTCACCTCAATGGAAACGATGTAGACGTCACGACGCGTCGCTTGGTTGACCGCTTTGAACGTTTTGACATATTTCTTCTCGTAAACCCGCTTGGGCAAATTTCGGGTCTTTTCAATTCGGGTCGCCTCGCTCAACGCTTTGATCCTCCAGGCGTTCTTCGCGTCATTGCCTCCAACCTTTTTATACGCGGCTATCGCCTCCGAACCGGGTCCCTTCAATTGTTCGATCGCCTGCGCCGTCAGGAATTGAGACTCCGCGAATTGCTCGTGCTTCACGTAGGCCGGTGACATCTTCGCGAGGGCGTCGACGGCTCTCTGCGATTGCTTTAACGGCCCCAAAAACAACGCGCCCGCCTCGACCAGGGCAACAGGGGCCAGGCGCGCCTGCGGATAAGTCGCGGCAAGTTTCAGATAGCCGCCCGCAGCCTGCTCATGCCTTTTCCGATTGGCCTCCTTTCGCGCGCCCAGGAAGGCGAGCAATGGCTTGCCGCCAAAATCGGAATTCACTTCAATGAATTCAACCAACTCCGTCGCCGCCTTCGCAGTGGCGCTGCCTTTGTGGTTCTTCACCACCTCCCCCAAGGACTGCCGGGCCTGCCCCAGATCAGCAAGATAGAACAGGTAGATGTTCGCGGTGTTCATCCGCGCCTCCGCCACTTTTACGTGCCCAGGATGGTGGTAAACGAATCGCTTGTACTCGAGCAGCGCGAAGGCCGCGTCTCCGTCAGTTTCCAACTGACGGGCGAATTGGTACTGATGGTCGGGAGTCTGCGCGGCGCCGGCAAGGCAGCCGATGGAAAGGATGGCCGTCAGCAAAAAGTGTGTCTTCATGTTTTAGGGTATTGAATTTTGAGAGAGTATCCAGCCACGGCTCGCTCGTCCATGCGTAGTTCTTTGTATTCCAAGGAAGGAGTTGAATCCTCGCGTCAGCCAAAAATCCGGACGAGGCTGAAATCTCACTTCACTTGCCGGAGCCAGACTCTGGAGAGAATTAGCTTGTATCGGCCGCCACGTCCGAGCTTTCATGCACACCTGAAGCGAGGGAGGGACCGTTGCGCATCCACTGTGCCCTGAACACTTAAACCGGAAACCAACGCGAATATGAAAGACGACGAAACCGTTCTGCAGACCCGCAGACTCTATCGGATTCATCCCAACTCCCTGCGCGCTCAGATGATCAACGAGTGCGACGCCATGGCCAAACACGCCTCGGCGTCAGGTGATCCCATTCCCGGAGCGCTCGCCGAGGTTATCGAAGAATTCAAACTCTCCCACATCGAGATTGCCGACCATGCCACCCCGCCGGAAACGCCTTCACAGCACGAGCACAACCACACTCGCGACTACTACGAAACGATCAACACCGAAATCCCCGAAGAAGGACCGCTGAGAATGGAGCGCCTGAGCCGTGTGCACCAGCAGATCGCCGCCATTGTCGCGCCTGCCACCCCCAGAACAATCGTCCTACTGAATAAAGCCAAGGAGTCCAATCATTGGTACACCTTTCTCGGCGATGTCGCGTTGATTCGCCGCCTCATGGTCGCCACCCTGTTCTTCCTGATTGCCTTCGTGTGTCTCTCGCTTTCTCCCGATGTCAGCGAGGATAGCGGAAGCATTTTCGAGTCGGACGGAATCCCTTTGCTGATCAACCTCCTGTTCCTCCTCGCAGCCGCCGGCATGGGCGCCTGCTTTGCCCTCCTTTTCAAAGCCAACAAGTACATCGTCGATTTCTCATACGATCCAAAATTCGAGTCGTCCTATTGGATCGAGCTCATCGTCGGGCTGGTCGCCGGCCTCATTCTTTCCAACTTAATTCCCCTCGCCCCGGAATTCACCGCGACTGCGGGCGAAGCCGTGGGCGGCGCGGCTGATGCGGCCGGCGCCGGCGCGGATCCCAATGCAGGCGCTGGAGCGGCCGCCGCCGCGGCAAGTCCACTCCAGGCAATGGGCCGTCCGGTCCTGGCCTTGTTGGGCGGTTTCTCAGCCAGCCTCGTGCATCGAATCCTTCGACGACTCGTCGACACAGTAGGCTCCGTGTTTCAGGGTGACGCCCAGTCGGACTCCAAAGTGGAGATCGAACGCGCAACCGCCCAGGCCGAAGAGAAGTCGCGAACCAAGAATCTCAAGACAGCGTCGAATCTTATCGAGATCCAGGGTGTCGTCGCTTCCGGCGCGAGCGCAGCGGAGATTCAGGAAAAGGTCAACCAACTGGTTCGAAAGTTGACCGAAT
>JBLHKZ010000032.1:0-30221 GCA_047618185.1 Limisphaerales bacterium
TCAACTGGACTGAGCGAAATCGCCATATGAAGATCACCGCGTTTTTCTCGCTCTACTTCTTTCAGTGGTGGCCGATGATCTTCTTTCCCTTCGCGCTCGCGCAGGCCTGGGGTTCGCGCGACCGACATCCGGCCAGCACGTTCTTCTACTTCATGCGCCGGCGCGAACGTCTGTCCGGCGCCACGCTCAAGGGCGGCGTCAACGTCGGTCACATCTATCTGGCGATTGTTCTGCTGGCAGCAGCCGCGACGACGCATCGGGACTTCTGGTTTTATGCCGGATTTTCGGCCATCGCCATCTGGACGCTCTGGTTCATGAGGCCGCGGCGATTCTCCGCCGTTCTTTGGGGCAGCCTGCTGATCGTGGTGGTCTGGGGCGGTCATTGGAGCCACCAACGCCTGCACCGGCTCCAGTCGCAGCTCGAAGACGGCATCATGCAAATGGTCTCGCAGTGGGTAAACAAACAGGCCGATCCGCTGAAGAGCCACACCGCCATCGGGCAGATCGGCGAATTGAAACTCTCGGGAAAGATCATCCTTCGCGTCGAACAGGATGAAGGCCCCGTGCCGGGCCTGATTCTCGGTTCCAGCTACTCGGTCTACCACAGCCCCAACTGGTACGCCGGCCGCGAGAAGGAATTTGAATCCGTCACCGCCGAGAACGACACGACGACCTGGACTCTCGGAGACATTCAAGCCCCCACCAATTCGGTGCGCATCTCAGGCTACCTCAATGGCAGCGATGGCATCTTGACGATGCCGCCAGGAAGCTGGCAGCTCGCCGAGCTCATCGTGGGCGAGGTCAAGCACAACCGATACGGCGTCGTGCAGGTCCTGGATGGTCCCAGGCTGGTGCAATATCGCGCGCGCCATGGCAAGGGTCCGACGCCAGAACTCGCGCCCGTCGCAAATGTCGAAGGCGACCTGGAAGACCTGTTGATTCCCGAGCGGGAATTGCCGGCTATCGAGCGCGTCGGCCAACGGCTTCGTCTGCGCCAACGCCCTACGATTCGCGAGAAGCTCGCCACGATCCGCCAGTTCTTCAGTCGAGATTTCGCCTACAGCACGTATCAGGACATCTCCGCCGACCAGCTACCCGCCGGCGTCACTCCTTTAGCAAATTTTCTTGAGAACACTCGCTCCGGGCATTGCGAGTATTACGGGACGGCGACAGTGTTGCTCCTGCGCTATGCCGGCATACCCGCCCGTTACGCAAATGGCTTCTCCGTGCACGAAGTCGAAGAGGAGGAGGATCGCAGGTTTATCGTCCGCGAACGCCATGGCCATGCCTGGGCGATCCACTGGTCGGAGGATGAGCGACGCTGGCGTGAGATCGACACCACCCCGCCCTCCTGGACGCAGATCGAGGACGATGCCAACGCGTCCTTGTTTGAGCCGATTTCGGATTTCTTCAACCGATTGAAGTTCGCCATCTCTTCGTGGTGGTGGAGTTCGCGAGACGGACGCTTTCAGCAATACCTTGCCGGCGCGTTGGTCCTAATGGTGGCGTTTCTATTCTGGCGTTTGATCCGCCGCCGTCGAAAGGGTCCGATCGAAGACTCAATCGAGGACGCGGCCCCGCGCGCGGACTGGCCGGGGTTGGATTCCGAATTCTACGAGATTCTGCGACGCCTGGAAGCTGCCGGACTCAGCCGCTACCCCGGCGAAACCGTGGGCCGTTGGCTCAACCGCCTGCGTGATGTCGCCACCCGCTTCGAATTCGAACCCTTGCAGTTCATTCTCAAGCTTCACTATCGCTACCGCTTCGATCCGATCGGAATCACGGAACAGGACAAGGTTCTCCTCAAAAACAAGACGGCCGAGTGGCTGCAAACGAGCGGCACTTCGACCGCGCCTTAAGAGCCCTGCTCGATCTCCAACGTCTTCTCCAGAAAGGCGTCCAACCGTTTCTTTTGTATCTGAACGACCTTCGCGCGCTCGGCTTCCTTCAGTCGTCGCCAACGCGTCCACAACAAATACAGTCCGGCGGCAAACGCCACGGTCAGCCCCTTGAACGCCGCCAGCGAATCCATCACCTGCGCAATGCGGCCAATCTAATCTGGCGAATTGAAAAAGCCTCACGATTTCGAGTTGAAATCTTCGCGCCTCCAGCCTGTTCAATCGGCAATCCGTTTGCCAATATTCGGCCGCCAAACAACACGAATATTTATGGAAAGAACGCTGATCAAACACGCGCTCGGAAGCGATCGGGAACAGGACGCCATCCGTATCCAGGGCTGGGTGCGCACGCGCCGGGATTCCAAGTCATTCTCCTTTTTGGAGATCAACGACGGCACTTGCCTGACTAATATCCAGGCGGTCGTCGACGCCGGAATTCCCGGCTACGACCAGATCCATGACGCGTCGACCGGCGCAGCGGTGTGCATCGACGGACGACTCGTCGCCTCACAAGGCAAGGGCCAAGCTTGGGAAATCGTCGCAACCCAATTGGAGATCGTCGGCAGGTCCGACGATTCCTATCCCCTGCAGAAGAAGGGACACTCGCTGGAATATCTCCGTGAAATCGCGCACTTACGTCCGCGCTCCAATCTCTTCGGCTGCGTCTTTCGAGTTCGCAATCGCCTGTCTCAGGCCGTGCACAACTTTTTCCAAGAGCGCGATTTCATCCACATTCACTCGCCGATCATCACGACCAGCGACTGCGAAGGCGCCGGCGAGCTGTTTCGCGTCACAACCCTCGATCCGGTCGACCCTCCGAAAATTGACGGCCAGGTCGACTATTCTCAGGACTTCTTCGCGCGTCCGGCCTACCTGACCGTCAGCGGGCAGCTTGAAGCGGAGATCTTCGCCTGCGCGCTCTCCAACGTCTACACCTTCGGGCCGACCTTTCGCGCTGAGAATTCCAACACGTCCCGGCACGCCAATGAGTTCTGGATGATTGAACCCGAAATGGCCTTTTGCGATCTGAATGGCGACATGGATCTGGCCGAGGCATTCGTGAAATATCTAATCAAAGACATCCTGGAGAATTGTCAGGAGGATCTCAGTCTGTTTGGCAAGTTCGTCGACAAGGGTCTGCTCGAACGGCTCAAGTTCGTGCTCGAACGCCCCTTCCAACGCGTCAGCTACACCGACGCGATCGAACTGCTGCTGAAGGCCGATCGCGAGTTTGAATTCCCCATCAATTACGGCGTCAATCTCCAGTCAGAACACGAGCGCTACCTGACCGAAGAACATTTCAAATGTCCGGTTACGGTCTTCAACTATCCAAAAGAGATCAAACCGTTCTACATGCGAGTCAACGACGACGGTAAGACCGTCGCGGCCATGGATGTGCTCGTGCCCGGCATCGGCGAAATCGTCGGCGGGAGCCAGCGTGAGGAACGCCTCGACATGCTGAAGGAGAACCTCAAGCGTCACAATCTCACCGAGGAGGATTACTGGTGGTATCTCGATCTGCGCAAATTCGGAACGACGCCGCACGCCGGCTTCGGGCTGGGATTCGAGCGCATGCTGATGTTCGTCACCGGCGTCGCCAACATCCGCGACGTCATCCCCTTTGCCCGCACTCCAGGCAGCGCGGAGTTTTAGACAGAGGTAAGCTCCAAGGGATCCGCCCCCGTTTCTCTCAGCGTCTTCAAGCTCAGAGCGTCGTGCCGCTTTGCCAGACGCACGCCCGCTTCGTCCGTGACCAGCGGGCAATGAAAATAGGCTGGCGGCGTGACGCCCATCGCCCGGAGGACGAGCAACTGACGGGCGGTCGACGTCAGCAGGTCCTTGCCGCGCACGACTTCGGTGACGCCCATCGCGTCATCGTCCACCGTGACCGCCAGATGATAGGCGGGCAGATCGTCATTCCGCCAAAGGACGAAATCGCCGAAGTCCCGTCCGACCGTAAAATGCTGCGGGCCGAATCCGCCGTCATTGAATGCAACCGACTCCCCGTCCGGCGTTCTAAATCTCCAGTTGATCCGTCCGCCATTCGCATCAACCAGGCCCCGTCGACTTCTGTCCGCCTGTGGTTTCATTGAATCGCAAATATCGATTGGTTTCAAAACCCTCTCCGGCCGGCACGTTCCCGGATACACCGGCTCTTCCTCGCCCTCATGCGGCGCGCTCAGCGCCTCCAGCACGTCCTTGCGCGAACATCGACACGGATAAATTACTCCGGCCGCCAGCAGCTTATCGAAGGCGTCGACGTAGAACTTTCTTCGTTCGCTTTGGCTGTAAGGGCCATTGGGGCCGCCGCAGTCTGGACCTTCAGACCATTCGAGCCCAAACCATCTCAGGTCTTCGAACATGCCGGCGACGAACTCCCGGCGACAACGTTGCTCGTCGAGATCGTCGTTGCGCAGTAACAGGGCTCCGCCGCATTCCCGGGCGCGTGTTTGGGCAATCCAAAACGTGCGGGCGTGGCCGAGGTGAAGCCGCCCCGTAGGCGAAGGAGCTAGCCGCCCGCGATAACCGCCCGACGCGTTAGGGGCGTTTGAGTTTGAGAATTCTTCACTCACGAGAATCGGGGGCTCCCGTTCCGGCTTCTATGGGGCCTTGGCTCAATCAATCAGCCGGCGGGTCAGGTCGCCATACGCGTCGATTCGGCGATCTCGCAAAAACGGCCAATGCGTGCGCGTCTCGTCCACCTTGGCCAGATTGACCTCCACGAGCAGGTTCTCCGGCGTCGCCGCATCCGCCTTCGCCATCACCTGGCCGGACGTGTCGGCTACAAAGCTTTGCCCCCAAAACTCAATGCCATCGCCCCCGATTGGCGTCTCCTGCCCAACACGATTGACGGCCGCGACGTAACAGCCATTGGCAATTGCGTGGCTGCGTTGGATCGTCTCCCAGGAAGTCTGCTGCCGTTCGCCGTATTCCGCTTTCTCGGAGGGATGCCAACCGATTGCCGTGGGGTAGAAAAGCACTTCCGCTCCCTGCATCGCCGTTAGCCTTGCGGCCTCGGGATACCATTGATCCCAACAAATCAAGACGCCGATCTTGGCGTAGCGCGTCTGCCAGGCGCGAAAGCCCAGATCGCCGGGCGTGAAGTAGAATTTTTCATGGAACAAGGGGTCATCCGGGATGTGCATCTTGCGATACTTTCCGAGTAGAGCGCCGTCGGCGTCGATGATCACCGCCGTGTTGTGATACAAACCCGCGGCGCGCTTCTCGAACAACGACCCAACGATCACAACCTCACGGTCCTGCGCCGCCTTCTGAAGAGCCGCAGTCGAGGGTCCAGGAATGGACTCCGCCAATTTGAAATTCTCGTGATCCTCGCTTTGGCAGAAATAGTGTGACCGGAAGAGCTCCTGGGTGCAGATGATTTGCGCGCCCTGGTCGGCCAACACATTGATTTGCTTTAGCGTATCGGCGAAGTTGGCCTCGGTATCCGCAGAGACGGCCGTCTGAATCAACCCGAGTTTAACTGAAGAAGAAACTGAGCCCTTGCTCATTGCTCCGCATCTCTGGAGGTGACGATCGAATGGCGATCCGCGCGCTCAATCAGCATGGTCCCGCCTTTGGCGTCTTCGATGGCTTTCACATTGGTCTGGCCGAACAGCTCGCGGGTGAACTTTCCCATCGTCTCATTCGTCGGCCCGTAACCCTTGTGATAAATGTAGTGCTCCAGCGCGTAGAGGAGATCGTCAGCGGACTGGTAGCGTTTGGACAAATCGCGGGCCAACGATTTGTGCAATATATCGTTCAGGGATTCGTCGACATCATCCTTCATGTCGCGGAAGTCCGGCACTTCCATCTTCATCACCTGTTGCCGGGACTCCTCAACCGAGGATCCCTTGAAAACGTTGTAACCCAACAGCAAATGCGCCAGCACCACACCGACCGAAAAAATGTCGGACCGCTTGTCCGTGATCTGGAAGTCCGCCTGCTCCGGACTCATGTAATCCGCCTTGCCGGCGACCACTTCTCCCTCTTGATCCTTCAACAGGCCCCGCGCCTTCGCGATGCCGAAATCCGTCAGTTTCACATCGCCTTCAAAGGCGATCATCACATTTTTGAGATTCACGTCGCGATGGACGATGCCGAGGGATTTCCCGTCCTTGTCCATCTTATTGTGCGCGTAAGCCAGCCCACGGGCGACTCGACTGGCGATGAACACCGCCAACTCCTTGCTGAGCTTGCGCCCCTTGTCCTGCGCCTCGTGAAGAAACTGCTCAAGGTTCACCCCATTGATCAGCTCCATCGCGATGAAGTACTTCCCATCCGACTCGCCCAGATTATAGGTCTGGACGATGTTTGTATGGATGAGGTCGGCCACCAGCTTGGCTTCGCCGATGAAATTTTCGATGAAGGTCTTCTGGGTCGCGAAACTGTCGCGAATGATTTTTATCGCGACGCGTTTGACAAAGCCCTCAGCCCCCAGTTGTTCGGCCTCGTAAACGATGCCCATGCCTCCCTCAAAAATCTTTCGGACCATGTGATAACTGAAATCACTTTGGATGACCTTATCTCGCACGACCGCATGTTGTGAGCTTAGGCCGAGGCAAGTCAAGAAAGATGCGGAACGGCGCCCTTCACGTTCGATCCAAAGCCATTTTTCCATTTGCTGCTTTTTATCTTGCGCCGGTTTTCCGAAACAGAGTAAATACGCACCAGCAAAAAGTCCTTGATCCCGAACCAACAATACAAAGAAACAGACCATGGCAGCAAAACCATTGACCAAATCCCAAATCGCAACCGAAGTCGCCGAAGCTGCGGAACTCTCCAAGAAGCAAGCCACCGACGCCATCGCAGCGCTCGTGAATCTCGCCTATAAGAACGCCAAGAGCGGCTTCACCGTTCCCGGCCTTGGAAAACTCGTGCTCGTCGACCGCAAAGCTCGCATGGGTCGCAACCCGGCCACTGGCGAAACGATCAAGATCGCCGCTAAGAAGGTGGTCAAGTTCCGCATCGCCAAGGCTTGCAAAGACGCGATCGTCCCGCCGAAGGCCTGATCAAACTTTTCCGCATAAGCGCTCTGATAACCTCAGAGCGCTTTTTTTGTCGCTCTCGCCGATCCATTTCACCTCCGTCGAATGAAGATTGCGGTCGTAGGAACAGGCGCCCTGGGAAGCTATTACGGAGCCAGGCTGCTGCGTCACGGCGAAGAGTTGCACTTTCTTCTCCGCTCCGATTACAACACAGTTAAACGCTGCGGCGTCAAGGTGATCAGTCCGGAGGGCAATTTCAATGTCCGCCCCCGCTGCGCTCAAACCCCCGAAGATATCGGCGAGTGCGATCTCGTTCTCATCGGCCTCAAGACGACCGCCAACGATCAGTTTCCAAAACTTCTGCCGCCTCTGGTCGGAGCACGAACAGCCATCCTGAGCCTCCAGAACGGACTCGGGAATGTCGAAGCGCTGGGCGAACTATTCGGTGAGGAAAAGGTTCTCGGCGGACTGTGTTTCGTCTGCATCAACCGCCCTGCCCCCGGAGTCATTGATCATCAGGCCTATGGCAAGATCGTCCTCGGCGAGTTGAATCGCTGGCCCGAGCCTCGGACCCACGATTTCTGTTCGCTGTTCAAGGACGCCGGCGTGCCCTGCCTCGTCACCGACGATTTGCGAAAAGCGCAATGGGAGAAGCTCGTGTGGAACATTCCCTTCAACGGCCTCGGCGTCGCCGGCATGGCGGGCCACGACGCCGTCATGAACGGCGAATCCGCGCCCACGTTTTCGCGCGACGATTGCCTTCCGACTGATGAATTGCTTGCTGATCCCCGTTGGAGTCAGCTCGTTCGTGAATTAATGCTCGAGGTTAGCGCCGCCGCCCACGCACTGAATCTGGACGTCAGCGAAGATCAGGCGGACAAGATGATGCGCAACACGGCTTCAATGGGCGCCTACCGCGCTTCCACTTTGATCGATTTCGAACGAGGCCTGCCCCTGGAATTGAACAGCCTGTTCCTGGAGCCCTTGCGACTGGCGTGCGAAGCAGGTGTGCCCACGCCGCGACTAGCTGCGCTCTGCCGAACCTTGTGCGGACTCGACGCCGCCCGCAAGAAGCGCAATCTGCAAGCTTGATCGCCCACGGGCGCCACGGGTACTGTCGCCGCCCTTTGAAATTGTAGATTGTCACGAAAGCCCCTGAATCATGAGTGTCCGAGTTCGATTTGCCCCCAGCCCGACAGGTTACCTTCACATCGGAGGCGCCCGCACGGCTCTCTTCAACTGGCTTTACGCGCGCCACACCGGCGGCAAATTCATCCTGCGAGTGGAAGACACCGATGAGGCGCGCAACTCGCAGGAAGCCGTGGACGTCATCATCGAAAGTCTTAAATGGCTCGGACTCGACTGGGACGAAGGGCCAGTCGACGGCTCCGATTTCTCTAAAAGCAAAGGCGATTGCGGCCCCTATTTCCAGTCTCAGCGAAAAGAGATCTACCAGAAATACATCCAGCAACTGCTCGACGCGGACAAAGCCTACGAGCACGAGGGCGCGATCAAGTTTCGCATGCGCCGCGAAACCATCATCATCGACGATCTTGTCGTCGGCAGAGTCGACCGCAAACTCACCGATCGTGAGGCGGTCGATCCGGATTTCGTGATCGTGCGTTCCGACGGAAAGCCGGTCTTTCACCTAGTCAACGTCATTGACGACCTGGAAATGGGCATGACCCACGTCATCCGTGGCGAAGATCATCTTTCCAACACCTCCAAGCACATCGAGCTGTTTCGCGCCCTCGGCGCCGAACCGCCAAAATACGCTCACATTCCGCTGATTCTGAACAAGGACGGCAGCAAGATGAGCAAGCGCGATCTCGGCGCATCCGTCACCACCTACATCGATGGCGGTTTCGTCCCCTCGGCCGTCGTCAACTACCTGCTTCTGCTTGGCTGGAGTCCGAAGGACGATCAGGAGATCTTCGCCCTCAACGAGGTCGTCGAACGCTTCGACCTGCCTCAGATCAACCGCCAAAATGCGCGATTCGATTTCGATAAACTCAAATGGTTTAACTACGAGCACACGCGGGCGCTAAGTCCCGAGGCTTTCCGATCGCAGGCGACCCAGGCCCTCGAAAAAGCTGGAATCGATATTTCGACTTTCGACAACGTCTATCTCGACGCCGCCTTTGACACCTGCAAGGAGAAGATCAAGCAGTTCACCGAATTGCCGGAGTTCTGCGACTTCTATTTCAAGGACGTCACAAGCTACGACGAGGAGCATGCCGCCAAGCACCTGATTCCCGAAAACCAACCGTGCGTCGCGCGTCTCCGGGAAATGCTGGCCGGACTCGATCCGTTCGACGCGGATTCGATTCAGGCGGGTTTCAAAGCTCTTGCCGGCGAGCTCGAAGTCAAAGTCGGCGTATTGGTGCACCCGATTCGCCTTGCCTGCACCGGCAGGAAAGTGGGCCCGAGCCTCTTCCATCTCATGGAAGTTCTGGGAAAAGAAAAAGTCCTGGAACGCACGGACGTCATTCTGAAACGCCTCGGCTCAGGCTGATCGGCAAAAGCGATTGACGCCTTTGCCACCCGCATGAACACTGCGCGCTCCACGGATGACCACCGCCAATAAAATCACGATTCTGCGCATCCTGGTGGTGCCATTTTTCGTCACCCAGGCGCTCTATTACATCGACACTGGCGACGAGCGCTTCCGCATTTCCGCGTTCCTCGCGTTCTTTATCGCCGCCATTCTCGACGGCGTGGACGGCTACATCGCCCGACGCTACAACCAGCGCAGCGAGCTGGGCGCGATCCTCGATCCCCTCGCCGACAAGATGTTGCTCGTCACCGGGCTGATTGTCCTCACGCTGAACAATGAGCCGCACCTCTACAGCATCCCGCTTTGGTGCACCGCCACGATTCTCGGGCGCGATGTCATCCTCCTGGGCGGCCTCGGCATCATTTACTACATCAAGGGCAAGATTAAGATGGGGCCAAGATTCATCAGCAAAGTGGCGACCGTGTTGCAAATGGCGCTGGTCCTCCACACACTTTTGAAATGGCCGCAAAACATCCAACTCATCTGGGCTTGGGGAGCTGCGGTCTGCACCGCAATCTCGTGCATTCTCTACATTCTCGACGGCGCGAGGCAGATCAGCGACCACCCGGCCAGTTCCGCCGACCCCGATCTGTAGCTCTCCTTCAATCAACCGAACAACCCGCAACCCAATCTCCCCACGCCATGGCAAAAGGCCCTCAGATCTCCCTCAAACCCGGCGACAAAGCCCCGACGTTCTCCGCCCCGACCAACGGCGGCGACACGGTAGAACTCTCAGATTTCAAAGGCCGCCACGTCATTCTCTTTTTCTACCCCAAGGACGACACGCCCGGCTGCACCAAGGAAGCCTGCGCCTTTCGCGACAATTATGCGGCGTTCCAGAAGGTCGACGCTGTCATCCTCGGCGTCAGCATCGATCCCGTCAAATCGCACGACAAGTTCGTCAAGAAATTCGAGCTCCCCTTCCCATTAATCTCCGATGAAGACAAGCGGATCGTCGAAGCCTACGGCGTCTGGGGGGAGAAACAATTCATGGGCCGGACCTACGACGGAACGCACCGCGTCACCTTCCTGATCGGGCCCGACGGCAAAATCGCCCAGATCTGGCCCAAAGTGAAACCGGCCGAACATGCGGAAGAAGTTCTCGCCGCAATCCGCTAGAATCCCATTTGACACCCCTTGCGCCCGCCCCTATAAACGCGGCCTTTCACACACAGAAAATCCAGAACCATCCAAAATTATGCCCATTGAAGTAGGAAGCAAAGCCCCCAATTTTACCCTCAAGTCCAAGCCCGTCGGAGGAGATCCCAAGGATGTCAGCCTAAGCGACAACGCCGGGAGCAAGAACACCGTCATTCTCTTTTTCCCGCTCGCCTACACCGGCGTGTGCACGACGGAAATGTGCGACATCACGGCCGGCCTTTCCGCCTATTCGGACCTCAACGCCGAGGTCATCGCGATCAGCGTCGACAGCCCTTTCTCCCAGGAAGCCTGGGCCAAGGAAAACAACATCGGCATCACGCTGGCCAGCGACTTGAACAAGACGACCGCCGCCGACTACGGCGTCCTGCTCGACGATCTGGGGGGCTTTGGCTCGACCTCCGCCCGCGCCGCCTTCGTCGTCGACAAGGAAGGCTCCGTCCAATACGCCGAGCAGACCGAGACTCCCAAAGATCTCCCGAACTTCGAGGCGATCAAGGAAACGCTCGCCAAGCTGCAATAGGCTACCCCCTCGATTTCATTCCAACACGAACGGGCGGAAGGCGACTTCCGCCCGTTTCTTTTGCCCAAAAAAGGCGAGCGACACCGCCATCGCTTGACACAGGCATCCGCAATCCTCATTTTGTTCATGTTTTCCGCCGAAATTCGGCAAATTGACCAATAGTTTATGAGCGATCCACACAATCTCTTCGAATCTCTAAAGTCCTTCGATCTTGGCAACGGACAACAGGGCAAGTTCTACTCTCTACCCGCCCTGGAACAGGCTGGCCTCGGCTCGATTTCCCGTCTGCCAATCTCCATTCGCATCGTGCTCGAATCCGTTCTTCGCAACGTCGACGGCATCAAAGTGAACGAGCAGGACGTTCGTAATCTCGCGGCATGGAATGCCCGAAATACCGCGAAGGAAGAAGTTCCTTTCACCGTCGCGCGCATTGTGTTGCAGGATTTTACCGGCGTGCCTTTGTTGGTCGATCTCGCGGCCATGCGCACCGCCGCCGACAAGCTCGGCAAAGACCCCAAGATCATTGAGCCGCTGGTGCCGGTCGATCTCGTCGTCGATCACTCGGTCCAGGTCGACTTCGCCGGTTCCGCCGACGCGATGGCCAGGAATCTTGATCTCGAGTTCACCCGCAATCGCGAGCGCTACGAATTTCTGAAATGGGGCCAACAGGCGTTCGACACCTTCAACGTCGTGCCGCCCGGAATCGGCATCGTTCACCAGGTCAATCTGGAATACCTCGCCAAAGGCGTGCTTTCGAAGAACGGCGTTTACTTTCCCGACACCCTGGTCGGCACAGATTCGCACACGACGATGATTAACGGCATCGGCGTCGTCGGTTGGGGCGTCGGCGGCATCGAGGCCGAAGCCGGCATGCTCGGCCAGCCCATCACTTTCCTGACGCCCGAAGTCGTCGGCGTTAATCTCACCGGCTCGATGCGGGAAGGCGTCACCGCGACCGACCTTGCGCTGCACGTCACCCAGCTGCTGCGCGCGCAGGGCGTCGTCGGCAAATTCGTTGAATTTTACGGCGAAGGCGCCACCGCCCTGCCGCTGGCCGACCGCGCGACCATCGCCAACATGGCGCCCGAATACGGAGCCACCATGGGCTTCTTCCCCGTGGATCAGGAAACGATTGACTACCTCTCCTCCACCGGGCGCAGCGAGGAAGTCTGCGCCGCCTTCAAAAACTATTTCGAAGCGCAGGGGATGTTCGGCATTCCTGGCAAGGGCGACATCGATTACTCAGTCGATGTCGATCTGGATCTTGGCGACGTCACCCCGAGCGTCGCCGGACCCAAACGCCCGCAGGATCGTATCGACGTGCCGAAGCTCAAAGCTCGTTTTAAAGAGCTCTTCGCCACATCGGCCAACGACGGCGGCTTCGGATTGCCCGACGCCGATCTAAACGCGCGCTTTGAAGCGACCGTGAATTCGAAGCAAGACGCGAAAGACCAGATCGGCCACGGCTCGGTGGTCATCGCCGCGATCACGAGCTGCACCAATACTTCGAACCCCAGCGTCATGATCGCCGCCGGCCTGTTGGCCAGAAACGCCAACGCCCGCGGCATGACCGTAAAACCGTCCGTCAAAACCTCGCTGGCGCCAGGCTCCCGCGTGGTCACGGATTATCTCCAGAAAGCCGGCCTTGACGTCGAACTGGACACGCTCGGTTTCCAGACCGTGGGCTACGGCTGCACCACCTGCATCGGCAATTCCGGCCCGCTCGACGCCGGCATTGAGAACGTCATCAAGGACCAGAACCTCGTGGTCGCCTCGGTGCTTTCCGGCAATCGCAATTTTGAAGCCCGGGTCCACCAGTCCGTTCGCGCCAATTTCCTCATGTCGCCGCCGCTCGTCGTCGCCTACGCCCTCGCCGGCGTCGTCGGCATCGACCTTTCCACGGAGCCGATCGGCCAGGACAAGGACGGCGCCGATGTCATGCTCAAGGACGTTTGGCCGAGCCTTGAAGAAATCCGCAACACCATGCAATCGGCGCTAACCGCGGAAGCCTTTCAAAAACTCTACTCAAATTTTGAGGAACAGAACCCCAAGTGGAACGAGATCCCCGGCAAAGTGGGAGCCGCCTACGAATGGGACGAGGCTTCGACCTACATCCAGCATCCTCCGTTCTTCGACGATTTCTCCATGGACTCGCGGCCGGTCGAGGAAATCAAAGGCGCCCGTCCCCTGGGAGTATTCGGCGATTCGGTGACGACCGATCACATCTCCCCCGCCGGCGCGATCAAGGAAGACTCCCCCGCCGGGCATTATCTCGTCGAGCATGGCGTCGAGCTAGCCAACTTCAACAGCTACGGCTCGCGCCGCGGAAACGATCGCATCATGACCCGCGGCACGTTCGCCAATGTCCGCATCAAGAACCTCATGGTTCCCGGCACCGAGGGCGGCGTGACAAAGCATTTCAATGGCTCCGCCGAAGGCGAGGTGACCTCGATCTACGATGCCGCTCAAAAATATGCCGCTGATTCCACGCCGCTGATCGTGCTGGGCGGGAGCGACTACGGAATGGGCAGCTCGCGCGACTGGGCCGCCAAAGGCACGCGTCTGCTTGGCGTTCGCGCCGTGGTCACCAAGAGCTTCGAACGCATTCACCGATCGAACCTGATCGGCATGGGCGTGCTGCCGCTGAATTTCAAGAATCCCGAAGACTACGAACGTCTCGCGCTCGACGGCAGCGAGACCTTTGACATCTTGGGCATTAACGAACCGGTGCAGCCAAGGCAGGAGGCGAAACTGGTCGTCCATCGGGCCGACGGTTCCAGCGCGGAAGCGGAACTAACGCTGCGGCTGGACACCCCGATCGAAGTGGAATACTACCGCGCCGGCGGGATCCTTCCCTACGTGCTTCAGGAAATCCTGCGGCAGAACGAGGACTGAAGACCCTCGCACGGCCACGAGGTGAATGTGAGCCGACTCACTTACTGCGCATCTTCTTCGGCGGCGGGCCCGTGCTCGCGCGAATGACGATCTCAGCTGGCAACCGTCTCGGCTCCGGCGTATCTCCCGCCAGGAGCGTCTGCATCGACTCCACTGCCGCGACCCCCATGCGAAACTTGGGCTGTCGCACGGTCGTCAATGGAACGCGGAAATGCTCGGCGGTCAGGACGTTCCCGAAACCCACGACTGACACATCCGTCGGAATCTTCAGCCCTTGATCGAGCAAGACACCCGCCGCTCCGATGGCGACCAGGTCGTTGGCTCCTTGCAATGCGGTAAACCCCGGCAACTCGTTCAAGATCTCCAACGCCGCCGCCCGCCCTTCTTCGATCGTGTTTCCAGCCTGAAACACCAACCGTTCATCAAATGCCACATTGGCTTCCTGCAACGCCCGCCGATACCCTTCAAACCGTTCCTGCGCCTCCGGCGAAAACTGCGACCCGGCGAGAAACGCAATACGCCGGTGTCCCAGTTCCAGTAGATGACGGGTCGCCTTCTGGCTGGCCTCAATATCGTCAATCGCCACGCTATGAAAATCTTTGCAGAACGGAGCCGCTTGCCCGAGCAGCACAGTAGCGACCTTCAAGCGGACGAGATCATTGTAGACTGGAGCCGACGGCTCCATCCGATAGACCGGCCGAATGAACAGGCCGTCGATGCGGCGGGAAAGAAACCGCCGAATGCATTGCTCCTCGCGCTCAACGCTGTTCATCGTCAATCCGAGCATCAACTCAAACCCCAACTCGCTGACCCGTTGCTCGATCGCCACCAGCATGCGGGCAAAGATCGGATTTGTCGTCGAAGAGATCAGCAGGCCAAAAATGCGCACCGATTTATTGCGTAATCCTCGCGCGTTCGAATCGGGCATATAACCCATCTCTGTCGCCAGCGCGCGAACTTTAGCTTTGGTGGGCGCCGAGATATCGCGCGCATCGCGCATCACCTTGGAAACGGTCATCACGGACACGCCCGCGCGTTCGGCTATATCTTTGAGGCGAATCATCGCGAACGAAGGCCCCTCGCACAGTCGAATGAATCAAACATTCGATCCGCTCCAATTGAGTTTCTGGTTAAGCGTCTTAAAAAACGAGGTTCCCTCCAGACGCAGGAGTTTCACAATTCGTCGACTGCGACGGATCACGATTTCATCGCCAAAAGACAATTTGCCAGTGACCTGGCCATCCGAAGCCATGATCGTCTCCGGCTTATGATTCAGCACTTTCACCCGCACCGAGGAGCTCAAGCTGACCAGGACCGATCGATTTGAAAGCGTGTGCGGACATATGGGCGTGATCGTAAACACCTCGGCCGACGGACTAACAATCGCCCCCCCCGCCGACAGCGAGTAGGCCGTCGAACCGGTCGGCGAGCTGACAATCAGACCGTCGCAACGATAAGTCGTGAGCGCCACATCGTCCACGGCCACGTCCAACTCGATCATCCGCGAAGCCGCGCCACGGCTGATCACAAACTCATTCAACGCATGTTGCGCCGGGGTCGCCCCTCCCCTCAGCGGCGACGCTTCGATAAGGTTTCGCGAATCGATGTCGAATCGCCCCTCCCAAACCAGCTTGAGAGCCGCCGCCGTTTCGTCGGAAGGCACGGCGGTCAGAAATCCAAGACTTCCAATATTGATGGCCAAAATCGGAGTGCGGCAACCGGCGATATCCCGAGTCACTCGCAGCATCGTGCCGTCGCCTCCAAAAACCAGCAACAGGTCCGATTCTCGCGCCACCTTGGAATAGGTCTCGCGCGTTTCGTCGCGCAGGCCGGCCATCTTGGCCGTCGCCGCGTCGGTCAATACCTCACGTCCCGCCTTGCGAATCTGAGCGGCTGCCTTGCGGATCTGCGCGGCGCCCGATTTCTTGTCAACGTTGGCGACGAGACCAACGCGTTTGATGCTGTCAGCGTATCTTTTCAATGTGCGCAAGGAATTCTTTATTGCCGGCCGGCCCCAACAAGGGAGATTCGGTCAGACCTCGCCAGGCCAGCTCCGGTTGAACATCGACAAACTGCTTCAATTCGCTCGTCACCCGCTCATGAATCCGCGGGTCCCGGATCACGCCGCTGCCGCGATCCGCCTCAGCCTTGCCGGCTTCAAACTGGGGCTTGATCAGGGGGACGATCCTACCAAAGGGCCTCAGCAATGCAATCGCCGCCGGCAACAGCTTTTTTAAAGAAATGAACGAACAGTCAATAACGATCAGATCAACCGGCTCAAAACCTTCGGGGAACCCGGCCGGCGTCAACTCGCGGGCGTTGGTCCGTTCCATCACAACCACTCTCGCGTCCTGCCGTAGTTTCCAGGCAAGTTGTCCGCGCCCCACGTCGACGGCATAGACTTGCTTCGCTCCTCGCTGTAGCAGGCAATCGGTAAAACCGCCCGTCGAAGCGCCCATATCAATCGCGATGACTCCCTCGACGGCAATTCCAAACTCCTCGATCGCATGCTCCAGTTTGTGACCGCCTCGACTCACAAACTTTTCGGTTTGTTTCAGCGCGACCTGGTCTCCTTCCTTGACCTTGTCGCTGGCCTTGTGCGCGAGCTGTCCGTTGATCAAAGCTTGGCCCGCGAGGATCAGTCGCTTGGCCTTTTCGCGGCTATCGCAAAGGCCGCGCTCAACTAGGGCTTGATCCAGTCTGTGCATGATAACGATATCGAAGTGAGCGGAACGGTCCACGTGACGCCAACGCTGCCGCCGTGATGAACCACAATTAAATCGAAGCGGTCAACCGGATCCGGGTTTGGATCAGGATTCGGCAAGTTTTTTCTGAACGTCGAAGAAAGTCCGCATGAACGTTTCGTTGTCAGCAATCACCTTTTGCAAGATCGCCTTGATGTTCTCCATGTCCGATGGATTCACAACCGCATGAACGCTCTGCCCCCATCCCTGCATGGGGTGCATGGTTTCGAAAGCCGAACTGATCAACAGAAAGGTGCAATGCCGTCTGAGCGACATCGGCATTTCCTGCACCGTCTCCAGTGTCTTGTTATCCTCAAGGATCATCACCTCATACTGGATCTGAGCGAACTGGGAGGGAAAGGCGTCGTGGCTCTCGACGTTATGCACGACATAGCCCAACTCCTGAAGCGTCGCGTCCACTTTCGCTCGGATATCCTCGGATTCGATGGCCGTCAGTACGGGCTTGTCGTCCGCGTTCAAAAATTCGAATTCCGCCATGTTGATTTCCTATTTGAGTTTCAATTTCATCGGCGAGCCTCCGCCCACGGGTTTGGGTCCGCCATTCGAGCTCGACGCAGGTTTGGAAGATGTGTCCTCTCTCAGCTTCAGTTCGTCCGTGGCCTCCGTTGCCTCTCCGCGCTCGGTCTTCAACCGGTCGATCAAACGGCTCACCACGCCCTTCTTGGTGCAGAACAACGCGGCGTTTTCCTCCGTGATCGCGCCTTCCTTGTAAGCCTCCACGCAGGCCATGTCGAAATGACACCATCCCAGCATGGCGGAGGCTTCGATGATTTCGTAAAAGGACCGCCCCTCGGCCTCGCCCTGCACGATAGAATCCTTGGTCCGGAGACTGGCGCCCATGATCTCCAATAATGCCTTTCGGCCGCCGCCCACTCTAGGAGCCAGACGCTGACAGACAATCCAGCGCAGCGTATCAGCCAAACGCAAACGCACCTGCTCCTGTTCATCCGTATCAAACATGCCCAGGATACGGTTAATCGTCTGACCGGCGTCAATGGTGTGCAGCGTGCTCATGACCAAATGGCCCGTTTCCGCCGCGCTCAACCCCAATTCGACGGTGATCCGGTCACGCATCTCACCCACAAGAATCACCTTGGGAGCCTGCCGCAATGCGGCGCGCAAGCCGCTTGAAAAAGCGTCGAAATCCGTGCCCATCTCCCGCTGATTGAACGTGGCCTTCTTCTGCGGGTGCACAAATTCCACCGGATCCTCCAGCGTGACGACATGGACGGATTTGGTTTCGTTGATGTAGTTCAACAGCGCCGCCAGCGTCGTGGATTTGCCCGAGCCGGTTGAACCTGTGACGAGCACCAGACCGGTCTTTTCTTTCGCGATCTTGTCGGCAAAAATGGGCGGCAGCTTCAGCTGTTCCAACGTGGGAATCTCCGTGGTCAATTTTCGCAGCACGCAGGAGAAATTGCCTCGTTGGGAAAACAGGTTTACGCGGAAGCGCGCTGAACCAGGAACAAAATAAGAGGAGTCACACGACCCGGTCCTGAGCAAATCCTCAGTCAAACGCCGCATGCCGCCGATCAGATTCAACGTGATCATTTCGGACTGAAACGGAGTCAATCGTTCGATGTCCGGCTCGATGCCGACCTTGACCAACTCCCCGGAGCTTTCGACCTGAAGCGGCTTGCCGACCGTCATGATCAAATCGGAAACATCCTCCTGCGAGTCGAGCATCGTCTTCAGGATGTAATTAAGTTCGTTTGCGCGCATAAGATCTCAGGGTTGCAAATCCCGCGGCGACTTACACCGCGAGTTTCTGATTAATCGACTTCGCCCGATTCCTTGGCCTTGATTTGCTCCTCAGGCGGAAGGAAGGTGAAAAACTTCTTCTTATCCAGACACTTTTCGAACGCTTCGGTCGGAGAAATTCGCTTATGGCGCAGGTGCTCCATGATCGAGTCGTCCAACGGCTGGTTGCCCAACTTCTTGCCAACCTGAATCATGCCTGGAATTTGGTGTGTCTTGCCCTCGCGAACGAGGTTTCCGATCGCCGTCGTAAACACGAGAATCTCCAGCGCCGCGACGCGTCCCTTCTTGTCGATCCGCTTGAAGAGATTCTGCGCGACGACGCCCTTCATGGCCTCTGCCAGGGTCGCCCGAATCTTGTTCTGCTGATCCGCCGGAAACACATCGATGACACGATCAACGGTTTTCGCGGCGCTCGGCGTATGCAAGGTGCCGAAGACAAGGTGCCCCGTGCTCGCCGCGGTCAACGCCAGCTCGATGGTTTCCAGGTCGCGCATCTCGCCAACCAGGATAATATCCGGATCTTCACGCAACGCGCCTTTCAGCGCCGAGGCAAAGGAAACGGTATGCAGCCCAACCTCACGATGATTGATCAGGCTCTCCTTGGATTCGTGAACGAACTCGATCGGATCCTCGACCGTCAGGATGTGGTCTTTTCGGTTCTTGTTGCAGTAGTCGATGATGGCCGCGAGCGTCGTGGACTTGCCAGACCCGGTCGGACCGGTGACGAGAACCATGCCCTTGACCAGCATGGCAAATTTTTTCAATACGGGGGGTAACGGGGCGTCAAACTTTTCAAAGTCTTCGAAGGAAAGCACGGTGGTTGGAATCTGCCTGAAAACAGCGGCGACGCCGTTCTTCTGATTGAAGAAGTTGGCGCGAAAACGGGACTTTCCGGGAATCTCGTAACCGAAGTCGACATCCCCCGTCTCCTCATAAACCTTCACCTTAAACTCCGGCGTAATCTCGTAGAGCATCTCCTTGAGACTATCGCTTTCCAGGTCCGGCATCTCGAGGCGCTGGAGCTCGCCACTGATCCGCACGATGGGCGGATTTCCCGAGGAGAGGTGAAGGTCGGACGCGCCCGCATCGAGCATGAAATTGAAATACTGATCGATTTTTGCCATGGTGTTCCCGTTCGCAGATTGACCGCGACGTTGTAGACCAATTCGCCCTAGCGCGCAAGTAATTGAGCCCCCTTCACGACATTATTGCCGATGAGATTCGCCGCCTAGGTCCGATCTCGATCGCGCGCTTCATGGAGCTGTGTCTGTATCATCCAGATCATGGCTATTACGAAACCGACGGACGCGCGATCGGACGATCCGGAGACTTCTTCACCAGCGTCAGCGTCGGCAGTCTGTTCGGTGAGCTTCTGGGTTGGCGCTTCGCCCAATGGCTGCGGGAAAATCCATCGGAGCCTTGTCAGATAGTCGAAGCCGGCGCGCACGACGGCCAACTCGCTCTGGACCTGCTCGGCTTTCTGGAGAAGAGCCGTCCCGATGTTTTTGAGCGATTGGAATTCCTGATAATCGAACCCTCCGAATCGCGACGCAGCCGCCAACGCGAGCGCCTCGCGAGCTATGCTAAAACACTGCGTTGGACGACTGGCTGGAATGAGACAGGAGCTCCCGAGATTAACGGCGTCATCTACTCCAACGAACTGCTCGACGCGTTTCCGATCGATCAGTTCGGCTGGGACAAGCCAGGCCAAACCTGGTTCAGATTCGGCGTTGATCTCTCGAATAACGGTTTTACGAGAACTCGCATGCACACAACGGAATTTCAGCCGGAAGCGCCGCCGGAACTCCTCGCGGCCCTACCCGATGGATTTACGGTCGAACGCGCCAACGCCGCGACAAACTGGTGGCGACAGGCGGCCAACGCGTTGAATAGCGGGCGACTCCTGGCCATTGACTACGGATTCGCGGAACCGGAGCCATTCTCACCCGCTCGGCCTCAGGGCACGCTGCGCGCGTACCGCGATCATCAGTTGTCGGACAAAATTTTCAACCATGTTGGCGAACAAGATCTCACGTCGCATGTCAGCTTTCCGGCTTTCATTGAAGCGGGTCAAAGCTGTGGCTTGATCGCAAGCTCCAGGCCGGTTGTCTCGCAGTCAAAGTTTTTGATCGAAACTCTGTCTCTAATTCAAAAGGAACCCGCCTCCTTTCCCAACTGGACGCCAAAAAGACTTCGCCAATTTCAAACCCTCACCCACCCCGATCATCTGGGCGAGAAATTCAAAGTTCTGATCCAACGCCGCGAATAGGGCGCGACGTCAGCGTTGATGATAGGACCAGGCGTTGCGGAAGCGCTGATACGAATCTCTGGGTATTTTCGAATCGAATTCAATTTCCACGCCATTGGCGCGCCTCACACCAAAAATCTGGCCGGATTGAATCTCAAATTGTCCGGCGATGTCCGAACAGTCGCCGACGAATCCCTGGCGAACCCTTCCTTTAGCGCGGCGGGCCGAGCCGTCTTTGATCCTCACGACAAAAACACTCCGCCTGAAAAACGCTTTAAGACTTTCGAGAAAACCGCTCATCGGCAGCTTGTATTTCAGGGCACGAAAATAATCCAGATAGCGAGTCGCCACTCCGAATCACGCTGGCCACGCTATTTCGATTTCCCATCGTCCTTTGCAAGAACCTCGCCCAATTTCCTGAAATTTCCCTGCTCACAGCACTGCACGAAGCCCTCGGTCAAAGACTTCAGTTTTTCCCAACGGCCGCGGATTGCTTCAGATTCCTTTTTGGAAATGTGGTTATCCGCGGCGGCCATCGCCACCACGGACAACAGATCCGCGAATTCCTGCACCACCTCGTTCGTCGCCGGAATAAGAAAAAACGGATGCGGCCAATGAGCCTCCGGATTCTCGATATAAAACCCGCCAGCTCGTTCGGCCACCCATTGTGCGATCCGATCGTCCTTCGTGCATTGCAGCAGCTGCTCGATTCGATCGAGGGGATTCTGAGTGCCGCTGCCGCCCTCGTCGGAAGGCTGCGCCCATTTGTAGATCATCGAAAGTGAAAGCGACAAATCATCGGCCACCTGTTTGGGACTCGTTTCCTGGAATACTTCCCTGAGCAGTTCGTGCGATTGCATGGTTAAATTTCTTAACGTCGTTCGAACAGGAAAGGAAGCAAGGAATCTGCGTTTCGGTTCGGCTATAAAGCAAATTCAGGATTCTAAATGAAGAGAGCTCATCCTTCAGGCACAGTCCGAAGAGCGCCGAACAGGACGCCAGACAATTGAAACAACGGCGCCAATTAACCCGCCTGGCAGACGCCAAAAAAAACCAATGCCCGGCCGACACGCGGGAGTCCGCCGCGGACTTCTTTTTCCCCAGAGAAGCGGCGCCCCCTCATTTCCGATACATCAGCCAGGCTAGTTGCTCCCGTGCTTTGGCCCGGTAGGCAGCGTCATAGAATTCGATCGGATTGAAGTCATCCGTTAGGACAATTCCACTCTCGCGATTCTCGCGATCGACGTTCTTCATTGTGCGAGCAATCTCCTCACGAAATTTGTCCGGGATCTCCGCCATTGCCGGGGTGTTCACAAATTCCATCGATTGCGAATCCCTCGCGACCAAAAACACATTGCCGACTGGACTGATATAGACTCGGACACTTTGAAAAACCGATCGCATCGTCCGAAGCACCGAAGCCAAAAAAACGTCTTCCCCAGGTTGCGTCGCGGCAATGCAGTTCAAGATCAAGGTCCCGTCCGATTCAAGCGCGGCCCGGGCGTCGCCAAAGGCTTCCTGGGTCAAAAGATGCGACGGCGAGGAGTCGCCAGAGAACGCGTCGAAGAAAATGACGTCGTACTTCCGGCGATTGTGATGGAGAAAATTCCTGCCGTCTTCCAGGTGGACGTTCACCCGCGTTGGATCAAAATCGAAATGCTCACCAGCCAGCTCAACGATGCCCGGATGAATTTCGACCACGTCCACATGCGCTCCGCTCTCCGCGAATTGCATTGGGACGACTCCAATTCCCAGGCCGATGCACAGGACGCTGTCAGTCTTCTCGGAGTGCGCCAGGGCCAGCGCTCGCAGGGCATGTGTAAACGACGCGCAACTGATGCCCGTCTCAGGATGGTAACAATTCTGAATGACGAAATCGTCAACCAGATAGCGATAACCGCTCCCAGCGTCGTCCACCACCAATAGTTGACTGTGCCCGGAATCATGCCGCGCGATTTCCCGACCAAATCCCACGCGCGGCCGGGTCTGAATACGATGGCCAATGAAGCCGATAAAAAGAGCTGCGATCAGGGCGCCGATCACCGACAAACGCCATCCAACCGACTTGAGCCTAAGCAACACGCCGCCGCAACCGACCACAAGCAGCGCGACCGCGACGCCAAGCATCGACGACACATTTGAAGTTGATGGAATCAGAACCAGACCAGCGACGAGACAACCGGCAACGCTTCCCAGGGTCCCAAAGCCCATGACCCTTCCCGCAACTCGCCCCACTCCAGAAACGTCCGATGTCAATCTCCTCACCACCATCGGCCCAACCATTCCGAGCAAGGCCAACGGCGCGAAGTACAGAAAAAATGCGGCCAGTATCGATCCCACTCCGAGGTGTAATCGCAAAAAGAAATAGACCGCCTTCTCCAGCGCTACGAGAGTCAGGCAAAGGGCGGCCCCGGACAGCGCAAACGGCGCGCACATCCAGATTTCGTTTGATACCCGATCCGCCAGTCGGCCTCCCAGATAGTATCCCCCAGTGAGGGCGAGCAACGTCACCAGAATCTGATTCGTCCACACGAAATGAGAATCGCCCAGATAGGGGGCCAAAAGCTTCGCTCCCAGAATCTCGATTAACAAGATCCCCACGCCTGCCAATGCCGTCAGCCACAAAGCGCCCGCCGCCCCGACTCCAGGCCGCCTTCCTGCGCCCGGCTCCGAACGCGAATCAATGAGACCCTGCTCGCTCATGGCGCTCCCAATGCAAAATCGCGCCGAATCCCCTCCCTGATTCTGGCGTCGTAAAACTCGATGGGATTAAAGTCGTCGGTCAGCAAGACGCCGTTCAGCCTCGCCGGATTTACCACATTCGTGAAGGCGATATTCGCGGCCGCCACAAGATCCGGGTGCGCCGCCAAAAATTCAATGGCGCGCACTGGGCGAAGGTTCGTCCGGTCGGATGCAACAAAAAATAGCGCGCCTGCTCCATCGGAATGCGCAACGACGCTTCGGAAAACATGCTGCAAGGTGAGCTGTAAGGACGATGCGAAAAAATCACTCCCCGGCTCAAACTCCGCGAAACAATTAATCACCAAGACTCCCTGTGGCTCAAGCGACTGACGCATGGATTCGAAGGCTTCCTTTGTCAGCAAATGCGAAGGACTCGAATCGCCAAGAAACACGTCCAGAATTACCGCATCGTAGCTGCCCTCACCGTCGTTCAGAAATTGCCTTCCGTCGGCGATCGTGATTTCCACGCCCGGCGCCTTGAATCCAAAATGGGCTTTCGCCAACGGCGGCACGGCTGCGTTAATCTCAACCACCTGCACGCTGGCGCCTTCCTCCGCGAACTTCGCAGGCACGAAACCCGCCCCCATTCCAATGCACAGCGCCCGGTCGATTCGATCGGCATAGGCTCGCGCCAATCCATGCAACATGACGACAAAAAGATCCACGCTTTGCCCGCGCGCCGGATCGTAGGAGTTTTGAATCAAGCCATCGTTCAACAGCTCTCGATGACCGTTTTCGCGATACTGAACGACCTGGAGCATTCCATAGGGCGAGTCCACACGAGCCAGTTCCTGCGCCCGTTTCGAGTCAAACGCGAGGATTCGCTTCGTCCCCCCGTAGGTGACCAGCAACCCGACCATGACAACGAAAAACAAAATGCCCGCATTCTCGACTCGCCCGCCCTCCACGACAAGCGACCACGCCAGAGCAAACGCAAACAGCAGGCAAACGACCGCCGATAAAACCGCTGCGTTGGCCAGTCCCGTCGCCATGCCGCTCGCCACGAGAATCGCCGTCAACGCCCCGCCAAGGGAATTCAACGCGAACACTCCTCCAGCCGCGCGGCCCGCGTGGTCAAGCGTCGACGTGGACTCGCGGATCAAGATTGGAACGCATGCCGCCAAAGCCATCAGCGGTGAAAAATAAAGCGCGAGTGAAACCATAAGCGAGCCCATCGCGACGCGCATATTCAGGCCAATCCGCGCCAACGGCTCGGTCAGCCCAATTCCCGCGCCGATCCAAAACGCGGCAAATAGCAGCAGCCAAAACAACCTCGCCCGCGAATCTCTTTCCGTCGCCCAACTGCCGCCCAACCTCGCCCCGGCCGCCAGAGCCAACAAGGTGACCAGAATCTGCGCCGTCCAGACGAAATGAGACGTTCCCAAATAGGGAGCCAGTATCCGCACCCCCAGGATTTCCACGGCGACGATCGCCCCGCCAATCAACAGCGCCGCGACTTGAATAAATCTTCGAGACATCGATCGCCCAAATTCCTCGGCCGGGCTAGCGGTGATTTCACTCACGGGCAAACAAGTTCGACGGAACGAAGGCGCCGGAGATCTCGAAGGATTCGATTGAGGGCCCGACCCACTGAGCCTTTACTGTGCCCGCATGTGGGCGGCCAGGTCCCTTCGCGTATCCTCACGGTTGCCCGCGTCGAAATACTCAACCGGATTAAAGTCGTCCGTCAGGGAAATACCGGATTCCGGATCCGTTCGGCGTGTGCCTTCGTAAGCGGCCTCGACACGGTATTTCACTTTCGGATGAACGCGCGACAAATCCGGTTGGCGCGCGAATTCGTCCAAATTCGGCCGATCTGCTGCGACAAAGTAGACATTGCCGCCGCCGTCGTTATGGATCTTCACACTTTGAAAGACGCTGTTCAGAGTCTTGTCCAACGAGGAGACGAAGAAATCCCGTCGCGGTGAAAAGTTGCCAAAGCTGTTAATCACGAGCGTGCCTCCGGGCTTGAGCACATTCTTAATTGCGCTGAAGGCCTCTTCCGTCATGAGATGCGAGGGCGATGAGTCGCCCAGGAAAGCGTCCAGAGCCACGGCGTCGTACTGAGTGTCGCACTCATTCAAAAAATGCCGGCCGTCGTCGATCACGATGTTCAGTTTGTCGGGCTCCAGATTGAAGAACTCCTCCGCCACATCGACAATCGCCGGATTGATCTCAACCACGTCGACCCTCGCCCCATCGCGCGCAAACTCCATCGGCGCAATCCCGACGCCCAATCCGATGCAGAGCACGTCATCGAGCTTTGCATTGTAGACGCGACTCAACCCGTGGAGCATGTAGGTGAACTGGTAGATGCTTTGCCCGGTCTCGGGATCGATTCCGTTCTGAGTCAGCTTATCGTTGAAATAAAGACGATAGCCGGTGACTTCGCTATCCATGATCTGTATCTCTCCGAAAACGGAATTCACCCGTGCCAATTCCACATAGCCAGGATACGTCGAACGGTTGTCTTTTCGGACGCCGGAATACCCCGCCAATCCCACCGAGCACGCACCAATCACGAGCGCAGGCACGACCGCCGAGCCTTTTCCCCAGACTACGAAATACCCGACTACGACCAGCGTCAACGCCCCGGCCGTCCCAAACATGGTGTAGGAATTGGGAAAATAAGGAACCAACACGTAGCCAATCAGCGCCGTTCCCAAAGCGCTGCCAAGTGTACTGATGGCGGACAATCTCCCTACCTGGCTGCCCACGGCGTCGATCGAAGTAGTAAGAACCCGCACCAGAAACGGACCGGTCGCCGCCAGCAAAGTAAGCGGCACAAAAAACAGAAACCCAGACGCGAGAATCGAACCGGTCGCGAGATTGAATTTCAAACACCCGTAGGCCACCGGCTCACACAGGCCTATGGTGAACGCGAGGTAGACCGCCGCGCCGAGGATGCAAAAGTAGATATTCTTCAACCGGGTGGAACGATCGACCAGCCATCCCCCAAAGTAATAGCCCGCCGCCAGGGAAAACAACGTCACCGCGATCTGCGCCGTCCACACGAAATGGGACGTTCCAATAAAGGGGTGCAACATCCGGGCGCCCAGGATCTCAACGATCATGATCACGGCGCCCGTCACTGCCGCAGTCAGGTAGAGATAACGCCGCAGCCCCTGGGAAAGCCCCGCATCAACCGCCTCGTTTTTAGTCTTCTTACTCACGCCGGGTTTTCTACCGACATTGCCCAACCAACGCAAGGACGCTCGGCCCTCGCCCGACGCGCACGATTTTTCTGGAAACAACCGCCGGATGCCGATATGCAACTCGGCCTTGTTATGGCCCAACCGCGATTCATTACTCCGAAACTAGCCGCAAAAATTCACGAGCAATTCAGCGCCCCCGCCTACGTCTACGACGAAAAGACACTGAAAGAAAACGCGGCCGCTGTTCTGGACTTCCCCAATGCCTACGGTCTGACCGCACGCTACGCCATGAAGGCTTCGTCCAACGCGGCCATTCTGCAGATCTTCGACGCGGCGGGCCTGCATATCGACGCCAGCTCGGGACACGAAATTGAACGCGCTCTTCGCGCCGGAGTCGCCCCTGAAAAAATTAGCCTCAGCACGCAGGAGTTCTCCGACGATTTTGCGGACTATTACGAAAAGGGCGTCTCCATCAATGCCTGCTCGCTCCGCCAGATCGAACGCTTTGGCGAAGCCTTTCCCGGCCGCGAACTCGGTCTGCGATTCAATCCGGGCGTCGGATCCGGAGGCACCCAAAAGACCAATGTCGGCGGCCCCTCATCCAGCTTCGGCATCTGGCACGGCAAACTCGACGAGGTCAAGGAGCTGGTCACAAAATACGATCTGAAGATTTTTCGCATTCACACGCACATCGGATCGGGAAGCGATCCGGACGTCTGGCAGAAGGCCTCGGCCCTCAGCATCAACATGGTGCGGGAGTTTCCCAGCGCGACTCGCCTCAATCTCGGCGGCGGCTACAAGGTTGGCCGCATGCCCTATGAGAAAACCACCGACCTTCAGGCTGTGGCGACGCCCGTTAAAAAAGCCTTTACCGACCTCGCCTCTGAAACCGGCCGCGAGATTCATCTCGAAATCGAACCCGGCACCTGGCTCCTCGCCAACGCGGGCTCCATCCTCGCCTCCATTCAGGATGTGACCGACACCGGCGAAGGCGGCTACTCCTTCCTCAAACTTGACACCGGCATGACCGAGATCCTGCGCCCGTCGCTGTACGCCGCGCAGCAGCCCTTCTTCATTCTCCCCCAGGGCCGCGAACCGTGCGAGGGGACCCGGGAATACATCATTGTCGGACATTGCTGTGAATCCGGAGATCTCCTTACGCCTTCGGAGGAAAACTCTGAAACACTGGCTCCCCGCAAACTGCCCGAAGCCGCCATCGGAGACCTGTGCGTCATCGACGGAACGGGCGCCTATTGCGCGGCCATGTCCGCCAAGAATTACAACTCCTTCCCGGAAGCGCCCGAAGTGATGATCCGCGAAAACGGCGACCTTCGACTCATTCGTCAACGCCAGACTCTGGACCAGATTCTTCAGAACGAGCTGCCGCTGGCGCCATAGAATCCTCCACGAGCCTCACGCCGTAGGCCGCCTCCAGTCCCCGTTGACCGAAGTGGTTCACAGCCACGACCAACACGATCCCAACGATTGGCGCCAGATCGATTCTCCCAAAGGTCAGCCATTTCAACGGAATCGTCAGATTGCGGGCCGTGCTGTCGATGAAATTCAGAACTTCGTGATTACCGAGATAGACGTAGCTGTTCACCACATGCGCGCCAAGGATCACGAAAAGAAAATACTTGAGCGGAAAATACGCATACAAGCCAATGATCGCCGCCTCCTTAATCGACTGGGCGGCGCCCTGACTCGGCGGAGCCATCTCCGCAGTCACAAATATCGCCCCCAATCCCGCCCAGGTCGCCGCGCCCAGAACGAACGGGGCGAACAGCTTCGCGGCGCTCGGCAGCCGTTCAAAGGCGCCCAGATGCATACGCACCCAGGATTGGATCGGATCAAATTCCGGCAGTCGAACGTTAACCGCAGACAACACAATCAGGCAGACATAGAAAACCGCCAGAAACTTGCCGAAACTGAGAATTGAAAAGAGCGCCGCTCGATTCATGAAATCGCTGCGAAAGGCAATGCCGATCGGGCCAAAATCCATGGTTGGAGCCCACTGAACCGCGGGACCGACGGAGTTATAGAAGAAGCTGCGCAGCGCCAGCAGCGCCACCAGCAGGACCAGATAAGCCCAGCGATTTATCCCGCTCTGCGGCTGAGTCATCTTCAGTCCCGACATCAGCGAATGCGTCGCGATCGAAGGCCGCAAACGGGCAAAGCCCATCGTCCGCCAGTTCAGCCACAACAGCAGCAGGCAAAAGTTCAGGATGAAATCGATAAAATCCATTTAACAGAGTCGGAAATTCAGAGGCGGGATCGTGAAGCCTCACGCAGCCGGTATCAATCCCTTTCGATTTGCAACGGCGAAATGGGGCGCCTCCGAAATAGTAACATCGCCATTCCCGTTGACAGTTTTTCCGGGCTGCTCAAAAGTCCGACGGCCCCGCCAAAGAAACACAATCCGACCTAAAATGCCCTGCGGACCGCTTTGCGGAGCATCAGATTCCAGCGACAAATGAAACACTACCTAGGCGTCGATGTCGGCGGCACCACCACGACCATCTCGATTGGAAATGAATCGCATCAGGTTCTAACCGTCGGCGATCAATTCTCCACGCATTCGGCTGAAGGCCCGAAAGCCGCGATCGAGACGATCGTAGACAACGCCATCGCAACGGTTGAATCAGTCGGAGGAACCATCCGTGAAGTCCCCTCCGTCGGCCTTGCGACTCCCGGCCCGGCGACGTTTGACGGCGTGCTCCAGAAAACCCCGAACCTCGACCCCGCCCTTTGGGATGGATTCCCCATTCGCGCCGAACTGGAAAAAGCCCTGAGACTTCATTCCCCCGATATCGCCGTTCACTACCTCGGAGACGGACAGGCGGCGGCCCTCGGCGAATACGCCATTCGGAGCGGACGAGTCACCTGGGACATGCTGAGCGTCACAGACGAAGACGACGACCGACTCACAAGCCTGCTCATGGCCGTCGTCGGCACCGGCCTCGGAGGCGGCGTCGTGCGAGACGGCCGCGTCATGCGCGGGCGAGCGGGCCGAGCCGGACACATCGGACACATCACCCTGCCCACTTACGCCTTTCGCCACGAACACGATCGTCAACTCACAGTTGGCAACGCCACCTGCACCGCCGAATCCGCCGTCTCCCTGACCAGCCTCACACATCAGCTCGGATACCGCCTCACACTCGACGCGTGGAAAGATCACCGCCTCAACGCACAAGAGGGCTCCGTTCGCGACAAAGCCAAACAGCTTCGCGAACTCGCTGATGACGGTGACGAACTGGCGCTCGAACTCTTCCACGACCAGGCCCACGCGCTGGGGATCGCGCTGCTCAACGCCGACTACCTCGGTGATTACGATTTGCTGGTGATTGGCGGCGGAATCTGCGGCTTGTCGGAATCCCTCCAGGAACAATACCAACGCAAAGTGGAGGAATCCTACCGCCGCTACGCGCTCGACGCCTTCAAGAATGTCGGCCGAATCGAATTCTCAGTCTGCGGCGACGACGCCCCCGTCATCGGCGCCCTCGCGCACCTGTATTTCCAGTCCATGCG
>JBLHKZ010000033.1:0-29829 GCA_047618185.1 Limisphaerales bacterium
TGGGCGCAACCCCGTTGGGGTTGTTTCGAAGCGGGACCTAGAACCCAAGGTAGGCCAGCCGCTGTCGCGGAAGGCCAACCTTGGGCTGGAGGGCGTAATCCCGTTGGGATAAAGGGAAACGAGGCAGCGCCGCAAATCGCAAATTTGTGGGTAATGCACAGCTCCGAGGAGGGGTTAGGGGGAATGGCGCTAGTTGAAGGGGCCGGATCGAAAGTCTTCAGCCCCGAAGAGGGCGGTCCTATGTCAGCCCTGGGAATCCGGGTTAATTGCCACGAGCGCCAAAGGCGCCGCGCTAATTCTCCGGAATAGCCCAAATAGCCCTGAATTAGGGCCGCACCTTTGGAGCTTTGCGATATCGGGACTCAAAACCCTGGGCATTGCTCAGGGCTGACATAGGATTGACCCTTCGGGCCGTTTGATCCGCCGGCCAATACCCACGTTCCTGCTTAAACTGGCGCCATTCGGGTTAGGGGTGGGTTCTGCTTCAATGAAAATATTGATTCCAAAAATCTGATCTGCCCCAAACCGAAGGTCTGGCAACTTTCCGTTTCACACTCCCGCCGATATCCCGTAACAAGGGGCATGCTCGCGGCTCTCACATGGCAGGACAATGCCGTTATCCTTGTCTACCTCGCCGGAATGGTCGGGCTCGGCCTGTGGCTCGGTCGGCGCGAACGCAGCGATGAGGAATACTTTCTCGCCGGGCGAAAAATGCCCTGGTTCGCCGTGGGCGTCAGCGTCATTGCCTCCATTCTCTCCAGCATCACCTACCTGTCCGAACCCGGCGAAATCTGGAAATCCGGAGCCACTCACATCGCGGGCAAGATGCTCGCCATTCCCGTCGAAATGGCGCTCGTGTTCTTCGTCTGCATCCCCTTCATGATGCGCTTCCGCTTCACCTCGGCCTACGATTATCTCGGCCTCCGTTTTGGGGACGCGACCCGCCGCACCGGCGTCGGCCTGTTCATCCTCCTCGTCGTTCTCTGGATGGGCTTCGTCGTGCTGGCGTCGGCCAGGGTATTGTCGGAACTCTCGGGCTGGCCCCTGCTCACGATCATCGCCGCCATTGGCCTTGTCGCGACGAGCTACACCATGATCGGCGGACTGCGCGCCGTGATCTGGACCGATGTCGTGCAGGTCGCGCTCCTCATTGCGGGCGGACTCTTCACCATCGGCTATGTCGCCTTCTCCACCGGGACCTGGATTCCGGAATGGTATGAGGCCTCGACCGAACAGCTTCGCCAGCACAATCACGAGGCGATGCCTTTCTTCAGTTTCGATCCCACGACGCGCGTGACCGTCCTGACCGTGGCCGTGCACATGTGCATCTGGCATGTCTGCACGCACCTTTCCAACCAGATGACTGTGCAGCGCTATTTCTCGACCCAGGACGCCCGGGCCGCGCGGCGGAGCTTCGTGACCGGATCACTGGTGGGAGTCGGCATCAATCTCATGCTCGTCGTCGTCGGACTCTCGCTCGTATATTTTTACTTCGGGCAGCAGACCCCAGTGGAAAATGATCTCATTGAAAAGGGCCGCCATGATCTGATCTTTCCGACATTTGCAATCAACCGCCTACCTCCGGGCGTGGGCGGGGGCATTCTGGCTGCATTGCTCGCGGCCGCCATGTCGAGCATCGACTCCGGCATCAATTCCATCGCCACCGTCCTCAGCGCGGAAGCCTCGCGCGGCAAAGCCCGGGAGAAAGCAAACCACGTGCGCTTTGCCATGAAGATCACCTGCGGCGCGGGCCTCTTCATCACCGTCGCCGCCTACGGGTTGAGCTTTCTGCCGGACAAGTGGGGCATCGTCGCCGCCCTGCCGCGCACCTTCAACGCCGTCACCGGCCCGCTGGGTGGACTGTTCATGATCGGCATGTTTTTTCCGCGAGCGGGTCAACGGGCCGCAATTGCCGGGGTATGCTGCGGACTGTTCACGAGCGTCTCAATCGGCTATTCCGAGCAGATCGGAAACCTGCTCTCAAAGGACTGGCCAGCCTTGAGTTTCACCTGGGTGATGCCCTGCTCGATCAGCGTCACGCTCCTCGTCGCCTGGCTCGTCGGCCTGACCGGCAAACCGCCAACGCGAGACCTCGCGGGCCTGACCTGGAAAACGCGTCATGCGCCGATCGTTGACGACAAATCGAGTGAATCAACCAAGATTTAGAGAACTCAACAGAAACCATGAACTCCCCCTTCCGCATCGCCTTTCTCGGCATCGACAATCCCCATGGCGCGGGCTGGCGCGAGACGCTCGCCAACTTCGGCGATGAAATCGAGATCACCGCCATCGTGCCCGGCTTTGGCGGCGCCACGACCAGCCTGGAGGAACGCCACTCCCGGGCTCCGCGCTTCGAAACAGTCGACGATCTGATCGCCCGCGGCGAGTTCGACGGCGCCGTCGTGGCCCTGCCCAACAACGAAGCGCCCGCCGCCGCCGCGAAGCTTGCCCGGGCCGGCAAACACGTGCTCGTTGAAAAGCCCATGGCTGGTTGCGCCAACGACGCCCGACCGATGATCGAGGCCGTCTCCGGCTCGGGAGTCGCCTTTCAAAGTGGCTTCATGTGGCGCTACGACGAAGCCGCCGAACGCCTTCGAGACATGGTCGCCGACGGCCGCTTTGGAAAACTCATCAGCCTCGAGCTAACCTTCGTGACCAGCGACGTAAACCGACGCGGCCCCAATCACTACCTCTTCGATCCCGACATCAGCGGCGGCGGATTCTTCAACTGGCTGGCCTGCCATTACCTCGACCTGCTCTTCTTCGTGACCGGCCAGCGAATCGTTGGCGTCACCGCGCGCACCGGCGCGTTTGGCGCGACCGACGTCGAGGTGGAGGATGGCGGCGTGGCGATCCTGGACCTGTCCGGCGGCGGCATTGCGACCTTCGTGGGGGGCTACTGGCTGCCGCGCTGGGCGGGCGAGGCGCATTGGACGATTCGCGGCAGCGAACGCTGGGTGCACTGGGAACCCGGCCGCGCGGGAACCGGCGGCGCCTTTGAGATTCACGGCCCTCAACCGCAGTGGAATGCCATGGACGAAACATTTGAGCTGCCCGTCGACAACACGCCCGGCTACGGCGGCAAGCGAACAGTGAAGGCCATCCGAGATTGGCTCGACGCCGCGAAGGAAGATGGACGCCCCTGCCGCAACACGCCGCAAACTCTGGTGGAAACGCTATCCCTCGTCGATGCGATCTACGAATCCTCCCGAACCGGTCGCCGCGTCGAATGCGACATTGGCGGCAGGGAGTAGGTTGACTTCGCTTCCACAGCACACCTCAGATTCCTGAAGAATGGGACACCGAGGACGGCGTCCCTCTCATCCAGGGAGACGGACGCCGTCCTCGGTGTCCCATGTTCTACACACAATCAAGGATGCCATTAAGACGAGACGCGCCAAATCAATCGCCTCCCAAATTCAGATTCCACACGCACCGTCATTCCGCTAGCCTGCGCGGGATGAGACTTTGCCGATTTGAAGATGACGGCCGAATCGCGGCCGGATTTTACGAGGACGATCGCGTCATTCCCTTTCCCGACGATCACGTCGGCGCGGGCGGTGATGCAGACCTGCTTGCTTTCCTTCCCGGAGGCGCGGCATTCGATCGGGCCAGGGAATGGTTCGATCGAAAAGACCTCCCGTCGAGGCCGGTCGGCGAAGTGCGCCTGCTGGTTCCCAATCCGCGCCCGAACAAGCTGTTCCTCCTCGCGGGCAACTACGCCAAGCACATCGAGGAATGCGGAGGCATCGCCGCCGAGCGCGCGGAGACCTTTCCCTACGTTTTCATGAAGCCGCCGTCCACGACGCTCAACGATCCCGGCGCGCCCGTGCGCATTCCAAAGAGCTCGCCCGACAGCATCGACTGGGAACTCGAACTGGGCGTCGTCATTGGAAAAGGCGGCAAACACATCGCCGAAGCCGACGCGCTGAACCATGTCGCCGGCTACACGATCTTCAACGACATTTCGGATCGAGGCTTTCGCCCAAATCCCAGTCGCACCGAGCGCGCTCGTGACAAGTTCTTCGACTGGCTGCACGGCAAGTGGCATGACTCCTCCTGCCCCAGCGGACCTTGCATCGCCTCGGCTCACACGCTGACCGATCCGCAGAACCTGAGCCTGCAACTGCGCGTAAACGGAGAGCTTCGTCAGAACGCCAACACCGTTCAACAGATCTTTCCCGTCGCGGCGGTGATTGAGTTCATTTCCAACATCACGACCTTGGAGCCCGGAGACATGATCTCGACCGGCACCTCCGCCGGCGTCGGGTTTGCCACGAAATCCTTTCTCAAGCCGGGCGACAAGATCGAGGCGACCATCGAATCGATCGGAACACTGACGTCGCCGGTGGAGGCGGAGTGATCTCAACAACGACGCGCTCGTTCCAATGAAACGAATCAGCCTGACAACGCTGTCGCTATCGCTGCTGGGGCTTGCCTCAGCGCAGATAGCGATCACCGCCGAGCCACACCGCCAGTTCAACGTCTGGGCGGTCAGCTGCGCGCACGTGCCCGCCGACATCCGCCGCGGCCGCGAGAGCCTCGCCAAGCCGATCCGCCAGTCCGAGGGCCGCGAGCCGGGCGCGCCCGCCTTCGACTGGGACATCATGCTCGACGCCGGCGACGTCTCCGCGCACCAGCGCCCGCCCGAGGACAAGGACGGCAAGGAATTGATCCGCCAGTATCGCGTGATGCGAGACCACCGCCGCGAACAGGTCTACAACGTGCCCGGCAATCACGACGCGCCCTACTACGATCACGGCCCCGGCTCATGGATCCGCAAGTGGGGCGATGCCATGGGCGAGAACACCGAATTTTCTGGAGTCGATCCGAAACGCCGCCCCTACCCCGTCGAAGGGACCTGGGAACGCTACAAATTCCAGGCGGGCAATATCCTTTTCCTCATGCTCGCCGACCGCAATGACGCACCCGAACCGGTCGGCCGCGGTCACAGTCGCGAAGGCAAATCCGGCGGCTATCCTCCCGGCGCCGTCACCCGCGACACCTTCAACTGGTGGAAAAAGCAGGTGCTCGAGAATCAGGACAAGATCATCGTGACCATGCATCACCACGCGTTGCGCGACACGACCACCGCCTCGGGCAACGGCGAGGGCAACCCGCGCTATCACGGCAGCACGGGCGGAGCCGCCGGCTCCTCCTATCTCTATTTCATTATCGAAAAGGACGATCCCGAGGATTTCAAATACACGGCCGACGCGCATGCCTTTGAAGATTTTCTCGATGAGTTTCACAAGAAGAACGGACGCGGCGCGATCGACCTCTGGCTCGGCGGGCACACGCACGTCAAGGGCCCGAACGACGACTTCGGCGACAAGACGATCTCCGAACGCAAGTGGGGCGTCGGCTTCTTTCAGGTCGCCGCATTGACCCGCCATCACGGCGGCTCCTTCCCGCTCAGTCGCGTTATTTCATTCACCGATGGCAGCGACCGGCTCGCGGCCAATGTCTACCTGCACGAGGACTGGTTCGAGAACAACCCGGTCGGCTTCTACAAACCCGCCGCGATCGACTGGCCGCTGCGTCACAAGTTCAACGCGCCCCCGCCGATCAAGAAGATGACTCCCTTTCCGAAGTCCGCGAAGGTGTTCGACGAGAACTATCCAACCACAAGAAAAACGCCCGCCAGCGCCTCTTTCAAAGCCGGGCCGTCGCCGGATTTGACGAAGCATTGGACCGCGGAGAGCGGCGGCGGTTTCCAGCTTGAGTCGCAATTGACCGAAGACACCGGGCATCGGATCGACAACAAGCCAGCGCTGGTCGAGCAAAGTCCCGATGGAGGCAAACACTCGATGGGATTCGACGGCTCTCAACGCCTCCGGGTCGGCCCCATCGACATGGAGGACTGGACCGACATCACGGTCTGCGCCTGGATCGCCACCAAAAGCAACACCCCGCAAATGCGAATCATGTCCAAGGACCGCATCGGCGAACCCGGCTTGTTTCAATTCCTACACCGCAACATCGGCGAATGGGGCTTTCAGGTCTGGGATGACAATGCCAACTCCTGGCGGACCGCCGCCGTTCGCTCCGACAAGGTCAGCGATGGAAAATGGCATCATCTCGCCGGCGTTGTCGATTCCACGCGCAAGAAGGTCCTGTTCTTTATCGACGGCGAACTGGCGGCGGAAGCGCCATGGACGGCAAAAACTCTCGACGATTCGGACCACACAGATCTGGTTATCGGCGCCGGCTCGGGGGAAAAGAAATTCGGCCACACATTTCGCGGCGCTATTCACGATCCTCAAGTCTACCCGCGCGCGCTCACTCCGACGGAAATTGCGAAGCTTTCGAAACAACGATGACGCAACAATCAGTCACCATCACCATCACCAGGACGACGCCCAACTGCGGCGCCGAAGTCGGCGGGGTCGATCTCGCGCAACCGCTTAGCGACGAGTCCTTCGACACACTGAACAGCGCTCTGTCCGAACACGCCGTGCTGTTCTTCCGCGATCAGGAAATGACGCCCGAGCAACACAAGGCGCTCGGCCAACGCTTCGGCGAGCTGCACATCCACCCCGCCTTTCCCCGACTGGTCGAGGGGCATCCCGAGGTGATGGAGATTTACGCCGATGAAAACTCCACCTACATCGCGGGCGAGGAATGGCATTCGGATGTTTCCTGCGATGAGGAGCCGCCCTTGGGCACGATCCTGCGCATGATCGAAGTCCCGCCGTCGGGCGGCGACACGCTCTTCTCAAACATGTTTGCGGCCTTCGACGCCTTGTCCCTGCCGATGCGAGAATTCCTCTCGGGCATGACCGCAATCCACGACGGCGAGCCGTTCTATCGCGGCCGCTACAAGGATGGCGATGACGACGCCGGCAAGACCTATCCCCGCGCCGAACACCCAATCGTGCGCACACACCCGGTCAGCGGCAAACAGGCGCTCTTCGTAAACCGCATTTTCACGACCCACATCGTCGGCCTTGAAAAAGCCGAGAGCGACGCCCTGCTTCAAATGCTGTTCCAGCACGTCGAACGTCCGGAGTTCCAGTGTCGATTCAAATGGCGGCCCGGATCGGTCGCCTTCTGGGACAATCGCTGCGCCCTGCACCTCGCGCTCTGGGACTACTACCCCAACCGGCGCCGCGGCCTGCGCGTAACCATCAAGGGAGAAAAGCCGTTCTATCGGCCGTAGACCCCGCGCGAATCAGACGATTGAACTATCGAATTGGCGGCAATAAGATCGCCAAACCGAAAGAGCCAGCGCCCATCAAACCCGGATTACATTTCCTTCCTGTTCCGACTCTATGAAAACGCAATTCCCCCTCGTCGTCAGTCTGACCCTCCTCAGCGCCGCCATGACCGCCAACGCCCAACGTGCTTCCACCAAAACTCTCAGCGGCCAGCGCTGCTGGGTCGTCAAGTCCGACCAGGTCGAGCTGGCGATCACAAAGACCGGCGGCCATATGGCGCCTGTGACGTTTTTTCGCGACAGCAAAGAGCCCGTCGCCCCGTACTACATCAGTCCCTGGCAGGGCGAGAAGCACGACTACCCCGTGCCCGTCCTGGTCCCGCTTCGCGGCGATTTTTTCTGCATGCCCTTCGGCGGCAATGGCGTCGCCTACAACGGCGAAGAACACCCTCCTCACGGCGAAACCGCAGGCAGCGAATGGAAGTTCTCCGGCGTGCAGAAGAAAGACGCCGTCACGTCGCTCACGCTGACGCTCGACACCCAGGTCCGCAAAGGGCGCGTCACAAAGCGCCTTCACCTGCGCGACGGTGACAACACCATTTACTCCAGGCACACGATCGAAGGCTTCAAAGGCAAAACCTCGCTCGGCCATCACGCGACGCTGGCGATGCCGGAGAAAGAAGGCGCGTTCAAGATCTCGCACAGCCCGATCAAGTTTGGGATGACGAACCCCACGCAGTTCAGTTCCCCCGCCAACAGCGAATACCAGCAACTCGGCATTCAACAGCGCTTCACCAGCCTCTCCGCCGTGCCCTCGATCTTCAAGGGCGCGCCCGATGTGGACTGCTCTCGCCTGCCCCAGACCAAGGGCTACGCCGACCTGTTGATGATTTTCCCCAAAGACACCGCCGGCAAGCCCGCGTGGCTCACCGCCGTTCGCGCCGACGAGGGTTGGCTCTGGTTTTCGCTTAAAGACCCGAAGGTTCAAACTGCGACCGTCTTCTGGCTCGAAAACGGCGGACGCCACGGCCTGCCCTGGTTTGGCCGCAACAACTGCGTCGGCATCGAGGACGTCACCGCCTTCTTCGCCGACGGACTGAAACCCTCCGCCAGCGACAACATTCTCACCCAGGCCGGCATCCGCACCGCCCAGGACTTGAACGGGAATTTCTCCGTGAACTACATCCAAGGTGTCGTGAAAATTCCGCAAGGCTACACCGAGACGGCCAACGTGGAATTCGGCCTCGGCTCCGTGACCTTCATCTCCACCGGCGGTCATCGCGTCAAGACATCGGTGCAACATGAATTCCTGAAATCAGGGCAACTCTAAACACGACGGTAGGGACGCAGCCCGCCATGAGCCTGCCTTTTGGCTGCCGCGCGTCCGCAGCATTACATCAGACGAACGAACATTTTAGCGACTTTGGCGGATCGAACGTCCTGCCACGCGGCAGCGCATCCCTCCCACGTCAATCCGAACACTCCCATTCATGAAACACACACCACGCCGCACCCCTGCAACCGCCCTCGCCACGCTCATCCTGGCTGGCCTCGCGAGCTCATCATTCGCCGCCGACTACAAACTGACGGAGAACATCTCCTATCGCGACGCGTCGTCACCCGGCTGGGACGACTACATGAAGGAGCGCTGCAAACTCGATGTCTACCAGCCCGCCGACAAGAAGGGATTCGCCACGGTCGTCTGGTTTCACGGCGGCGGTCTGCGCGCCGGCAAGAAATCCATTCCCGAACAGCTCAAGGAACAGGGCATCGCCGTGGTCGCGGTGAACTACCGGCTGTCTCCCAAAGTCAAATGCCCCGCCTACATCGAAGACGCGGCGGCGGCCGTCGCCTGGACATTCAAGAACATCGAAAAATACGGCGGCTCGAAGGAGCTGATCTTTGTCTCGGGACATTCCGCCGGCGGCTACCTCACCAGCATGGTCGGGCTCGACAAGAGTTACCTCGCGGCGCACGGCATCGACGCCAACGACATCGCGGGATTGATCCCCTTCAGCGGGCACACCATCACGCACTTCACGCCGCGGAAGGAACGCGGCATTCCCAAGGAGCGGCCGATCATCGATAAATTTGCCCCGCTCTACCACGTGCGACCCGACGCCCCGCCGCTGATCATCATCACCGGAGACCGCGACCTGGAAATGCTCGGCCGCTACGAGGAGAACGCCTACCTCTGGCGAATGATGAAAGTCGCCAAGCACGAGCAGAGCGAGCTCTACGAGATCCAGGGATTCGACCACGGCGGTATGGGCGCCCCCGCCCATACGATTCTTCTCCGCCACATCAAGGCCGAGCTCAAACAACGGAAAGAATAGAACCAGGGAAACCAGGTCCCGAAGGGACGGCTGAAACACCACTCGAACACATACGACCGTCCGTTCGACGAGGTCAGTCGAAACGATAACCGACGCCACCGCTCCTCATCTGATCGGCTCCAGTCGAAGCCAGTTTACGCAGGTATTCGACCCCGATTCGCCGGAACCGATCTCCAATGTCAATCGGCCGTCGGCGACTCTCGCCTCGACTGTTTTCTCCGCGAACTGTCCGGCGACCGTGAAAACTTCCTCAAACACCGCGACGCCTTCAACCATTGCCATCTGGCGCGACTGCTCGTGGCCGGAATCGCCCACGCACAGCGTCACGCGATAACGCCCGTTCTCAACCGCGCATTCCCAGACATCTCGCTCGCGTGTGAAGACAAAACTATCGCGCGGGCCTTTCAACGCATTGCGTTTGCGATTGTTCGCTCTGAGATCGCGACGCCAGCCATAGCCGCGCGCCTCCGTGAAGATCAGGCCGTGATCGCCGGTCTCGTCCTTGGCCAACTTCACGCCCGGCCCGCAGAAATTGAAGAAGCGCGCGTCGTTCGCGACTCCCGGTAAATCAGGTTCGCCATCGTTCGCCGGATCGCGCTCAAATTCTCCCACCTTGAAAACAATCGGCTCATTCGGCGTGAGATAGAGCGCGTCATCGCCATCCGGAATGCCGTCGCCATCGGCGTCGCCAGGAGCGACGCGCTTAAACACGGCCGTCCGGAAATCGCCATCGACGTCGAAGGGGGGAGCGGGATTCTTGCGGAAAAGCGGCCCGAGGAGGGGGAGATCCCCAAGTCGCGGAATACTCCAAATGGTTTTGCACATTTGTCCCCGGGTGATCCCGTCACGTCGTCGAAATCCTGGCGAACGCATCACATTCTCCGCCAAATCCAAATCGGCCGCCCAATCTAAATCGACCTGTCGATTCGGTTCAAAATCAACATCCAAGTCGTCGAATCGCAGCCTCCTGGACGCCGCCATCTGATTGATCGCGACGAAGCTCAGATGATCCGCAGGCAGATCCCTAAACGGCCACAAGAGAAGAGGAACTGCGTCTTGGGTTCCCCCACACAGGCAAAGGCGCACGAGCTCCAGCAAGTCGAAGTCATAGGGCATTTCTCGTGGCCTCACACCATTCTCCAACGCCACCGCAGCCACTGCCCCCGCCGCCTGCCCCACATGCACCCGCTGATCGTGCAGGCGCAACGCCGCGCTCACGATGCTGCTGTTGCCCACGTTTCCCTGCGCGCCCAGCAGGCCGTCCATGGACTCAGGCACCAGGCTGCGCAGCGGAAACACGCTGCGGTCGCTCAGGAATTTCGTGTGCCGATTCGGCTTGTGATAATCGATCCACGGCCCGCTCGCGCCCTCGCCTTCGAGATAAGTGCGGCCCGTCCGATGAAAGTCATAATGAAACTGCCAGGCAAACAAACCATCCTCGTACATCACATGGGCAAAGCGCGGCCGAGCGCCGGTCTTAGTTTCGCTGTCGCGATTGCGCCCGTCCTGTTCCCGCATCATGTACATCGCCTTCAGCCGAAGCCCCTCGCGGATATACGGCTTGGGCGGCAGATCGTCCGGCGTCCCAAACTCACGGCTCAAATGAAACTTCCGCAGGCTGTTCTCTTTGTCGGGCGACCGCTCATGAACGAAATTCTGCATGTGATAAAGCACACTGCGCGAATGCCGCTTGGCGTCGTTGAAAATAATTTGCCGCTGCTCGCGCGTCATCAGCACGATGTTCTTTTCCGACGCCCCCGCCTCCGTCGCTTCCAGCGCGTCGACGACATGCTGTGGCAATCGCTCCAACGGATAATCCTGGCCGTTCATGTAGTTGAGCAGAATCGATGTCTGGCCATCCGTGCTGGAATAGCCGTCCACGATCCGCCGCACCGAATACACGCTGAGCTGGCGCTTCGACGCCTCGCCATCCGGCGGCCAATGCGGTATCGAACCGCCGCCCGGATTCGGAACGTCCCACTTCAGCTTCCCAAATGCCGCCCGACTGAAATGCGTCGCCCGCGGGAAGTTTCGATCGTCAAATCGCGCGGGCTTCGGGATGGGTGATTCGCCTTCCGACTCGGCCACGATCATCGCCCACGTAATCGGATTCATTTCATTCGCGGGAAAACTTCCCTCCTTCGGCGCGCTGGGCTCGCCATAGCGGGATTGCGGATCCGGCCCGCATTCGAACGCCGCGCCAGAAACCTGAATTGCCTCGCCCCAATCTGAGGCGTCGATGGTCAACTTCGCAATCACGCGCAAGTCCGGTTCGCCGCCCTTGCCCGTCTGTAGATCGACCGGCGCAAAGGTCAGCCCTCTGAGTCGCGGATGCTCCTTGTTCGATCGGTCGACATCCGCCGCCACCGGATACTTTTTCCAGATCACACGCACCTGCCCGGAGTCGATGTAGGGTTGAATCAATTTGCGAAAGACCGCCTCCGCCTCCGCGGGCCGAAACGTCGACGGCCCGTGATACGGCTTACCCGGCATTGGCGAGCCATATTTCTCCGTATTGAACGCCTCAATGCCGTCCATCAATTCCTTGAACAGACCGCTGCGATGAAAGGAGCGCTTCATCGGATGCCAGTCTACGCCCCAGCCAACCTTGCCGACGCCCTTGTTCTCATCCACGCAGGCCAGGGCCTGTTCGGTGTATTGCCCGCCAAACCACTCGCCGTCGTGAACGATGGCGATCGACTTGACGCCCGCCCGAGCCGCTTGAATCGCCGCCGCCCAGCCAGACTCCGTCGCGCCGACAATCAGCAGGTCCGTCTCGACAGTTCGCGGCGCGGCAATCGAACATGAGCCGGACAGCCAAACGAAGACCACCGCGAGAACAGGCCGCAAGATCCGATTCGCAAAAAAAGTAAGTGCTGAAAAATGCAGGCGATTCACATGTCCCCTATATCGACGCGCCGAACATCCGTCAAATCCCTCAGACACCGCGAACTCCGCTCAACGTCCCGCAGGGACGCCCCAAGGAGGGGCGGCATTCCTGCCGCCCTGCCTCGGCACGAGGCACAGCCCCCCCCCCTCTATTCCCTCCGTTATCTCCTGTTTAGTTTCCGGAATTCCGGACAATCAACGCTTAGCCTTGTTCTTGAGCCAACTTCATGCGTAAGCGCCGCCCTCGCCGCCCGCTTGACCCGCACCCCCGTTCGTGAGATCAAACCATGGCGCTGCAATGAAGAAACTTTCACTCATCCTGCTCCTGACTCTGTTGGCCTCCGTCGATCGCGGCGTCGCCGCGGATGAGGGACGCAAACCCAACGACTGGTGGTCGCTCCAACCGATCCGCACACCGGCCATTCCCACTCACAAAGCAAACTGGATCCGCAACGAAGTCGACGCCTTCATCCTCGCGAAGCTGAATGACAAAAGCCTTGCCCCCACGTCCCCGGCCGACCCGCGAACTCTGATCCGCCGCCTGTCTTACAACCTCACCGGACTCCCTCCCTCACCTGCCGAAATCCACGCCTTCATCGCCGAGTCCAAAACGGACGCCGACGGCGCCTATGAACGTCTCGTCGATCGCCTGCTGTCATCGCCGCACTACGGCGAGCATTGGGCGCGCTTCTGGCTCGACGCGGCCCGCTACGGCGAATCCCACGGTTACGACAAGGACAAGGCCCGCTTCAACGCATGGCCCTATCGCGACTACGTCATCCGCAGTTTCAACGACGACAAACCCTACGCGCGCTTCGTCCAGGAACAGGTCGCGGGCGACGCGCTTTGGCCGGGCGATCCCGACGGCGTCATCGCACTGGGCTTCGTTGCGGCCGGTCCCTGGGATTTCATCGCGCACTTCGAAGTCGGCGAGGGCAAGCTCGACGGCCGCATCGCCAAGCACATGGATCGCGACGACATGGTCGCGGCGGTCTTCAATACTTTCATGAGCGCGACCGTGCAATGCGCCCAGTGCCACGATCACAAGTTTGACCCCGTTTCAATGCAGGACTACTACCGACTGCACGCGGTCTTCTCGGCTGTGGATCGGGCGGATCGCGTTTACGATCTCGACCCCGCGATCGTGAAGAAGCGGCAATCGCTGGAAGCCAAAATCTCAAAGCTCACGACAGAGCAACGCACGCTGGATCAGGGCGTCGAAAAAGCCGGCGGCGCCCAATTGGCGAAACTCCGAACGCGCATACAATCGCTGGAGAAGGGCGACCGGCTGAAACTGAAGACCGTGCCCGAGCACGGCTACCACAGCCAAATCACAAGCAGGCCCGATGACGTCAAATGGGTTCAACTCGAGCTGCCCACTGCGACGGAGATTCACGAGATCCGACTGATCGGCAGTCACGACAACTACGCCGACATCGGCGCCGGGTTCGGCTTCCCCATCCGCTTCCGGGTCGAAGTTTCCACAGATTCGAAATTCGCAACCGACGTCACGCTCGTGGCCGATCACACAAAAATCGATTTCATCAATCCCGGCGTGACGCCCGTATCGCTCGACGCGAATGCAGCCAAAGGCAAATTCATACGAGTCACCGCGACGCGACTCGCCGAGCGCAAGAACGACTACATGCTGGCGCTCGCGGAATTGCAGGTCCTTGACGCGAATGGAATAAACGTCGCGCCGGGCGGAACCATTAGCGCCAAAGACAGCATCGAGGCTCCGACCCGCTGGGGCCGCAAGAATCTGACCGACGGCAAGTTCGCGACCGGGGGCGATCCCAAGGCGATGGCGGAGCTCGCGACCTTGAAGGCGGAATTGCAGAAGTTGATGGCAAAGCTGGAAACGTCAGACATCCGATCGCGGCGCGACCAAATCACAGCCTCGCTCGGCGAATCGCGAAAAGAGCACAAAGCCCTGCCCGCCGGCAAGCTCGTCTACGCCATCGGCGCCAACTTCAAGAGGTTCGGCAAAGTGATCCCCACCGCAGGCAAGCCGCGCGAGATCCGCCACCTGCACCGCGGAGACATGCGTTCCCCCGGAGACAAGATGCAACCCGGCGCGCCTGCCCTGTGGGGCGGAACAGCGCCCAAATTTCAGCTCGCATCCCCGGACAGCGACGCCGAGCGACGCATCGCCCTCGCAAGATATCTCACCGCTCAAGACAACCCCCTCATCTGGCGCTCCATCGTCAACCGCGTCTGGCTCGGCCACATGGGACGCGGCATCGTCGACACTCCCAACGACTTCGGGCGCATGGGCGGAACGCCGACGCATCCCGAACTGCTCGACTGGCTCGCCGCCTGGTTTCGCGATGACGCCGGCCAATCCCTCAAGTCGCTCCATCGCCTGATTGCCATGAGCGCCACCTATCGGCAGGCATCGACTCACCACGAAGCCCATTCCAAGACCGACGGGAGCAATACGTTCTACTGGCGCATGAATCGCAGGAAACTTCGCGCCGAAGAAATGCGCGACACCGTGCTCGTCGTCGCCGGCAAGCTCGACCGCAAAATGGGCGGCCCCAGCTACCGCGACTTCAAGTTCAAGGACGATCACACACCCAAGTTCTGGTATCACCTCCACGATCCCAACGATCCCGCCACGCACCGTCGCTCGATCTACCGCTTCATCGCCCGCAGCCAAACACACCCCTTCATGACCACGCTCGACTGCGCCGACCCGTCGCAAATGGTTCCCCGGCGCGACGAGACCACCACCGCGCTCCAAGCGCTGGCGCTGATGAACAATCCCTTCATGGCCGCCATGTCCGAGCATTTCGCCGCGCGCCTGCCAGACAGCCAAGATCCCGTCGGCGAAACGATTCAAATCGCGCTCGGCCGCGCGCCCACAAAAAACGAGCAAACCTTGATCACCAGTTACGCGAAAACCCACGGCTGGCCCGCCGCCTGCCGACTGATCTACAATCTGAACGAATTCGCCTATCTGGATTGAACGCAATGAAATTTGAACAGGAGCAAACAGAGATGAACTTCTCCGATTCAAATTTCTCTGTTCCCTCCGTTACCTCCTGTAAAATAGTCTTTGCATTCAAATGAATCTCAATCGCCGCCATTTCCTGTCCACCGCCGCCGGAGGCTTTGCCGGGCTGGCTCTGACGGACTTGCTCGCCCGAGACGGCATGATCGGTGTCCTCCATCATCCGCCCAGGGCGAAGCGGGTGGTGCAACTCTTCATGGGTGGCGCCGCCAGCCACGTCGACCTGTTCGACTACAAGCCGCAGTTGGAGAAGGAGCACGGCAAGCAATGGGATCCGGGCGAAGAGGTGGAGCTGTTTCAAAGTTCGCCCGGCGCCAGCGCGAAGTCCTACTGGGACTTCAAGCCGCGCGGCGCCTGCGGCAAACCGCTCAGCGACATCGTCGCGCCGCTCGGAGACGTCGCCGACGACATGGCCTTCATCCACAACCTCGTCGGCCAGACCGGCGTGCACAGCCAGGGCACGCTCTTGCAAACCACCGGCTTCAATCGCCCCGGTTTTCCCAGCGCGGGCTCCTGGGTCAGCTACGCCCTCGGCTCGGTGAACGACAATCTACCGGCCTTTGTCGTTCTCCCCGACCATCGCGGCCTCGCCTCCAACGGCGTCAAAAACTGGTCGTCCATGTTTCTCCCTGCCGAAAGTCAGGGCACCATCATCCGCCCCGGCGACAAGACGCCGATCAACGACCTCTTTCCTCCCGAGGAAAGCAAGTTCATCACGAAGCAGGCGGACAAGGACGGCCTCGCGCTGCTCAATAAACTCAATTCGCAGCACGCCCTCGAACGCCTCGGCGACAGTCGCCTTCAGGCGCGCATTCACAGCTACGAACTCGCCGCGCGCATGCAGCTCAGCGCAACCGAGGCGCTCCAGGTCGACAAGGAACCTCAATATATCAAAGACCTCTACGGCCTCGCGCCCGAAGGCCGCGGCGTCAACGACTCGGAGATCAACATCAAAGCAGAAACCGAATTCTTCGGCCGCAAATGCCTCGTGACCCGCCGCCTGCTCGAGCGCGGCGTGCGATTCGTTCAGGTCTGGAGCGGCAATGAAAACGGATTCCCCCGACGCAACTGGGACAGCCACGAGGACATCACTCGCGACCACGGCCCCCTCGCCAGCGGCATGGCCACCGGCGCCGCCGCGCTGATCAAGGATCTCAAACAACGCGGCATGCTCGACGACACCCTGATTCTCTGGACCACTGAATTCGGACGCATGCCCTGCGCCCAGCGCGGAACCGGCCGCGATCACAACCCCTTTGTCTTCACCAACTGGCTGTGTGGCGGCGGAATCAAAGGCGGCGTCACCCACGGCGAAAGCGACGAATGGGGATTCAAGCCAGCCGACCGGCACAATCCCACCCAGGTCTACGACATCCACGCCACGATCATGCATCTCCTCGGCATCGATCACGAACGTCTCACCGTCCGCCACAACTCCATCGACCGCCGCCTCACCGACGTGCACGGGCATGTTATCAAGGAAATCCTTGCGTAGCGTCGCCCTGGAAAGCGGCAGAGGACAGCCGCACTCCAAAACCTGTCGGACTGCCAGAATGCTTTGGACATCGCGATAGCGTCATGGAGTGCGGCTGTCCTCTGCCGCTTTCGACTTCGGGACGCCGACCTATCAATCCCACGTTTGCCAGTTGAGTTGGCGCCCCGTCGCGGGTTTAATGCGGACTCAATTCATGAAAAGCATACTTCGCATTTCCGTTTTCCTTTCGCTCATCGCGCTGCTGCTCGTTGCATCCAGCCGCCCCACGCTCCACGCCGCTGAAGCGTCGACGATCGAGCCTTCAAAACAGTTTCTCCATTACATCCGCAATCGCGCCGCCGACCTGCGCAAGGACGATAAACCGCCCGCCTCGCTCGCAGACTGGGCCGTCGACAAGAAAGGCCTCAAACGTTCACTGGGCGTGTTCTGGGGCGCCTTCCCTGAAACGCCCTGCCCTCTTGATCCGAAGAAACTCGGCGAGATCAAGCGCGACGGCTACCGCGTCGAGAAGATCGTCTTCCAAACCATGCCCGGGGTCTGGATGACGTCCAACGCCTACGTTCCCGACGGCAAAGGCCCCTTCCCCGCTGTGCTTTGTGTGCATGGGCATTGGCGAGGGGCGAAGCAAGATCCCGTCGTGCAGTCCCGTTGCATCGGCCTGGCAAAACTCGGCTTCTTCGTGCTGGTCGTCGATGCCTTTGGCGCGGGCGAGCGCGGCATCAGCAAGAAGCTGGGCGAGTATCACGGCGAAATGGTCGCGGCCACGTTAATCCCGACAGGGCGCGTCCTGGCTGGCATTCAGGTTTACGAGAACACACGCGCGATCGACTACATTCAATCTCGCCCCGAAGTGAACCCCGAAAGCATTGGCGTGACCGGGGCCAGCGGGGGCGGCAACCAGACCATGTACATCGGAGCCTGGGACGAGCGCTTGAAAGCGGTCGTGCCCACCTGTTCGGTCGGCAATTTCCAGGCCTACCTCGGCACGGCCTGCTGCCTGTGCGAAGTCGTGCCCGGCGTCCTCACTTTCACCGAGGAATGGGGACTCCTCGCGATGGTCGCGCCGCGCGCGCTCATGGTGATCAGCGCCACGAAGGACGCCCCGCAATTCTCCGTTACGGAAGCGAAGAAATCACTGGCGGGCGCAAGGCCGGTGTTCGCTCTGAAAAACGCCTCGACGAAAATTCGCCATGCGATCTTTGAATCGCCGCACGCCTACAACCAGCCCATGCGAGAGGCGATGTATGGCTGGATGACGCTGCACCTCAAAGGCGAAGGCGACGGCGCTCCCATCCGGGAACCGGAAATGAAACCCGAGGATCCCGAAACCATTCGCTGCTTCCCGGGCGACAGTCGGCCGGACGACTGGTTGACGCTCCCGCAATTTGCGGCGCTCGAGGCAACTAAGATTCTTAGTGGGATTCCTACGCCAGGCAACGACAGCGCGTGGGCGACTTGGAAAGCACAGAAAAAGTTCGATCTAAGGATCTGGACCATGGGCCCTCTTTCTTATCCAGGTCCGCCTAAACCTGCGATTGAAACAACACCCGGGAAAAACTCGCAAATTCTTCGTGTCGCATCTGAGCCCGGCATTGATATTCGCGCGCGGCTAGATCCCGGCCATGCAGGAAAAACGGTGATCCTCGTCGATGTCAAAGGTTATGAAAAAGTAGCGCCGCACAAGCTGGCGACGGAATTGCGCAAGGCTAATTGGACCGTCTATACGCTCGACCTCCGAGCCACCGGGCAAACCGCGCACCTCCGAGACAAAGTCGGTCGCGCCGCCGATCACAACACCGCCGAATGGTCGCTCCTGACCGGCAGACCGCTGCTCGAACAATGGGTAACGGACATCAGCCGATTCCTCGATTCCACCGGCATTCAGGAAGCGACGCTCATCGGCAACGGCCCGGCGGGCGTCGTCGCGCTTTGCGCGGCCGCGCATGACAAGCGCATCACTCAGGCCGCGACCGTCGATTCACTGGCCAGCTATGTAAGCGATGTTCCCTACGAGAACCAACGCCTGGGCATCATGGTCCCGGGCATCCTGCGCGAGTTGGGCGACATTCAGCACATCGCGGCGGTGGCCGCGTCCAAACCGTTGCTCGTAGCCGGAGGCGTCAATGGCGCAGGCAAGGTTCTCAGCCAAAGCGAACTTGAGGCCCAATACAGCTTCACCCGGCAGGCGGCGGCGCTTGCGAAATCAGACTTCAAAACTCTGGCAAGAGCCACATCCGCCGACATCGTTCGCTGGCTGGAGGAAACGAAGAACCAATAGCCCAAACCTTTTTAACAGGAGGAAACAGAGAGAACGGAGATAAGACATCAGAATACAAAATCTCTGTTCCCTCCGTTTCCTCCTGTCAAATGAATCGGTTGAAATTACGAAAGTTTAATCATGGCCATCACGAGACGTTTCCAAATCACGATATTCGCGGTCGTTTCGTCCAGCATCCTTGCCCTTGCCGTTTCGTCAGTGTCGGCTGCCGATGAGCCGACCCGCGTCTACAAGAACACCCTGACCCGCCTGAAGAATCCCGCGCCGCTGTTGAACGACTATCCCGAGTTCGTCCATCCCATCGTCGAAACCGTCCGCTACGAGGCGCCCGTCCTGGTCGACGATGAGAACGCGGACCTCCACGTGCGCGCGTGGCGGTTTTCCTACAACGCGCGCGGCATCATCGAGATGCCCAATCGCCTGCGAGCCAAAGACACCGCGGTCATCATGGTCCATCCGTGGGGCATCGACGACGGCCAGGGCTGGCGCACGCCGCAGCCCGCCGGCGTCGCGGACTTTTGCACGATCGAGAAGAATCACCTCGCCGGCAAACACACGCGGGAGGTCATCAATCCCTTCATCACCTCGTTGCGGGAGAAGGTTGGCGTCGTGCTCTTCAGTCTGCGCGGAGGGGCGGATGGGATTCGCACCAAACTATACCGCTCCATTGACGGCAAACCCACGCCGCTCGAACGCCAGCGAGCCCAGGGCCAATTGAGAAGCGCGCTGCATAATTTCAAATACGAAGGGCAGCCCCTGCCCGCGACGCTCAAGCTGTCGAAGGACAATCCCGTCCGTGATTATTTCCAACAGTTCAAGGGCCTGGACGCCTCGGCGCGCTACAACAATGCCGGCTTCTGGGATCTGCCCATTCCGGTGTGCAGCGATGTCGATGTGTATGCCGACGACGTCGTGCTTTACGATCAGCAGGGCTATCCCGCCTTGAAGAAATTTCTCAAGGACAACGGCATTCGCCACGTCCTCCTCACCGGCTACGCCACCGACATGTGCTTTTGCAAAACGACCGCCGGCTACGAAAACCTCTCTCAGGATTTCAATGTCTTCCTCGTCGGCGACGCGACCCTGGCCACCTTTCCGGCGAATCAGACACCCGCCCACGCCACCAACGCACACATCTCCTTCGCTTCACTGAACCAGCTCATCACACAGGTGTCCTGGGTGAAATACTCGGCGGCGGAGAAAAAGTAGGTCTGGACGATTGCCAAGATTAATTTCCGAAAAGAGCCTCAAACAATCGACAGGCTTCGGGGGGGGGGGGCGCAGTCGCGCATAGGCGTCAACTTAAGGACTGTTCCGCAATTTACAGCGCCACCTACGGGGCGCATGACACTCTTCACGTGGGTTCCGGAGGTTCAAAACCTCCGGCTACCCCACATGACGGCTTCGCCGCCCGGACCGCGAAGCCGTTAGCAAGCCCACGTGAGGCCGGGAATCGATAAAGATGACTCCGGCATTGACGCAATCAATACCGCCCGCGAGGGGACGCAAGTCAATAAACGTCGAACACACATTCCCAGTCGCGGGATAGTGTGCTGAAACCCGAATCAAACGAATGGGCCTCCGTTATCCCAACGGGATTACGCCTCAAAGCCCAGGGTTTGGAGGCACGACTTACCCTGGGATATCGACCTGGAAATTGTTTCAACCCCGACGGGGTTGCGCCCGTCTTTCTCCTCCCCCATTTCTAACCCGCAAGTTCGGCCGCCATGGCCTTGATCCCCTTGAGATCTAGCTTGCCTGTCCCGAGGTAGGGCATCTTCTCGATCGAGAAGAACTGATCCTTGCGCGGCTTCCAGAGATTGGGCAAATCCGCGTCGCCGAGTTTTTCGAGCGCCGCAGCCAACGCCTCGGCGCCCAGCGTGTGCAGGACGACCAGCTTCTCGCCCTTCTTCTCATCCGGCAGCCCCGCGACGGCGAAGGTCTGTGTCTTGGAGTCAGCGAGCTCGTGCAATTGCTCCTCGATCTTGATGTGCGGAACCATCTCTCCGCCAATCTTGCTGAAGCGGCTGAGACGATCGGTGATCGTGACAAATCCATCCTGATCCAGGGCCGCGATGTCGCCGGTCGCGTACCAGCCGTCCTTGAGAACCTCCGCGGTCTTCTCCGGCTGGCCCAGATAGCCGAGCATCACGTTGGGCCCGCGCACGAGCATCAGGCCGGCCTGACCGACGGGCAGCGGCTCGCCCGTCTCGGGGTCGACGATCCGAATGCACAACCCTGGCAGCGGATGTCCAATCGCGCCGCGCTTGCCGCCGATCTGCTTGAAGCCCGCCGCGCGGAAATCGCGGGTGTTGACAGTAACTGCGGGTGAGCATTCCGTGCAGCCGTAGGCCTCCATCGGGCGCACGCCAAATTTTTCCTCGAAAGCATTGGCCAGCCGGTCAGGCAGTTTCTCCGCGCCAACCATGGCAAACGTCACGCTGCCAAATTGCTCGGGCTTGCAACCGCGCAGGTAGAGCTGAAGAAAGGTCGGCGTGGCCAGCAGAAAGGTAATCTCATTCTCCGCCACAATCTTCCCGACTGTCTTGGCGTCGACCGGATTTGCGTGATAGCCGACGCCGACACCCAGACCCGCGGGCGCGCCCAGCGTTCCCATGAAACCGAAGGAATGAAAAAAGGGCAGCACGCCAAGAAAGGCGTCGTTCTTCTCGAACGCAAAGACCTGCCCCAGCTGCTCGACATTGGACATCACATTGTAGTGCGAGAGCATCACTCCCTTGGGCTCGCCCGTGCTGCCGCTCGAAAAAATGATCGTCGCGAGGTCATCGATCTGGATCGGCTTCTCGCAACCCACCGATTTCTCGATCAGCCGCGCCGGATACAGGCAGGCCTTGATGAGAGAGGAAACTTTTTCGCCAATGGTTGGATCCTTGGCGATGTCCTCAAGCAGGACGGTCTCAACCGATATCTTGACCTTCAACAGCTTCAACACCCGCCCCGAAGTCAGCACGTTCTGGATGCCGCATTGTTCGATGCAGGACGCCAGCGCCTCCCCGGACAAGGTGTAGTTCAGATTGACGGGAACCTTGCCCATCATCATGGCGGCATAATTCACCAACGCGCCCGGCACGGATGGCGGCAGGAGGATGCCCACGTTCTTCTGCCCGTCCCAGATCTTGCTCTTGCGCAGACGTCGCGCCAGCAGGATCGAGCCGGTCAATGCGCCGATGAAGCTCATCTTCGGCGTGGTGGCGTCGGCGAAGGCAAACCTGCCTCGTTTCTTGCGCGCAGTGCGGATGAAGGCGCGATGCAACGGACGCATGCGCGGCTTGCGCTCCTCCCAGGCGACCGCTCCCAACTCCTGAACGACCTGCCGAACGGCGTGCGGCTCCGAATCCGGCGGCATCGGCTCGCCATAGCTGACCGTGATCGGGAAGGGGATTTCGCGCGGCAGCTTCCAGTAGAACTTGCCCTTTTCAAAACTGAAGATGCTCCCCCAAACGCCGTCGAGATTGACCGGAATAATCGGCGCGTCGACGCCCTTGAGAATCTTCTGCATCCCCTTGCGGAACGGCAGCATCTGCCCCGTCCGAGTAATCTGCCCCTCCGCGAAGATGCAGACGACATTGCCTTCCTTGATCCAGTCCGTCGCGGCCTGCAGCGACTTGACCATCTCCCGTGGACGCAGCTCGGAGGAAATCGGAATCACCCGCATCATCCGGGCGAAAGGTTTGATCCACCATTTTTCATACATGCCTTGAAACATGAGAAAGCGGATCTGCCGATCGGTGGAGGCAACGAGGTAAAACGCATCCGTCAGCGCCAGGTGATTCGCAACGAAGAGCGCCCCGCCCCGCTCGGGAATATTCTCCCGACCCCGCACGCGAACGCGATAAAACGTGTGCGTCAGCATCCAGATCATCAGACGCACGAGGGAATCCGGCACCAACCGCACGGCGTACATCGTGGCGGCAAGAGTGATCACCGACCCCAGAAGAAAGATCTGGCCAGGACTAAAGCCAAGCGGATTCCGTAGAATCCAAAACGCCCCCGCCGCCAGCATCACGCCCACCGAAGTCAGCCAGGAATTGGTTGCGATGATGGACCCTTTCTCCTCCGGGCGCGGACGCTGTTGAACCAACGCCATCAGGGGAACAATAAAAAAGCCTCCGGAGAATCCCAGAATACCCAGCATGATTTGGACGCTTTGATAGGTCAGATCCGGGATCGCCAACAGCCCGGCCATCGCCGCCAGACCCAACGCGCCCAGCGGGACCAGTCCATACTCGATCTTCTTGCCCGAGAGGATTCCCGCCGCCGCGCTGCCCAGACCAATGCCGATAGCCAGGCACGCGCGCAGGAGACTGATCTGCGTGTCGGTCAAATCGAGGACATCCTTACCGTAAAGCAGAATGGTCGGCTCTCCGAAAAGGGCGCCCAGGAACCAGAAATAGGTCGATCCAAGAATCGCCAGAGTCAGCACACGGTCTTTCCGAATCTTCCCGAAATTTTTTGCCAGATCGTCGAGAAAATTGAGCTGAAATTTCTTATGGGGATCGGCGGGAGGCAGCCTGAGAATGCCATGACTCGTCGCGAAGCCGACTCCCGCGAGCACGATCAGCAGGAAGCCCGCATACCAACGATCCGGCCCCAATTTGTCGGACAATACGCCGGCCGTCGCGCTGCCGCTGATAATGGCAACAAACGTTCCCAATCCCAAAATGCCGTTACCCCAGGACAGTTTTTCCTCGGGCAGCATTTCTGGCAGCAGGCCATACTTCGACGGGCTGAAGAACGCGCTTTGCACGCTCATGAGAAAAATCACGCCGATCAGGAAGGGCAGGCTCTGCAGCCATAGCCCGACCGTGCCCAGGAGCATGACGGCGATTTCCAGACCTTTGGTCCCGATAACGACCGACCGTTTCGGATAACGATCGGCGAGAAAACCGGCGGCCATGGAAAACAGGATGAACGGCAACGAGAACACCAGCAGCGTAATCGTGATGTAATTGTCGCGCTCCGCTTCAGCCAGTGTTCCGGTGATCAGAAAGACGACCAGGAACTTGAACAGGTTGTCACTGAACGCCCCTTGAAACTGCGTGACAAACAAACTCCAGAAACCACGCTGCCAATTGGCGGGTTTGGGCGGTCGCGCCGCGGTCTTTCCTTCCGTGGACGCGTCTGAGGTCTGGGATAAATCCATATTGGCGGGTTCCTGGATGGATCGAGACTCTATGGACGTCGTCTTCATTTTGCAATCGTCACACAGAGCCAGTCCCAAACAGCGCCTCGAATCATAAGAAAACCCCGGAGAAGGATTCGATGCGCCCCCTGAACTCGATTCGATCAGCCTCGCAACGCCTCGCGCAGAATGGCCATCGCGCGTCGGTTTTCAGCGGCGCCCTTCACGGCGAGCCTAATGCGCCGGTCGCCCATCTGAGCGCCCATGTTGCTGGCGTCGCGAAGGAAAAGCCCTTTCGCCCGACAACGTTCCACCAGGGTCGCCGCGTCCGGTCCCGAATCGGGCAATCGACATAGCAGAAAATTCGCGCAGCCTGGCACAACCGTCCAACCCAGGCCGCTCAATCCAGACGCAAGCTCATCCCGCAGGTCGTGCGTCTCCCGGTGGCGACGTTCATAGTAAGCTCGATCTTCCAGCGCCTTGACCGCCGCCACTTGCGACGGAAGTCCGACAACCCACGGCGGCGTGATCAATCTCAGATCGTCGATCACCTCCTCGGGTCCGCAAAGATAGGCGACACGCGCGCCGCTCAGCGCATAGCCCTTGGACATCGATTTGCACACCACGATGTTTCTCGAATTGGCGGCCGTCGTCTCGAAGGACTCATCCGCGCCCACGTAGTCGATGTAGGTTTCGTCAATCCAAACGCGGGTCGCCACCGGCAGCCGACCGAGCAACGGAGCCAACTCGACTCTCGGAACATGGCGCCCCGTGGGGCTGTTGGGATTCACCAGCACAATCAAATCGTAGCCCCGCCCTGCAACCTCCTCGAAGCGATCGACCGGCAAGTCAAAATCCTCTTCCGGCGATAGCGTGAATCGATCCACGCGACACCCAATGACATTCTCCAACACGTGCGCATACTCGCCATAGGTCGGATCCAGCAGCAGGACGCGCGAGTCGGGATCCAACCACTGACGAAATGCGCGAAAGATCAAATCCGAAGATCCGGCTCCCGGCAGCAGCGCCGCGATATTCACGCCACGCGCCTTCGCAATCGCGCGCAGCATTCCCTCGCAGCCGGTCGGCGGCGAGGTTCGCAACAGCCACGGCAAATGCTCACGCAAGGCTTCCTCAACCAACGGCGACGGGGGAAACCAGGCATCGAGCACATCGGCGTTGATCACGTCTCGGCGGCGGTCGAGCGTTTCGAATCCATCCCCGATCCCGTCAAAGAATGCGCCGCCATGAAAACACGGCGCGAACTCCGACGAGACGGGCGCAGCCTGGCCTTCCGTCGACCACGACTCGGCGGCAACACAGCGACTCACGTCGTCGCCATCCGAGAATTTTATGTCGTCACTGACCGTTCTCATATCCATTCGCGGATCTTTGATTGATAGCGATTGTAGATGTAGCCAAGCGCAATCAACACAAGGCCCAGCCCCATGAAGCTCAGCACGCGAAATCCAAGCGTCAACTCCCATATATCGATCATGAAGACACGACCCATCGCCAACGCCAGCACAAAGATGCCCAGTCGACGATACTCACTCTCGCGCAACCCGAATCCGATCGCGATCAGCAGAAACGCGAGACCTCCCCAAGCGACGGTCATGAGAAATCCGCCTTGGACCTCCATTGACCAACGCGTCACCCACAGCCACAAGCTCGCGCCGCCGGAGAGGATGATCGCGGTATGATGGCGTCGATCCAGATGGAACACATTTTTCAAACGAACCGCAGCCAAATGGCGCCCCATAAGCAGGACAATGGCAAGCAGATCCAGCCCATGCGCGGTTCCGCCCTGAAGACAGTGCATCCAAAACAACAAGTGGCCCGCGCCGACAAACGCCGACCCCAACTCCACGCGCCCTTTAACTCGGTCGACGGCGCCGCGAAGAAAGAGCGCCGTTCCCACGAGCGCGAGGAGGAGGAAGCGGAAGGAGACATCAAAATACTCGTAAACGTAGATCGTGGATAACAGCACGACGCCGATCGAACAGGCATAGACCGCAGGAGTAAAATTTTCGGTCTTTTTCGGATTGGACTTTCCAATTCGATGCAGCCATTCACCACCCAGCAACGCGTAGCCTCCGAGAACGATCACGGGACATAACGCCGCCCACCAGGCCGGATGGCCGGTCAAGGTCTGCACAAGGAATTGCCAGGCGCTGTTCGCCAGAAAGATCTGACCGAGAGCCGCCAAAGGAAGCGTGCGAGTAAGGATGCCGTAAGCGCCGAATGCGACCGCCAGCAAGGCTGACAACGCCAGCCAGGCTTGCGCCGAAACGAGCGGTTCAATTCCGTAGTAAAGGAGACCCACAATTCCCAGCGACAAGAGGCCGACCAGAAAGTTTCGATGGTCATTCGACAATTCGACGGATCGCTGTCGTTGCCACCAATGCAGGACCATCAGTGAGAACGCCGCCGTGGCGAGCGGCGCCCACAAGCTCACCGCGTCGGGATGTGAACGAACCATGACGATGCACCCGATCTGAGCGAGAACAAGATAAGCCCCTCCGAGCAGGCTGAGCAGGCGCGTGCGCAGCGGATACCATGAAAGGGAAATCAGCAACGCCTCCAGCGCCAGGATCGGCCCGCGCATCTGCGGCCCAAAATGCCGCCACGTCGCCAACCAAAGCAGCAAGCAAATGGCCACCGAGAACACACCGAGAAGGATTTCCTCTTGATCATTCTTCAGCTTGATGAGGCCGTATTCCTTCCACCAATGCAGGGCGGCGACAGTCGCCGCGATCACCGTTGCCGTAAGCCACAGAGCCGGCGGCGCCGAGGATTCCATCAATTGGAAGATGCCCATCGCCTGCCCACAAACAAGATACGCACAACCCAGCAGACTCAGGGTTCGGATCTTCAAGATCGACACCGACAACATAACGCCCAAACCGGTGAGCGCGAGAATCGGGCCGATCCCTTCGTCGCTCAGATTGTGAACCGTTGCGACCATCCAGAGAAGCAGCCCGCCAATCGAGAAGTAGACGATTGGTGTTTCACCGATCGTCAACGACGTCCGCGTTTCGACGCTTTCATCGTCGCCCTGCCCCGCCGATACCGCGGCGCGGAGATTGATTCGATTCAACCACCAGGCATTGAAGATCATCAACGCGCCCAGCGATGCGCCCAGCATGAGGCCCGTGAATTCAAACGGCTGGATATTGTCCAATGCCAGCACGACGGCCAATCCACCGGTGATGAAGCCGCCCGCCTGCATAAACCGGCTGGCGCGCTGATAGCCGAGCACAATCAGAACCACGCTCTCGATGCCCAGCGTCAGGGCGAGCTTCGAACCGGTGAACCAAGCCATGATCCCCCAGGTCACCAGCAGCAGGCCCTGCACGAGATAACAGTTCTCCGCTGCGGGCTCGTTAGGCAGGATCTTTTTCGCCGCCGCCATCAGTCCCAGAAGAATGACGCCGACCGTCAGCGGGAATGCCCAGAATTGGTCCGGATAGGCCAGGCTGGTGGTGATCGCTCCCAGGGCGACCAGCAGGCCGTTGTTTGCCGTCAGGAACATGCCTCTATTCTTTTCGTCAAATTCGCCCGCGCGGGAAACGAAGACCGCGGCCGTGAACACGATCCAGTAGCAGGCGAGGAAACCCAACCCGATCCAATACTCATCGAGCGCGATCGACCCACTGCGCCAAACATCCCCGCCATGATGGTAGAACCGCCAAAACGCCCAGCCGCCATACGTGCCCGCAAGGCTGACAAAAGACAGGATGGCCCAGCGATTGCGAACCAGGAAGAAGACCGCGGCCACCGTGAGAACCGCATTAGAGAACAGGGTGAAATAGCCGGTCGGATTGATGCTCGCCGTGTAATAGGCCAGCCCGATCGCAAAGAGCGCCATGACCTCGGACTTGCGGCGATTGGCCAGCCAGACGATGAAACCGGCCCAGGCCAACAACGCCAGACCGGCCAGCGTCTCATTGGCGATAATCTGCAACGGTTCGTAATAATGCGCCGCGTAGGTCGTGAAATAGACGGCCGCCAATCCTCCCGCAAACAGGACTTGCGCATAATTTCTCAACGATTCCTCTCGCCGATGCAACCAGGCTCCGACGCCCATCAACGCTCCACTGATCAGATACAGTCCGGAGATCTTGCCGAACGGCCCCATCCCCACGATCCAATTCTTGTAGGTAAGGTTGGCGAGGAAAACGAGTCCGGTCAGCAGCATGACGATTCCGCCGCGCACAAACCAGTAGGCGCCCAATTTCAACTCGAACGACGAAGGCGGCTCCTCCGCGGATTCGCTCTCTTTCGAAGAGTTGGAGTCGCGTCCCTTTGGCGGGAGCGCCTCCTTTTTGGGGGGAGATTTGGAAACCAAATGAGGGATCGAAGCTGGCTTCTTCACCGGCAAAGGCGGAGGCACGGCCGGACGCGAAACTGGCGGCGGCGAGGACGCCTCGGGCACGGCCGAGGGACGTTCTTCCCGGCGCCGTCTCGCCAGTTCCTCGACGGCCGTCTCCGGCTCATCAATCACGGCGTTTTCGAGTATCCCAAGTCGATCGCCCAGGGCAGACAATTGCTTGCGCTGGCAGTCCAGGTCCCTCCGGACGAGGCGGATTTCGTAGCGGGTCTGATCGTTCATCTTGGACGACAGACTAGGAGAGAACGGTCGACGCGCGTTAATCGATAAACCTTGCGCGGAAATTGAAAGAATCGATTAAAACGATGTCCTGAAGAACCCAAGCCCCAACAGGGCTTGGTCTTAAAGCCCGGGATTACGAAAACGGCATTCCGTAGCCGATCGACGCAAGCGCCTTGCGGAAGGCCTTCTCTTTATCCCGGCGCACGACGAGATGTTCTTCGCCGCTTCGTTGGCAAAGCGATTTGGAAGCGGGCTTGTTGGCAGGACTGTCAGCGACAGGCCGCCCGCGCTTCGTTGGGGCGCGTAATCGTTCGTGCGTCCGAGAATAAATGCGCCCAGCGGGGTCAGACGAAAGTGCGTCAATCTCCGCTGCCCAGAATCAGATCGGGCAGGAAGGTCGTGAGCGCGGGGATGTAGGTGATCAGGAGGACGCTGACGAGCAGCACGATCAGCATGGGAATCACCGCCCGATAGATCTCGGGCAGGGGTTTGTCGAAGCGGTAGGCGGCGAGGAAAAGATTCATCCCCACGGGCGGCGTGAGATAGCCGAGCTGGAGGTTGGCCATGAACACGATGCCGAGGTGAACCGGATCGATGCCGAAGGCCAGGCCGATCGGGACCATCATCGGAACGATCACGATAATCGCCGAATAGAGGTCCATCACGCAGCCGACGATCAACAGGAAGACATTCAACATCAAAAGGAAGACCAGCGGGGAACGCACGGTGGTCTGCACCCAGGCGAGCAGACGCTGTGGCGCCTCTTCAGTAATCAGGTAATTATTGAATCCCTGCGCCACGCCGATGATCAACAGCACGCCTCCGACCAGCAATCCGCATTCAGCCATGACTCGCGGCAGGTCCTTCTTGATCTTCAAATCGCGGTAGATAAAGACCT
>JBLHKZ010000034.1:0-29732 GCA_047618185.1 Limisphaerales bacterium
AATCCTGGTCAACATTCTCGATCCGAATCGCGAGGTCGCGCCGCAATACTTCGGCTATTCCATCGACGTCAAGGACGGCGAAAGCTACTCGGGACTGATCGCCAGCGAGAATGACAACACCGTCACACTGAAAGCCGCCTTCGGCGCGATGACGCCAGTGAGTCGATCCGATATTTCGGCCATGAAGAGCACGGGAATGTCGATCATGCCCGAAGGGCTCGAAGCTGGACTCCCCCACCAAGACATGGCCGACTTGATCGAATTCATTGTGACGGCGGACGCGAAATAGGGACCAAAGAAAAAGCCGCGGCAAAGCGCGGCATGAATGAAGGGAATCGAGGCCGTCCGAAACGTAGCGGCCTGCTAACGCTTCCGACGGCGTTTCTTGCCGCGACCGCCGCTGGCGCTGAAGAGGTAGCCGCCCGCGACACGCACCTGCTTGAACTTGCGGTCATGCGGTGACGTTGTCGTGTCCTTGGCGTGATCGAACAACGCCGTGTACTTGTAATCGAATCCTTCCAGCCGTTCTCGAGGCACTTTCTGATCGATGTAGCGCTCAATCGAATGCACATGAACGGCGTCCTCGGCGACCATCAGGGTAAAGGCGTCGCCTTCGTTCTGCGCCCTGCCCGTCCGGCCAATGCGATGCACATAATCCTCGGCATTCTCGGGCACGTCGTAGTTTACAACGTGGCTTATTTTCGTGATATCAAGGCCGCGCGACGCGATATCCGTGGCGACCAGGACTTCATATTTGCCATCACGAAATCCCTGCAGCGCCTCATCGCGTTCCTTCTGGGAACGATCGGAGTGCAGAGCGACGACCGAGTGTTTGTTCCGATTCAACAGTCGGGCGATCGTGTCCGCTCCCATTTTTGTTCGGCAGAAAATGATCACAGACTCGTAGTGAACCTGATCAAGTATCGCCAGCAGCAGGTCGTCCTTCTGGCTGTGCGCCACTTCGTAAATCACGTGTTTGACCGTCTCGGCGGCCGATTGACGGCGACCAATCTCGATCGTCTCCGGTTCGCGCATCGCCCAGGTGATCATAGTTTCGATGATGGGAGGGATGGTCGCGGAGAAAAGCGAGGTATGTCGGTCGCGCTGACACATCTCCAGAATCGCGCGCACATCGGGCATAAATCCCATGTCGAGCATGCGATCCGCCTCGTCCAGCACGACAAAGTCCACCTTGTCCAAGCGGCAATCACCCTGGCGGGCCAGATCCAGCAATCGGCCTGGCGTCGCGACGAGCACGTCAATACCGGCGGCCAACTCTTCACGCTGCTTTCCATAACCCACGCCACCGTAGATCACCGAGATGTGCAGATCGGTGTTCTTGGAAAAGGTCCGCATGGCCTCGTCCACCTGAGCGGCAAGTTCGCGAGTCGGCTCCAGAATCAGCGCGCGAATGTGGCTGGAGTCGTGTTTCTCAAGTTTCTGGAGAATGGGAAGCCCGAAAGCGGCCGTCTTTCCCGTGCCCGTCTGGGCGCTTCCGATGACGTCCGTTCCTCCGAGAATCAATGGTATCGCGCTCGCCTGAATCGGCGTGGGTTCCTCGTAACCCATCTCTTCGATGGCGCTTAGAATATCGGCCGACAGGCCCAATTCGGTAAATGGCATGGCGGAAAGTAGCGGAAAGGCGCAAAGGAATGCAAGACCGGCGAAATATTGTGAAAAGGCCTATCTTCGCGAGAAACTCATTGCGTTGAGGCGCGGCAGCGTGAATATTGCCCGCTCTTCAGGTTCGGAGAGTAGCTCAGCTTGGTAGAGCGCTGGCTTTGGGAGCCAGATGTCGCAGGTTCGAATCCTGTCTCTCCGACCACTTTTTCCCCTCAAACAGACGCGCTTAGTTTCGTCACATCCTCGCGCGCGACGTCCATCATGCGATTCATCAACAACTCCGCGTCGAGATCGAAAAAGTTTCGGATATTGCCGACGATGCCGTTGAGCGGATGCTTTTCGACCGCGTCGATAAACTTCGACAAATCCCCCGACAGCTCAATCGCCGACACCATTGGCGTCTGCCCCAACGCGAGTTCCTCCACCTTGTCCGGCCACCAGCGGGCGTCCACAAGCTCCGGGTTGATGTGATGAATCAACGCCGTCTCCACCCCGCCCGCATGTTGGTCCCCCCGGTCGCCGGCGAACTCCGTCAAAGGCTCGTGCAGCCAGCGAAACGCCCAATGCTTGCAGTCGCTTAATTTGAGTCCTTCCTGAATTGCTGTGCGATGCACGATGGAGCCATGCACATCGACGACATAGATCGCCGCCGGCTTGATCCATTTCATCACCGCGTTGACGAATCCTCGCACGTATCGCGTGAGCAACGGCGCGGTGAGATCGACGCTCAACCCAAACGGCAATCCCCAGGTGAGCTGACCGTACTCCACCGGCGGCCCGACCAGCAAATCGTCGGTCTCCTTCGCAAGTTGGTTTAACACGGCGTAACTTTGCAGCGTGTCCGTGCCCAGCGGCAAATGGGGTCCGTGCTCCTCCACGGCGGTGTCAACGCTGAACGCCAGAATCTTCGGCGAGTCGGGCGGCGCATTTCTCTTCCCCACACATTCGCGAATGGAAAAGTTGCCCTTGAAATTCATCCGCTTCTTCGTTCCCGCGTAATAGGGAAACGTGAGCAGGATGCGATTCAGAATGCGTTCGCGCAGATCTTCATCCATCGCCTCGTGATACAGGGGCGGGAGAACCAGCGGAGCCAGAAAGGCCAGTTGATCGGCGGGCGTGCCCAGGGAGCAAACCGGCAGCGCGACCTTCTCATTCGCGATGCGCTTCTCCAATTCGTTGAAGGTGTAGCCAGGCAGAAACTTGCCCGTATTGACTCGTTTCGGAAAATACTCGTCCAGGTTCATCATGCCTCGCGAATCCTCTCGAATTCCCGCCTCCGCGGCGAGCGCTTACTTTCCCCGGTCAAATTCGTCGGCAGTATCGCCCTTCGACCCGACGTTTTTGACGCCAGAATTTCCGGCAAACCGGGTGAAGTACAACAGCGCAATAAAGTCGTAAACCGCGTGCGTCGTGATCGGGATCAAAAGATTCCCCCCCTGCATCCACAGCCAGCCGATGTAGACGCTCATCAATCCCGCGATGACCGCATAGCCCAACGTCACCATGTGAGCGATCCCAAACAAAACGCTGGCGATCAGCAGCGCGCCTATCGCGCCGGCCGGCCCGGATAAACCGCCCTGCACGACCGATCGGAACAACACCTCCTCGGCTATGCCCGCAATGAGCGACAGCGTCAGAATCTGAACCATCGACCAGCCCCCAAACATCGGACGCGCGAAGGTTTCCAACGCGTCGCGAATGCGGATCAACGGCCGCCACTCGGATGACAGGCTCCAGACGAACAAACACACGGGCGGAATCGCCGCCGCGACGCCCTTGAGCGCATCAAGACCGTCCCAGTGAAAATCCGAAAACAGCGGAACATCGATCAATGCCGCGATCAGCCATGCGACCAGGATCAATGCTCCCTCGAAAATACAGGCCCCGACAAACCACCCGGATGGATCGATCGGTTGTGGAGGAGTCTCTTCGGTCTTCACGAATTGCCGCCCTTAATTTCGATGTTGGGAGCGTTCATTCCCGCAGAACCAGATCAAGATTCAATTCGTCCCTGACCGGGTTCATTTTCATCGATTTCAGCCGAAGACCTCGTTCACCACGCGTCCGTAGACATCGGTCAGACGAAAATCCCGTCCCGCGTAGCGATAGGTGAGTTTCTTGTGATCGAGCCCCAACGAATGGAGCATCGTGGCGTGAAGATCGTGAATATGGACACGGCCATCGACGGCTTCCGATCCGAAGTCATCCGTCGCGCCATGGGCCTGCCCGCCCTTCACACCGCCGCCGGCCATCCACATTGAGTAGCCCTTGGCGTTGTGATCGCGACCGTCGTCGCGCTTACCGTCCGGTGTCCGGCCAAATTCCCCGCCCCACACGACCAAGGTGTCCTGTAGCATTCCGCGTTGTTTCAAGTCGGTGAGCAACGCGGCGATCGGTTGATCCGTCTCGCCACAGTTCTTGGTCAGCGAGCTTTTCAAATTGCGATGCTGGTCCCAGCTGGAGTGGCCGATTTCGATAAAACGCACGCCGGCCTCGGCGAATCTTCGAGCCATCAGGCACTGCCGCCCAAAATTATCCGTCCGCTTGCCGCCGATCCCATACATGTCCTGAATCGCCTTGGGCTCGTCCTCGATGCCCATCACCTTCGGCACGGCGCTTTGCATACGAAATCCCAGTTCGAACGATTCGATCACGCCCTCGATCGCGGGATTGGCCGGCTGCTCTTTGAGCAAATCCCGATTCATCGCCTGCACCAGATCGAGCTGCTTGCGTTGCAACTCCGGAGACAGCTCCCGGTTGCTGAGATTGCGCAGTTTGGCGTCCTTGATCGAGGCGCGCTCCTGGCCGATCGCTGTGCCCTGATAGAATGCTGGCAGGAACGAGCTTCCGTAGTTCTGCTTGCCGCCGAGGCGCACCGGCGCGCTGATCGTGATGAAGCCTGGCAGATCCTGATTCTCCGTGCCCAGCCCGTAGACTGCCCAGGCGCCCAGCGACGGTCGCACAAATTGAAAATTTCCGGTGTGCAGCTGCACGAATGCCTGGGGATGATTCGGCAAATCGGTGTGCATGCCGCGCAAAACGCAAATGTCGTCGGCGTGCCGCGCAAGATTCGGAAACAGACCGGAGATCTCAAGGCCGCCCTGCCCGTGGTTCTGAAACTCCCAGGGCGACGCCTGCAGCTTCGCGCCTCCACGAAATTGGCTTTTCTCGCCATGGCGTTTCTGTAACGCCGGCTTGGGATCGAACGTGTCCTGTTGCGCAGGACCGCCGCGCATACATAGGAAAATCACGCGTTTGGCCCGCGGCGTGAAATGCGGCAGCTTCGGCGCCATCGGGCTTTGGTAGCCGGCCTTCTCCGCGGAGCTCAATCCGGCAAAGGCCATGTAGCCAAAGCCCGCCGAAACGGACTTGAGGAGTTGGCGGCGATTCAATGTCGGCCTGCTGACGTCGTTGTTCATGGTCGTTTTTTAGTTGAGGTAGCGAAATTCAGCGGAGGCGAACAGGGCCTGACAAAAACTCGTCCAGGCCGAGAGATCCGAACCGTCCGGATCCTCCCCATCAAGAGCCGCGCGGGTCTCTTCCACGAAACGAAGACCGCGCGCGCTCTCGGGCGTCGTTGGCGGACGACTAAGCGTTCGTCTATATGCAGTCTCGATTCGCTCAGCCGCGCCGTCACGTTCATCGATAATCAACTTCGCCAATATTCGCGATTGGGCGAGGACGAACCGGCTGTTCATCATGAACAGCGCCTGCGTCGGCACCGTGGTCGGATCCCGACGACCCACCACCAGGCTGGGCTCCGCAAAATCAAACACCTTGAACATTTCTGGCAACTCGTCCCTCACAACCGGCAGATAAACGCTGCGCCGGACGTTGTCGTTCTCCGATACACTGACCTTCAGACGCCGTCCGATGTCGCCCTCTTTGTCGGCCATGAAGGACGCAATGCCGGGCGCCTTGTCCAGGCGCCCGCTCGCCGCCAACATGCCGTCGCGAATCGCTTCGGCCTCCAGCCGCTTTCGATTCATCCGCCAGACGAGGAAATTATCCGGATCCTTCGAATGGTTGTGTTCGTCGTGGGCAACGCTGAGGCGATACGTTCGGCTCAACATGATCTCGCGAATCGTGCCTTTGACCGACCACTCGTTGGCGACGAGACGCGCCGCCAGATGATCGAGCAGTTCCGGATGACTGGGTCGCTCGCCGGTCATCCCGAAATTATCCACCGTCCGCACCAGGCCGCGTCCGAATAAATGCTGCCAGATGCGGTTGGCCATGACGCGCGCCGTGAGCGGATTGTCAGAACTGGCGATCCAATCCGCGAGTTGCAGGCGCCCGCTTTGATCGGCCGGCAGTTCCCTCCCCTCGCCCTCGCTGAGAATCGACAAAAACCCACGTGAAACGGTCTCGCCTTTCTTCGCCTCGTCGCCTCGCACGCGAATCGCGCAATCGCTCGGCTTGCTCGCGTCCTTCACGCCCATCGCCAGATCGCCATCAGCGGGCTTCTTCGCTTTCAGCGGGGCAAACTGCTTACGCAGTTTCGCCAATTTCTGCTTCTCCCGCTCGATCGATTTCCCATTCTTCTGCTTCTTCAACTTGTTGAGACGCGACTGCGATGCGCCGACCTGCTTGCTCAGTCGCTTGAACAGAGCCTCCTCCTTGGCGGTGAGCTGGTCGCCCGTATCCGCGCTTTCGCCAATCGGCATCAGCGTCGACGGCCGGCGATTCCCGTTCGTCTTTTTCGTGCCGTAATAGGTCTTCGAACTCTGAAAAATCCCGGCCATCGAATAATATTCACGCGTGGGAATGGGATCGAATTTGTGGTCATGGCAACGGGCGCAACTCACGGTCAGCGCCAGAAACGCGCGCGTGGTCACGTCGATCTGATCGTCGATCAAATCCATGGTGAACTTCGCCGCGCTGCTTTCGTTGTGCGACTTCGGGCCCAACGCCAGAGCTCCGGTCGCCACCAGCAGTCGGTCACGTTCCTCCCGACTGTTTGACTCCAACAGGTCGCCCGCAATTTGCTCCTTGATGAAGCGGTCGTAAGGGACATCGCGATTGAAGGCGTCGATGACGTAATCCCGATAACGCCATGCCGCCGGGTAAACGAAATTGCGCTCTTTGCCGCTCGATTCCGCGTAGCGAACCACGTCCAGCCAATGACGTCCCCAGCGCACCCCAAAGCCGCGCGACTCCAACAGGCGATCGACGACTTTTTCGAAGGCCTCCTTTGAATCGTCAGCAAGAAACCTTTCCAGCTCTTCAGGCGATGGCGGCAGGCCGGTCAAATCGAAATGCGCTCGCCGAAGCAATGCAGCCTTACCCGCGTCGCCCACCGGCTTCAAGCCTTCGGCTTCAAGTCGCGCCAACACATGGCGATCGAGATCCGACCGCGGCCAGCGTTTATTCTTCACCCTGGGCGCGGACGCCGCGCCGGGTTTCTTGAACGACCAAAACTCACGCGCTTTTTCAAAGTCGATCTCGCGCACGATCAACTCGACCTTCTCCGATTCGCGTGGATCCGGAGCCCCCATCTTCACCCATTTCTCAAGATCGGCGACCACCTCTGCGGACAGCTCATACTTGGGCGGCATCTCCGGCCCCTCGTAGTGAACGGCGGCGATCAACAGGCTTTCCTTGAGATTTCCCGGCACGACTGCGTGTCCGGAATCGCCGCCCATGCGAATGCCTTCGCGAGTGTCCAATCTCAGACCGCCCTTGTCCTTGCCGCTCTTGACGGAATGGCACTCATAGCAGTGCTTTGCCAGAGCCGGCCGAATCTTCTTTTCGAAAAAGGCTCGCTGATCGGCGGTGATTTTCTCCTCGGCAAATGTGGAGACCGATGTGAGCGCGCACAGGGCGGCAAGAAGGGCTGCGGAACGAAGTTTCAATGCAGGCGTCATGTAATCTGTAAAGTTACGAGTATGTATCAGGATTCCGCGCCGCAAAGCAAGCGGGCTGTTCGCCGCGCTCCCGCACCGCACAAAAAAAGGGCCGGATAAGAATCCGGCCCCTTGTGAAATTCGACGCGTTGCCGCCTCTAGCGATTGCCCGCCGCGTTCCCAATCTGGGCAAAAGTGGAAATCAGTTTCAGCGGGATCCGCATCTGGGTGGCTAGATTTCCGTTCTGATCGGCCTTGAACCGGATCGCCGTCCCCTTGGGATCAAGCTTCGCCAAAACCTCGGGCGGCAGGGGCGAACCCTGCGGAAGGGCGCCCAACATCTGCTGCATCATCGCGATCACGTTCACCTGCCCGACCATCGTCGTTCGGGGCCCGGCTTTGATGCCTACGGCTCCGCCGCGACTCGCCGCATTCACCGCAGCGTCCAGGCTGCCCGCTGTCCCGAAATACATCCGATCCTTCACGACCACGGAATCGAAGGTCATCTTGCCGCCCGGAAACATGGCTTCGATCTGTTCCTTCTGGCCCGGCATTGAAAACATTGGCGAATCCATATTATAGACCAACGTCATTCGATTGACCGAGCTGCCGCCGATCTTGCGAATGCCTTCCTTGTACTTGTAATCAGAGTAGGGTTTTCCCTCGCCGACCTGCTTACCCATGTTGTCGTCCATGAATTTCTTGAAGCGGGCGCGCATGGCTTCTCCCTCGCGACCGGGAAATCGATAGTGCCCGGCGAAACCGAGTCCCTCAGTGCCAAAGTTCATGGAAAAAGCGCCAGTCATGGGAAGCAATTCCTTCATCAGTTGCAAACTTTCCTCGGTCGCCGCGTCCTCGGCGCTGATGTTCTGCATTTTCATGCTGGCGGCCATCATCTTTTCGAGATAGCCGAAGAAGGTGGGATCGTCCCGCAGTGAGAACGCGAAGGTCATGTTGGAGTCCCAATTCATGGCCGCGGCATCTTCGGCCACGCCGATCGGATTCGCCGCAAACCAGCCTGCCAGCGCGCTGCCAGGGACGGGAACGATATTCTCGCTGATCACGATGTCTCCCTTGGCCACATCCAATCCAACATCAAGCTCGCTGACGCCCTTCATCACTTCTTCGATAAGCTCGAAATAGACCTCCATGACCTCGGTCAATCCATCCGGATTCATGGCGCCGGCGTTAGGCGTGTTCTGCAAGCCCATCTTAATTCCGCCCATCACCGCCGATTTGCCCATATTGAGCGCCTGCACAATCTGCTCCCGAACTTCGGCGTTGGGCGCCAGATGGATATTGATCGTGCGATTCTTGAACTTACTGGGCCGAATTTCCCAACCGAGAATCGTGTCGCGATCGACATCGGTAAACCCATTTTGGTTGCCATCGTAGATGATCGCGTAGCCATTCTTTTCAGCGAGTGTGTTTTGTCCATTGCCACCCAACAGGATGCCGGGATCAAGTCCCGCTTTGAACGCGTCCAGATCCGTCACGGGGACATAAATTGCGCCCGTGGGCTGAACCCCTTTCCCCTTCCACCATAACGCCACCTGCCAGGGGCGTTCCGCATCCACGCCGGCAAATTCAGAGCTGCCCAGGAACACGGGGACCATGGCGGCAATCATTTGCCCCGTGCCGGGTTTGGCCGCCTCGACGACTTTCGCGACGGATGAAATCAGTTCTTTATGGTTTTTGACCGTGAGCGTCACCAGGGGCGACTGAGCGGCCAGCGCGGTCGAACTCAAAAGTCCGAACGCCAGGGCGGCGACAATAAGGGCGGATGTTCTTTTCATAGATTTTCTGTGGGATGGATAAACAGGCGAAGATCAATTCGGTCGGGGAGAAAACATGCGGCCATTCGGCGAATTGCCAAGTCAAACCAGTCTTCCGACAATCTCACTTCAATGCGTTCAGGTCGCGCGTTTTTAGTTGCGATTCGATTCTCCATGGGAGTCGTTGGAACGAACCAACGAGACGGAGACTGCCCACCTGGCGAACGTGCGGCCATTACAATGGGTAGCCGCGATTCTATTGAGCGCCGACTGAAAACCTCGTAGCGAAGCCGCCCCGCTCATTCGCGCAATTCACGACAAGAGCACGTAACACGTGGCCGTGATCACCACTGCGCCGATGAGATTCAATGCGAACCCTTCACGGGCCATGGTCGCGGTGGTGACTCGTCCGGTGCTGAAAAGGATGGCATTGGGCGCGGTGGCGACCGGCAGCATAAACGACCAGTTCAGCCCCAAAGTCACCGGGATCATCACCAGCCTGGGATCGATATCCGCGGCGACGCCCACCGCGACCATGATGGGCATCATGATATTGGCCACCGCCGTGTTGCTTGTCAGCTCGGTCAGGAAGGTGGCGAACAGACAGAGCGAGAAAATCATAACCAATCGTGGCCACGAAGCCAACGGAGCCAACGCCGTTCCCAGCGCATCGCTCAATTCCGTCGCCTGAAACGCCTGCCCGATCGCCATTCCCCCGCCGATCATGATGAAAATTCCCCACGGGATCTTACTGGCCGTCTGCCAGTCCAACAGCTTTTCGCAATCCTTCCCGCCACTGGGGATGAGGAAAAGCGCCACCACGGCGACTAGGGACACCGTGCTGTTGCCCGCGTGATCCTCCGCCCCGATCCACCCGGCCCAGCCCCCGAAAGGCGCGCCTCGGGTCAGCCAGGCCAATGCCGTGCAGCCCAACACAATAAGAACGCGTCTTTGCGCCGGCGTCCACGCACCCAGATCGGGAAGAGTCACGCGCATTGTCTCCCCCTTTGGAAACCGTCGAGTCAGCCAAAGCCAAACCACCGGCAGCATCAACACGACCACCGGCAATCCCGTCTTCATCCAATCCAAAAAACTCATCTCGAATTCTGGATTGGTCTCGTTGTAAGCGCCCATCATGATGACATTGGCGGGCGTGCCGACGGGTGTTGCGCTGCCGCCGATCGCCGCCCCATAGGCCACCGCCAGCAACAAGGGAACGGTCAATCCCTTCTTGTCCTCGGCCGACTCCAACACCGCCAGAGCCACCGGAAACAACATCACCACCGTGGCCGTGTTTGAAATCCACATACTCAAAACCGCCGAAGCCAGGAGAAAGCCAAGGACCAATCGCCGACCTCCCTTCCCGCCCACCAACCGCACCATGCCGAGGGCCACTCGCCTATGGGCGCCGCTTTTTTCCAGAGCCGTGCCGATGATAGCGCCGGTCAGCATCAGCAGGATCAAGCTGTGCCCGTAGGAGTGAGCAATATCCTTATGGCTTACAATGCCCGCCAAAGGAAAAACCGCGAACGGAATCAACGCCGTCGCGGGAATCGGGATGGCCTCGGTGATCCACCAGATCGAACACAGCGCGGTCACGCCCGCGCAAATGCACGCCGGCGTTTCCAGACCTCCCAGCCAAAGCGCGACGCCCAAACAGATGGCGCCGATCGGGCCAAACAGGAGTTTTGCATTCGTCTTCATTTTCTCCGCGTCACGTAGACCGGACTCGACCACGCCGAATGTCCATCGGTTTGAATCGCCTTCACGAACAGCGGCGTCTGCCGGTTGATCTCAGTTTCGATCTCCTCCTCAAGGGAAGCGCTCCACGTCGAGACGGTTTCGGGATAGCGGCGAATGGAAACGCGCATCTCGACGCCGCCATATTTCCCCACGATCGGCTCAACCCCCAACTCAGCGACGTCCACGCGCATGCCGCCAACTGGCGTCGTCAATTCAATGACGCCCTGGTCCGCGTCGTACAGCCAAAGATCGATGCCATCCATGTCGCCAGTCGTCCGGGAACGAAAGCGCACACCGCTGGCGTCCCAGTCCTGAATTCCATCGAGCGGGGAATCGAAGCCCACCGCCTCGGCCCGGACGATGGAGCCGTCATCCAGGGAAATAGCGCCGTCCCAGACCACCCGTCGTCCACGCCCGCGAATGCGCGCGCCGCCCCAACAGACTCGCACGCGTTTCGACTTCACAAGATCGTCAAATTCAGTCGGCCGCGACTCGCTGACCAGCTCCTTGCCACGAAACAATTGAAGCGACTCAATCGGAGCCGTCCCCTCCACCGCGGCCTTCACTGTCGCCACGGATTCCGATTCAAAAACGGCTCCCATCGAATGGCCGTCGACTTCAAAAGACAAACGAATCCGGGGGCCTGAAGTTCCGTAGCATCGTCGATTCTTCAACGCGGCAAACACCTCGTCACGCCGCAGCGACTCCGCGATCACACAGGTCAGCCCGTTTCCGATCCCAAACTGGCCGGCGCCCGGTCCTTCGTCGCCCGGTCGCCCTTTGTGGCCGTCGCTGTTGCACATCACGCCGACAATGTGGCCCTTCTCAAAGGCGTCCCAAAGCAGCCATTCAAACTCGCCCCAGCAGGAGACCACCTCGACCAGCGGGGCCAGCTCGTCGTCCATGTAATTTCGAATGTCCGCATAACGGCCGCCCACGTGGGACGCCACAATGACCTGGTTCAAATCAACCTTTTCGCGCATTCGGCGAAAAAATTCATCCGCCGGATGCGCGGGCGTCACCGATGTCTCGACCGCCTCGGGAACCTGCCAATGGCTCGATCGGATAATCGGCAAATCCTCCTTTAGATAAAAAACGTTCCGATCTCCGCCGGCCGTGGTGTTCGCCGACCATTCGTAGCCCGGAAAAACCACAAAGGAATCGTTCGCATGGAACTCTCGAACGACCTCGTTCAGCCTTCGCCAATCCTCATCGGTCACCTGAAAATCGTTCGCCTGATGCGACGTGAAATCCAGCCGCGCCACATCCCTCGCAAATTTAAAATATTCCCGCTCGGTCCCGGTGCCCACCGTCGCCGCCGTCTGCGCGTGAAGATCGCCCCAATATCGTCGCGCCTTCGGAGCCCCTGCGTGCACCGTCATCGGATTGCTGACCGTCGACAGATCCTTACAGCGAGCCAGCGCCCGAAAAACACCCGCTCCCTCCGGAGTCGCGCGCCTACCGTCGAACATGGCCTTACCCCCGCCGCTTGATGCCAGCGACACCTGCCCCGGCGCTTCGGTCGGGTTTCCCCACTTGTCGCGGCCGCGCACAAAAATCTCCACGCTCTCCCCCTCGACGCAATCGCCGGGAAGCAGGCACACCAACTCCGCAGCGACATCCGCGACGATGGAAAACTCCGGCGACGTCGACAACGGACGAACCAGGCAGGCATTGGTCGGATCCACCAACGTGAGAAATTCATGGCGTGATTCCTGGAAACTCTGCGCGCGGATTCCCGGCGAGCCTTCGCCGCGATCGCCCATGACAATTGCGACCACATCCCCCGGCGCCAGACTGCCGTCGTAGACGTCGATCGTCAGGCACCTCATCCACGGGCGCACGTGCCCCTTCTTCTCGTATCGTAGCGCGAGTTGGGCCTCGCCGGTGGTTTTCGCCGTGGTGTAACCGGAGTCTTTCGGGCGATCGAATTGCGGCGTTTCCCAGTCGCTAGCAAATCGCTGCGCGATCTTGATGGTCCCGCCTTCATCAATGCCGTAGGAGCCAACCGTCAGCTTCAACGTCCATTCGCCGACGCTTCCGGCGACCACCGGCCCCGCCGGTGAAAGCTCCACCCTGCCCAGTCTTTCGTCCTCCTTTTCCATGGCGCTCCTCTTCTGAACTAGAACGACACTTTAACTTTCCTGGTTTCCTCGCCTCTTCGGAATTCCAGATCAATCGTTTGCCCGCGACGAAGCCGCGCGACGGCAAGCGTCAAATCTCGGAGTTCCTTCATCGGGCGTTCGCCAAAATTTAAGATCACATCGCCCGCCTTCAACCCGGCCTTCTCCGCCGCGGATTTCGCCACCACGGCTTCGATGCGAACGCCGCCTCCCTCAGGCTCGACGGCCATCTGCACGCCCAATTGCACTCGCGGCCGGCCGCGCCTCGTGGGATTGCCATCCGCCTTGGTAAATCGCGGGCGTTTCTCGGCGTTCGCCAGATGATCGATGACCCGCCAGACCATGCGCCCAATGCTCTCAATTTCCGGCGCATCGATCTTCTCCCAAATATCGCTGGGCTTGTGATAATCCGGATGCAGCCCGGTGAAGAAAAACAGCACGGGAATGTCCTTGTTGTAGAACGAAGTATGGTCGCTCGCCCCGCGGCCGCCGGGCTTGGTCGTGAATTTGAATTTAAAGTTCTTTGCCAATCCATCGACCATCGACTTGAAGCCCGGCGAGGTGCCGACACCGCCAACATCCAAGCCCGACGCCCCGCGCCCGACCATGTCGAGATTCACCATCGCGATCGTGTTGGTCAGCGGAATAATGGGATGATCCGCATAATGGCGCGAGCCGAGCAACCCGCGCTCCTCCGCGTTGAAATTGATAAACAAAATGCTGCGCTTCGGCCATTTCCCGTGAAGCGCAAACGCCTCAATCAATTCCAGCACGGCCGAAGTCCCGGATGCGTTGTCATCAGCGCCGTTGTGGATGAACTCTCGCTTGCCATCGTTTCCTCCGCCGGGCCCGTAGCCCACGTGATCCAAATGCCCGCCGATCACCAGAACTTCGTCCTTCAAGACCTGATCGGAACCTTCGAGCAGCCCGACCACATTGCGCGTCGTAACTTTCTCGCGCTTCACGTCGATCGCTATTTCAACCGACACCTTGCTCAGATCTCGCGAACGCGGCCGATGGTCGCTCTCGATCTCCGCGACCGTCCTGCCCAGATCCGCGCCATGCAGCTTCATCCATTGCTCGGCCAACTCATAGCTCACAAAGGCATAAGGCGGACCCTCCTTCTTCGGCATGCCGACGGGCCGCACACCGTAGCGCGACAGTTGTGAAATCTTCTGGCGATTCTTCGCCGCGTCGACAAGCAGGACTCCCACCGCGCCATGTTCACGCGCAACTTTCAGTTTTTGGATAAACGTCGCGTGCACAGGCGGTTGGCCTTTGAAGACCGCGTTCTTCAGTCCGTAGCGCGGCGTGCGTCGCAGGATCAACACGACCTTTCCTTTCACATCCAGCTCCGCGTAGTCGTCATACTCGTCGTCCTTCGAGGAAATACCATACCCGGCAAAGACCAGCGCCCCCTTGCCTACGCCCTTGTCCAGATTGTCGAACAGCAGGAAATCCTGCTTCAATTTGTGCGCAGTCTCCTTCCCCTCGATCCGCGTCGTCAGCCGTGAGCCCGGACCTGCCTTCGGATTCAGCGTCACTTCGAAATTCTGAAAATAGCCTCCCTTGTCGCCAACCGGCTTAAGCCCAAACTCCGCGTAACGTTCGGCAATATACGAAGATGCTTCGACATTTCCCTTTTGGCCCGTGTCGCGCCCTTCGAGCGAATCATCCGCAAGCAGCTTTATGTGGCGCATCAAATCGTCCTGAGTGATCGATTCAAGTCCGGCAGGCGCCGCGGGCGCGGCAAACGAGAAATTGACGAACAACGCGGAGGAAAGAAGGAAGCCAATGAGTAGTGAGGATTTCTTCATCTTGAGGCTGGAGAGTTAGCAGTCCCCCGCTCCTTTGGTCAATAAAACCCGACGCGCTCAGCCATCTAACCGAAAACGGCAAAGGACAGCCGCTTTGAAACGTCATTTCGCTACAGACACCCAAACTTCGCAATTGTGCGCCCATCTCGTGAAAGCTAACGTCACCGGGTCGACGCAAAGGGCTATTCCCTCAACGACCGTCCATACTGTCCGATCAACTCCGACGTGAATCGTTCCGCCAACAAATTCCACCTGATCTGGATCGCCATTCTTTGCCTGATCCCGATCTGGATTATCTTTGTTCCCGACAAGCGGAATGAGAGTGAGCCGCCGCCCGTCGAAACGTCGCCCGCTCCACCGCCTTCCCCGCCTTCCCCGCCTTCCCCGCCTTCCCCGTCCGCCCAGTCAACCCAGCCGGCGCCAGCAAAGACCTACTCCATCGCCGACGCCACTTTCCTCGGAGCCGAATCATGCCGTGAATGTCACTCGAAACGCGTGAATGAGTTTTCCGAGACCGCGCATTTTCGCGGGGCGCGCCTGCCGGGCACGAGCGATGTGATGGGCAACTACGAACCCGGGAAAAATATCTACCAGACTCGCGATCCCAATCTGCGATTCGAAATGACGACCGACGGAACAAACTATTTCCAGACGCGAATCGAGAAAACGCCCGACGGCGAGAAACGCGAGCGCAAGCAGGCCGCGATGATCTACGGCTCCGGCCTGCTCGACGAGATCTACCTCTTCTGGGAAGGCAACCGCATTCACGAGATGCCCATCGCCTACGCGGCTCCCCTCAAGCGCTGGATCAACGCCCCCGGCTACCTCGACGGCCACGCCACTTTCTCGCACGGCGCGAACACCTGCATCCACTGCCACAACACCCACATCAAACCCATCGCCGGAACCGCCGATGAATTTCACCGTGAAGGCATCATCGCCAGCATTTCCTGCGAAAAATGCCACGGCCCCGGCAGCGAACATGTCGCCTTCCATCACGAGTCGCCGGACGAAACAACCGGCAAACACATCGCCAATCCCGAGACGATGACGCGCAAACAGAAGAACGACCTCTGCAGCGAATGCCACAGCGATCTCGGCGCGCCACGACAGCCGCTCTTCTCCTATCGGCCCGGCGAACCGCTCGAGGATTTCTACGTCGTCCCGGAAAAGAAGAAGAGCCAGGAAAACGAACACACGGCCAACCACATTCGCTACCTCGAGCAATCAAAGTGTTTTCAGAAAAGCGATTCCCTGAGCTGCATCACCTGCCACGATCCGCACGTTCCCGAAGGCGCCAAGAATTCACTGTCGGAGAAGCGCTCCTGCCTGGGTTGCCATCAGCCCGACCATTGCGAAGATCGCCCCAATCTCCCGGCCGCCATCCGCGACCAGTGCATCAACTGCCACATGCCCGTCCGTCCCGATCTCCACACCGCCTTTCACGGACCGGACAAATTGCACATCCCCGGCCGCAATCGCCGGGAGCATCGGATCGGAATCTATGATCTCGCGACCCGCCAGGTCATTTCGCGCAACGCCCCTGCCCCCGGCGGCCCCGCGGCAAACACCCCCTCCGAGAAGGCCACAAAAAAACTATGGGAAGAAGCCACGAGTGAATTGAACGAGAAGTTCAACGATTTACTGCTCACGCGCGCGAAGAAGTTCGCCGATGAAAAACAACTCGCCTCGGCCATGGCCGCGTATCGAGAGGCCCTGGAATTCGCCACCGATCCCGCGCCGATAAACAAGCAACTCGAAAAACTCACCCTGGAACGCGAACGATTCCTGATCGCATTCAACAAAGCCGTTTACGCCCTCGGCAAGAACGATGCCGAAAGCGCCATCGAGAATCTTCGGAGCGCACTGGAGATCGACCCCAAATTCAGCCTGGCGCTCCACCACCTCGGCGTCGCCTACCAGACATTGGGAAACCAGGAAGAGGCAATTCACAATTTCCGCGAAGCCCTGTCGCTCAATCCCGACCTGCCCGAGACCTACACCCAACTGGGCGTTTCCTATCACATGCTCAATAACCTCGACGAGGCGATCGCGAATTACGATCGCGCCATCGAGCTCAATCCCCGCTCCAGTGAAACGCACAACAATCTCGGCATCGCCCACCGTGCCAAGGGAGTTCCCGCACGCGCGCGCAAGCACTACCTACGCGCGATTGAGCTCAATTCCCGCAACGCCTCCGCGCACAACAACCTGGGCGGCCTGCTTCAACGGTCAGGCGACTTGCCCGGCGCCATCGAAGCCTATCGCAAGGCCATAACTGTCCGAACAAACTACACCGAAGCGCATTTCAACCTCGCCGGCTCGCTCCGACAAAGCGGCGACTATTCCGGGGCAATCGACAGCTACCAGGCCGCGGTCAACGCCGGCAACCACCCCGGCGCCCGCAACAATCTCGCCATGCTCCTGACCATGACTGGCCGCCGCGCCGAGGCCGTCCCTCATTTCGAAGCGGTCCTCGCCATCCAGCCCGAATCCATACCCCACCTCGTTTTCCTGTCCAAGATCCTTGCCGCCCCAGGAGACGAATTGACGCGCAATCCAACCCGCGCGCTCGAACTCGCACAAAAGGCCGCCACGATCACCCAACGGCAATATCCCAACGCCCTCGACGCCCTCGCCCTGGCCCAGGCTGCGTCTGGAGAGTTCGAAGCGGCGACGAAGACAGCCGAAGAAGCCGCCAGCATCGCCCAGCGAGTCAGCGCCCCGGAACTGGCGGCAGCCATAAGAAGCAACGCCGCGCATTACCGCAAAGCAACCCTCCCCCCTGCCGACAGCCTGTTCCCCAAAACAGAAGCCCGCTGATCAGTGTTGAAGGCACTACAGAGCCCTTCACTCCTCGAAATCTCTGCCCCCCGGCGACGCCATTCCCACGACGCCAAAGAAAACGAACGAGCCGACGAACAGCGCCAACGACGCGCCTGGTTCGCTATTCCTTCTTCTTCCCGACGCCCGCCAGTTTCAGCACGATAACGATGATAACGATCGCTCCGACGACTCGCCCCATCATTCGGCTGAAATTAAACTCTGAGCCACCCGCCGGGCTGGACTGGGCCAGGATTGGCGCGGCGGATACCGTCAGTGTGAAAGCCATCAGAACAACAGTCGTGAGTATTGATTTCATCTTCTGCATGACGATCTTTTGTTAAGCTTTGACGGACGACGGAGAGCTCTGGAGATTCCCTCTGTCATCACGCCTGCTTCTTTCTCCAGCGGCTAAACAGCTTTAGCGCGACGATAGCGACGAGCAAAAATCCAGTGAGGCGTCCAATTTGGTAACCGAGATCCTGGGCCGAATCCGTTCGCGGCGTCGGGAGGTTTGGCGCGCCGATAAAATCGAACGCGGAGAAAAAAGCTTCAAGCTCGCCGCGTTTTTCAACCGGCAGGTCACTGCCCATCACCATCAACTGATAGATATGCCCGTTTGCGGCCAGCGCCCGAACGGATATCACCGAGCCGTCCTGGTCGAGACGGGCGTGAATCTCGAAACACGGGGCTCCTTTAAAATTGATGGTCTTGCTCTCCAAAACCGTGGCGGCGCTGGATTGCGCAAACCCATTTTCGAATCCCTTACGATAGGATTCCTGGATTGAAAGCCCCTCCGGCAGCGGGTGAATCATCAAGATCATCCAGGCCTCAGAATCGTCGCCCATTGCAGCCACTGCCTTGAGAATCGGTGAGGGCTCAAGCCAATCAAATTTGCCGGATGGGAGGGTAAGTTTGCATTTATAGCTGGAAAGCTCGAGCGTACGCTCAGACTCCGCCGCCGCCAGCGCCATGGAGGGAAGCGTGAGAATGAGCGCTGCGAGCAGTAGAATCTTTTTTGGCATGGGTCCTTCTTCCTTTGTTTGAGAGGATCGATTTCAGCGGGTTCATCGCCAGCGTCCAGAAACTCTCACATGACGAGACGCTTTGCCAAGCCCCATACCGCGCCTTTGCTTCCTTCCTCAATTCACTTGACCTTCCTCCCATTCAAAAACGACAACCTCGTCAGATGAACGCCTATTCCAGCATTGAATGGCGAGACGGAACGCTGCGACTGCTCGACCAACGCCAACTGCCTCACCGGACCGAGTATCTCGACTACATCGATTACCGTGAGATCCCGGAGGCCATCCGAAGCATGGTCGTGCGCGGCGCTCCGGCGATCGGCATCACCGGCGCTTACGGACTCGCTCTGTGCGCGTTGGGAACCAACCAGCCGGATGCCAACGCGCTGCTTGAAAAACTGCGCGCCGCCCAGACATTGATTCACGATAGTCGACCCACGGCTGTGAATCTCGCCTGGGCTCTGGAACGAGTCATGAAATGCGCCGAGGCCGCCGCCAACGACGGCGCCGAGGCAATTCAGACCGCCATCGTGAAGGAAGCGAATTCCATCTTCGCCGAAGACCTCAAGGTGAATCGTCGCATCGGCGAAGTCGCCATGGAGTTGGTGCCTCAAACCGCGACGATCGTTCATCACTGCAACACAGGAAGTCTTGCCACCGCCGGCTACGGCACTGCCCTCGGCGTCATTCGCACGGCGCACGAGAGTGGTCGTGAAGTCCTCGCCATCCTTGATGAGACACGCCCCCGGTTGCAGGGCGCGGCGCTCTCGTCATGGGAATTGCTCCAGCTCGACATCCCCCATCGCGTCATTGTCGACGGAGCCTCGGGACACGTGATGCGAACCCGGGGCGTCGATCTCTGCGTCGTGGGTTGCGATCGCGTCGCCGCCAACGGGGACACCGCCAACAAGATCGGCACCTATAATCTGGCCCTGGTCGCGCGCGCTCACAACGTTCCCTTCTACGTCGCCGCCCCCACCAACACGATTGACATGAACGTTGCCGATGGAGATGCGATCCCGATCGAGGAACGCGACGAAATTGAAGTTTTCCGCGTGGGATCCGAACGCATCGCCCCCGAAGGCGCGCGGGCGTTCAACCCGGCCTTCGACGTGACGCCCGCGCAATTCATCACGGCGTTCATCACCGAAAAAGGAATCGTTCGCCCGCCTTTTGATGACAATCTCCGCGCCCTCTTCGAATAGCCTGTCGCCCTGCGTCACATCGCTATTATTCACGCGACACGACCCAAAGAAATTCGCCGCCCGAACGCATGGAGGAAGGCCGTGAGATCGTCGTTGCGATCGCAAAGGAAAAACAAACCGGACGGTTCGATTTCCATCGGTATCTGGTCGACAAGAAGCTCGCCGACGAACGGGAAACCAGCCTGCTTCGAGCGCCCAAAAACAGCGGCAAGAAGGACGGTGTCCATCTGACATCGGAGGGATACGAACGACTGGCCAAACTGGTCGCGAAGAAATTAAGCGGCTTGAAATTCGACACCCCGCGGGTCGTCTGTTTCGGCGACAGCATCAACCACGGCGGGAACAAAGAAAGCGCGAAAACCGTGACCGCCCCGAACTATCCCGCCTACCTCAAGCAAATCCTCAACGAACAAGGAAGGTCGCGGCCAAACGCGTTACTGGAACACGGCCTTACGCCGGGGCGCATCTCGATTTTTGAAGTATGGGACGCCGAGGACGGCGTCCGTCTCCATGGCCGAGAGGGATGCCGTCCTCGGCGCCCCATTTTGTTCGAACAGTTCGCCCTTCCAGAAAATGAGCTACGCCCGCTTATGCATCCGCATTAGAACTGTTGCGTGACCAATCGCGGACTTTTCCCTAACTTTCCGGGACTCTATTTTTGAACTGAACGACCTAACCAAAAGAATTATGAAGAGAATCGCAGCATTGCTGACATTGTTCGTCGCGCTCAACGCCGCCGCTGCGGCCCAGGACCGCCCCAACATCATCTGGCTCACCAGCGAGGACAACAGCCATCACTGGACCGGCTGCTACGGCAACAAGGACGCCATAACGCCGAACATCGACAAGCTCGCCACCGAAGGTGTCCGCTACAAATACGGCTACTCCAACGCCGCCGTCTGCGCCGTGGCGCGCAACACCATGATCCTGGGTCGCTACGCCAGCAGCATGGGCACGCACAACATGCGCAGCCGTTATCCGGTCCCCGACAAGTTCAAGACCTATCCGACTTTCCTGCGCGAGGCGGGCTACTTCACGGTCAATCGCTCCAAGACGGACTACAACTTCAAGACGGATGACAAGAGTCATTGGGATGAGTGCGGCCGCGAGGCCCACTGGAAAAATCGCCCCGAGGGCAAACCTTTCTTCGCGGTTTTCAACACCACCATCAGCCACGAAAGCAGCCTCTTCGAGAAGAAGACCCAGGGGTATCGCAAGGCCGGCAAGATCCCGGAGAAACCCACCCGTGACCCGGCATCGGTTAAATTGCCGCCCCACTATCCAGACACACCGGAGATCCGACAGGACTGGGTGACCTACATGGACATCATCACCGCAATGGACAAGCAGATCGGCGATTGGGTCCAGGAACTCGAAGACGCAGGCGAACTGGAGAACACGATCATCTTCCACTACTCGGATCACGGCGGCATTCTTCCCCGCGCCAAGCGCTACATCAACGACACCGGCACGCACGTTCCCATGATCGTCCGCTTTCCCACGAAGTGGCAGAGCCTCGCGCCGAGCAAACCCGGCACGACCAGCGATCGCCCCGTCAGCTTCATCGACCTGCCGCCGACCTCGTTCAGTCTCGCCGGCGTGGACATTCCCGCCCAGTTCCAGGGCCGCGCATTCCTTGGCAAGGCAAAGCGGGAACCCGAGCCCTACGTCTTCCTCTACGGCCAGCGCTTCGATTCCCGGATGCTCCGATTCGTTCGCGCCGTTACCGATGGGCGTTACCGTTACATTCGCAATTTCCACCCGCACCGTTCCCGCGGCATCTTCGCCGGTTACCCGCACGGCCAGGTCGGCTGGCAGTCCTTTCTCAAACTTCAAGAAGCCGAAAAATTGACACCCATCCAATCCGGTTATTGGGACGCCCCCCAACCCACCGAAGAGCTTTACGACACTCAGGCCGATCCCTGGGAACTCAAGAACCTCGCCAAAGATCACAAGCACAAGGCCCGCCTCGACAAGATGCGCGACGCCACGCTCAACAAGATGCGCGAAATCGGCGACACAGGCATCGTGCCGGAATCGATGTACGAGGGAATCTCAGTCGACAGCACGGTTTACGACTACGTCCACAACAAGGACTTCCCTTATGAAGATGTCCTCAAGATGGCGCTCACCGCCGGAGACGGAGAGAAGAAGTCGTTTCGCAAATTGCGAGCGGCCATGAAACACGAGCATCCCGTCATCCGCTATTGGGGCGCGACTGGCTGCACGATCCTGGGCGAATCCGCCAGCAAAGCGCAGAGCCATCTCAAAAAATTGTTGAAGGATCCCTCCCCTTCCGTCCGCGTTGCCGCCGCCGAAGCGCTCTACGTCACCGGCGATAAGAAGGCTGGATTTCAGGGCCTGCTCGACATCCTGAAAGAAACCAAAGACCCGGTCGTTTCACTCGAAGCCCTGAACATCACCCAAAGGTTGGGAGTCATGAGCGACGTCCCCGAGGACGTCTGGGCCAAAGCTTGCGCGGCCGGCGGTTACTCCAAACGCATGGCCGACGATCAGAAGAACCCGAGCCTGTAGCGTCGGCGTATTCGCCCTTTTCCCAACCGCGCCCACATCCCGAATAAAATCGATTCTCCGCAAATCTATTTTGGCGGAATCTGATGGGCGGCGAGCGCTATGGTGGAGTCCCGACAAGTATCACTTCGAAAGCCTAAAGAGTCTGGCGCAAACGTCGAAAAGCGACCTCGAACGACAACAACTTTTCATCCGCGTCGCGCCACTTTCCAAGATGAAGAAACGCGCCGAAATCATGGCCCAGAGCCTGCACGGTCTGGGCCGCGACGAGGGAACAGAAATCGCCGTCGTCTGGCTCGACGAATCGACCCTGCCGAGGAAGCCATCGCCTGGACGGTCGCCCTCCCTGAGGGCGCGGCGAAGAAGAAGGCGGTCTGGCATGTAACCGATTCGATCAAACGCCGCTTCCTCCATCAGGCCGACGGACTTCTGAGTCGATCGCAGAGCGGCCTGCCTCAATCCGCCTCCGGATCCCCCCGCTCCTCGAATTGATCGGGAAAACCGGATTCGACATCTTCGGAGCGCGTCGTTATAAACAGCGGACACCCAGATTTCATCAACCTGCCATGAAAAAGAAATTCATCTTCTCCGCAATTCTTGTCGCCACTCTGGCGCTCCCCTCATTCGCCTCCGCCGCCGCCATCAAAGCGTTGATCGTGGATGGCCAGAACAATCACAAATGGGCGCAAACCACACCCATCCTCGTGAAGCATCTGAAGGCCAGCGGCCGCTTCGTCGTCGACGTCGCCACGTCGCCATCCAACGGGCAGGACCTGAGTGGGTTCAAGCCGGACTTCGCCAAATACGACGTGGTCATCTCGAATTACAACGGCGACCTTTGGGCCGAGCCGACGCGCAAGGCTTTTGAAGATTACGTGAAGAATGGCGGCGGTTTTGTATCCGTCCACGCGGCGAATAATTCCTTTCGCGATTGGAAGGGCTACAACGAGATGATCGGGATCGGCGGCTGGGGCGGACGCTCGGAAAAGGACGGCCCTTATGTTCGCTATTGGGAGGGCAAGATCATCCGCGACCTTTCGCCCGGACGCGGCGGCAGCCATGGCAACCGTCATGAATTCCTGGTCGAAACTCGCATGCCCGGTCACCCCATCGTCAAAGGGCTGCCGGCCAAGTGGCTCCACACTCAGGACGAGCTCTACGATCGCCTGCGCGGGCCGGCCAAGAACCTCAACGTCCTTGCGACGGCATTCGCAGATCCATCAAAGCGCGGCTCCGGCCACCACGAGCCGATGTTGATGACGATCGATTACGGCAAAGGCCGCGTCTTCCACACCACGCTCGGCCATGACACGGTCTCCATGAATTGCGTGGGATTTAAAACGACTTTCCTGCGCGGCTCAGAATGGTCCGCCACCGGGAAAGTGACGCAGAAGAAACCCGCAAACTTCCCCACCGCCAAAGCGACGAGCAAGGTGGATTGAGGCGCGCGCGACCAGCAGGCTGCAATCGGAAGTCAGCAGCATCGGCGAACGGCGCCTTTGGCATGCCTTCTGTTCAGTTCCCCTCCTCGGAGCTGTGCATTACCCACAAGTTTACAATCTGCGGCGCTGCCTCGTTTCCCTTTACCCCAACGGGGTTGCGCCCCAATCGCCGATGATTGGCGCAACACCTTCGGCGTTGAAAATGCCTTTTTGAACTTTGTTCCCAGGGTAGGTCGTGCCTCCCAACCCTTGCTGGGCTTTGGGGCGGAATCCCGTTGGGATTCGAATGCGACCGTTTCGAAAACTTGCGGGTAATGCACAACTGCGGGGTGGGGTCCCGCATGCGGAATCCGTCGACGAAGGAGGGGTGAAAGACAGGATCGGGGTGGGTTTGCCCAAGCTTGTCTTCGACTATGAAACTATCCATCGGCAAACATTCTCAAACCCGAGTCAGCAGCTCAACAACCCGACTTCGAACCGCCGTGATGTTCTTATAGTCCGCCATCTCAACAGGCATCGTTTCGAGATCCCGAACCAGCCCCGCCGCCGCCGAGGAATCTCGCTGCAACTCGGACAGGGCGCAGGTTTCGATTCGAATACCGAAGAGAACTCCCCCCGCTTTCGGCAAGGCCACCAGCGCCTGACGCTCAACCCTCAGCCAGATTTCATCGAGCGTCGCATTCGCATCGAGCCTGGGCAGGCCGCGGCGAGGGTGTTGATTCAATTCCGGCGAACGGCTCAATCCCCAATTCGCGCGCAACCAGGCGACGCCCGGCCTCATGCGCTGAAGAAAATTCCTAATCTTGTCGCCAATCGCCTCGTTCAGTCCGGGCACGACGTCATGAATAAATTCGATCGATTTGCCCATCTTCTCCTCCACCGCCCACGATGACGGAAAGCAAACACACGCCCCAAGCAATGTCGGCATGCCATTTTCGTCCGGTTTGAGCAGCAGGAAGTCCGGCTCCCACATCCGCCCCAGTCCCAGGCAACGATCGAGCGGCGTGAAATCATCGCTTCCGATTTCCTCCTCGAACGGCGCGCCGCGCCATTCACGCGCCAGCTCCAACGTCTCGTCCAACAGAGGTCCGCCTTCCGGCAGGAGCGCTGCGCAGGCGCCGGGCTCCTCGCTCAACCAACGTCGCCGTTCCGCGACCAACGCCTCATGCGCCGAGCCATCGCGGAAATAATCAGCGGGCGTTCCCCGTTGAAAACGCGTGGAGAATCGAAACCCGATCTCTGAAAATAGATTCGTGAATTCCATTGCGAAAGCTCAATCAATCGGCCGTGTCGTCCAACCGGCAAGGGGGCGTATTCCTTGTCACCCTGCACGCAAAACAAAATTCCTCAAGAATAACGCGCTTGTCCAGATCGCGAGTTCCGCGGGCGATCCTCGTCGTCCGGTCAGTTCCTTCAGGATTGGGGAATCTTGACCAGCGTGTAGTAAGCCTCGGGATGCAACAGCGGAACATCCGAGCGGGATTTCAAGTTGGAAACATGCAGTTCGTGAACGTAGCCGGCGCGCAGGCCATCGACTTTCAGTCGCACTGATTTGCTGTCGTCGGACACCGTCGCTGAAACGATTTTCAAATCTTGCTGGTCGTCCTCAGGTCCGCCGTAACCGCTGCGCAACTGGTAGGTATAGCTCTCCATCTTGTAGTTCTCCGCATTCGCCGCAACCGCCGCGTGAACCGGCTCCGTGAAGGTCAGCTCGAAGCCATCGGGCCGGGCTTTCATCGTATGAATTTCGAAGGGCGTCTTTCCGGTCCAGACCAGCCGCTGCAAACCCCAGGGCCTGTTGCCCAACCCCGACCAGCCCGCATTCGACATACCGACGAACAACGAATGATCCTGCCCAAAGGCCAGGCGAATGATCCCACATTGAAATCCTTCTCGAAACCGGAATGCCGCGCCCTGCCAATGCCCGTCGATCTTCTCCATCGCCACCCGCATCACCCAGGCGTGATGCTGGTCCGCAATAAACATTTGTCCGGCAAAAGGACCAAACTTCCCGCCCGAAGTGTCCCACTTCATGCCGCTCGGGCTTTTGCCCATTTTCTGATACGGCAGCCAGACGGCCGGCATTTTGAATTGCGGCACGGTCTTGTGCAGATCCTTCATCCAGGTCCCCGACTTCGGGGAGGTAATCTTATCGAACGGCGGCCCCGCCAGCTTCGCCGTCGGCAGGCCATGTGGATGACCGTGGAAGTCGCCAAACTCCAGATGCGCGATCTTGGACGCGTTGCACCACTCGCCCTGATTATCGGAGTAAAAGACATCTCCGTCCGGGCTGACTTCCACGCCCGCGGGCGAACGCAGCCCCGCGCACATCGGATGCATCTTGCCGGTCCTGGGATCGACGCGAACCGCCCAGCCGCGCCAGTCAACCCGGCCATAAGGCTCTCCGCCAAAAGGCTTGTTCAGCGTCACCCACATGAAGCCCTCTTTGTCGAGCCGAGGACCGAAATTGTATTCGTGATAGTTCCCGCTGATCTGCCACTCGTCGCAAACTGTCTCGAAAATGTCCGCCTTGCCGTCGCCGGTCGAATCCTTGAGCCGCGTCAGTTCGCCGCGTTGCGAGAGATAGATCCAGCCTTCGTGCTCCAACAACCCCAGGGGATGATTCATCCCCCTCGCCCACTTCTTGAAGGTCGCCTCCGCAGGATCGCCGTAGGCGTTCTCGACCATGAACAAATCGCCGGTGCGAGTGCCAACCATCAGGTTGCCGTCCTTCAATGACGCCATCGAGCAAATCTCCAGCCGCAGCTTTTGATCGTCCGACTGCGGAAAGGAAACGATTTCGTAATAGTCGGATTCGCTGACCGCGCCCATCAGGCTGCCGCCGCCAACGATTGTCAGCGCCGCAATGACGCCCCGAATTGCTTTCATTCGATTTACCATCGGATATCCACTTTAAAATTTGCAAAGCCGCCCTTGAATTCAGGGCGCAGAATTAATTCTTTGCCGCGCTGGCCCGCGCGCACGTTCACGTCAGAAACATCGCCGCTCAAGGCGATCTTCACCTTCCCGTCGATCAACCAACTTCCATCGTCCTGCCTGGCGATTGTCTTGCCGGCGCCCGCCAGGAAATAAAGACCTTGTGCCGGAACTTCCGTGCGCAATTCAAAATGCCGGGAAATGCTCGCCCCGCCGGCCCTCATTACGGGTTCGATCCGCTCTTCGACACTCACGTCTTCGAGCTGATATCGGAATGAAGGCTGCCGATTCGACGACTCGAGTCGATACCCCAGAAACCGCCCGCCCAGATTGCGATCCTCCAATTCAGCCTTGGGCCAGGGAGTGTCCTGCTTGTCCAGAAACGCCAACGCGGGTCCGGGCGGCAGATCGAGAATATCGTCGCCAAGTGGCTCAAAAAACTTGTCCGTGCGTCCGCTCGAAACGCCTGAGCCGTCAAAGAACCGGCCGCGCCAGACCTTGGCCAGACGCATCACGTTTGCGTCAAAGGCCACATGCACGCGCTCCGGAAATCCCACGAGAATGGACCGCGGACCCACGCCGTTCATGAAAGTTCGATGCACGATCGGCTCGCCGATGGGAATCAATTCCTCGCCCCCGCCGCCCTCAATGAGCACGCCCGCCGGCAATGGCATCGATTTGCCAAGGGCCAGGTAAGTCCAGATGGCGTCGATCTGTTTATGCGTGTTCCCGCCCGCGACGTCCTTGATCAAAGACTTGCCCTCCGGCCAGAACGACGGCATCCGCGTTTCCTTTTTGTAATCCAGCGGATTCATGAGAAAGCCGTGAAACCAACCGGGGTTCAGCCTTTCGTGAGCCGTCGCCAGATCGATCCCCGGCATGCCCGCCGCCTTCCCGCCATTGGCGTTGTGACAATTGACACAGCCCAAAGTATTCAGCCCGATGCCCACCAGTTGATGCCCTTCCTTAATGCCCATCTCGCTGAACTCCGGAGCCTTGAGATGCTCCGGCTTGCGATCCTCCGCGATCAGAGCCGCCATCAGAGGATTGACCGTGGCCGGCTGAAATCGCGGCATGCGAGTTGACATGAAATAACGCACGTGATGCTCCCCGCTAAGCAGTATTCCCTCCAACGCTTTTTCCTGGAGCTTGCCGCCGACACCCGTCAATGAGGGAGGCAGGCTGCCTTCGTCACCCAGATCGATCTCCACGTTGGTCGTAAAAAATTCGCTCCGTTTGTCGTCCGGACCGCCCACTCCATCGCGCTTGTGGCAGGCATAACAATTCATCGTGGCCATCGTCCTGACAACGACCTCAGCGGGCTTGAGCGGTTGTGCCAAAGACGCGCGACCGGCCAAAGCCGAAATGATCGAAGCGCGTTGGGCTTTGGTCAGGCGATAGTTGGGCAGCCCTTTGCGGATGCCAGGCGAAAGGCAGCCGATGGAATTGTTGACGTCCAGCTGGGCGAGCGTCCTGGCGGGCCGCATCGGCCTCAACCCCTCCATCTCGTGACAGGAAACACAACGCAGCATGGAGAACATCTGCTTACCCATTTGCGACTTGCCAGGATCGACAGTGAATTCCTCACTCTTCAACGGAACCATCGGCGTCATCTTTGGCGCGGTGAGCAAACCCGCGGGAATCGCGCCGCGCTTCCTTCGCGGCCCTTTCCATTGAATTCCCAACGCTTCCTGCCCGCCGCCCTCAAAATACTGAACCTCGAACCGATGCAACCCCGGCTTCAACATCATCTCCGCGTGCTTTTCCGACGCCGCATGGATGCCGTCGTGGTCGATCAAAGTCTTGCCGTCGATAATCAACCGCGAACCGTCATCCGACTTCAGCCAAAAGCGGTGCTTTCCATTTTTCAGAATCTTGAGATCGCCCGTGAACCGGATCGCAAATCCGTCCTTTTTCAATTTAATCCCGGGAAGCTTCAATGATAACCGCGACACCACTCCCGACGCCTTGGGTTTCAGCTTGCTGAAATCAGGAAGCGTTTTGAAGCCACCTTCAAAATATTCAAAACGCAGGCCCTCGGCCACGACGGGTTCGGCGCTGTCTTTCTGCAGGTTCGTCATCTGTTTGCGCAGAAGATAAACGGCGATCGCCTTCGCCTCGTTCCCGCTCAGTCCGAGATTCGGCATGCGACCGGACGCGCGAACATGCTCTGGATTCACCAAGAATTTCGCCAATTCCTCCACCGTGCTCTTCATCGCCAACTGCCCCAGCGGCACGATGGGCGTGGAGATTCCGGCGGCATCCTCAGGCGCGTGGCACGCCACACAGCCGACCTTATGAAACAATTTTTTTCCCGTATCCGCCGCCGACTGGCTGATCGCTGTCTCGGACGCTCGAATCGGCCCGCCGAGCGAGACCAGATAATGCGTCAGGTAATCGACCGCTCCCGCCTTGGAAGCAGCTTCAGAGGCGTGGAAAATATCCGGCATCGTTGTGCCCGGTTTAACGCCATGGGGATCGCTTAGAAAAGCCCGCAGATATTGCGGCGTAATGCGTGCGCCGGCGCGACTCAGATCGGGCGCGGTCTTCGTCGAGATGCGCATGGGAGCCGCATCGCCCGAAGCATGGCAGGAAGCGCAACTCAGCCCCCCCAGCAGAATCTCTCCCAACGCGGCGGAATCCAGCGTCTTCCCATTCTTGAAGCGTTCATACCCGGGCGCGATCGGTTGAGCAAAAGCCGAGAAGCCCGTTGCCGGCAACAACATCAGCGCCGCGAGCGCCATTGATCGACTTTGAATCTGTCTTACCATTCCACGGTTTCCTTCAAGAGTTTCCAAGATTCGCTCCAATCAATTGCGGACTACGCAAGTCGACCGCGCG
>JBLHKZ010000035.1:0-29536 GCA_047618185.1 Limisphaerales bacterium
GCATCCGTCGAACAGCCTCCTTCACGGCCGAGTAGCAGCCATCGTAGCCATGCTCGTCGCGAAGCCGCTCGAAGATGCGTTGAGCCGTATGGCGCTGCTTGCGCGGCATCTGAAGGTCGTCCTTGAGAATCTGCTCAATGCGGCTCTCAAAGGCGCCGATCTTGGGTCGATTACGACTCTGGGCCTGTTGATAGCCCGGAGGCTCCGAATGAGTCAGAATCTTCTCCAGCGTGCGCCAATGCATCCCGGTCTCCCGCAAGATCCCGCGTTTGCTCTCTCCCTTGGCAAGGGCCCGTTGTCGTATTTGTGTCCACTGTTTCATATCGGCATACATGCCCATTCTCAGGGCTGATGCCGCACTTTTCGGGCGCCGTTTACATTAATGTCGAGTTCTCGAATTGGGGTGCGCAGTCCGCTGGATGATTTGTGAGGATGCTGACATGGGACGCCGAGGACGGCGTCCGTCTCAGAAGATGGAACACCCCTCACCCCGGCCCTCTCCTCTCGTCCGTCACAACCCAGATCCTTAACGATCCGGGAAATTAAAGAATAGCTCAACTCCAACAACCAAGGACACTGAAATGGGCTCGCGGGGACTCTTGCCCCACCGGCTTTTGGATTCGCTGGCGCTGTTCGTCGGCGACGTTTATCTGCGCCATGCGTTGGATCGGGATTAACGCTCCATTGGGCCATAAGGCTGGAGGCTGCCATTCAATCAATTCCCCTTCGGCTGTTCCTGTTTTTGCTTCAGCGCTGCGGCGATGATTTCCCGGATGCGGATGACTTCGGAGCTGCGTGGATCGAGTTGCAGGGCGCGCAGGCTGTAGAAGTCCGCCTCGCCGATGCGGCGGATGTTGTCCTCGGCGGGCTCGTCGATCGTGAGCAGGGCGAGTCGCGCGAGCGCCCTGGCGTTCGCCGGATCCAGGGCCACTGCCTGAAGAATGCTGTCGAAGGAGTTTTCGTCGATGAGCGCGCGCACGTATTGATCGACGGGCATCTCGGTGAAGGGCGAAATGGCTCGGGACGCGCGGTCGGCGACGAACCATTTTCCCCAGCGGGTGTAGAAGTCGGCGGCTGCGCTTTGCTCGAGGCCGGTCTTGATTTCAAAATAGAGGGCGGACTCATGTCGGCCTGGTTGGCGGGCGCCGGTCCCGTCGTTGATTTGGCCTGCGACTGCCTCGGCAAGCGTGGGCAGCCAGTTGGGCGCCGAATCCGGGGAGATCGGAACATCCCAAAGTTCGACCAGTCCGGCTTCGGTGAGAATTAGGATCTGGTCGCTTGCGGGATTGAATTCGAGTTTCAGGATTTTCCCCCATTGGCGTTTGGTTTCTGAAAGCGGTTGTCCGCTTGAGACGTCCCAGACTCGGAGGTCGTTCTCGGTTGATTGCGTCAGCAGTCGGGAGCCGTCCGGGCTGAAGTCGGCCTTGATCACGGGATCGGCGTGCTTGAGCGGGGCGAAGGAGCGGGGCGTTTCGCCAATCTCGAATAGGCGGACGCTGCGATCGGCGCAGGTCGTCGCGATTAGGCTTCCGTCCGCTGAGAATTTTGCGGACGCGATCGGATTCGGATGAACTTGACGCGGTGTCAGGGCTTTGCCGGTTTCGGCGTTGAAGACCTGAGTGGCGCCGCCGGCGAGGGAGCCTTTGATGTCGGTTTCGCGGCCGTCCATGATCGCAATCAGCAGAGCGCCGTCGGATGAAAGGACGACGGATCTCAGGCCGGAAACGAGTTTTCGGTCGAGCGTAAGAAATCGGGTTTTGTCGTCGATGTTGTTCTCGATGATGACCGTGTTTCCATTCGTGGCACGGGCGAGATAGGAGCGTTCCACGGCGGTTGCGGGATCGACGGCCAGAGAGGCGCGACGCCCGGTTCGGACGTCCCAGACAAAGCGAACGTCGTTCCCGTCTTTGGCGACGACCTTTGATCCGTCGGGGCTATAGCTGGCCGTGAAGAGGGGATCGTTGGCCAGGAGCATCAAGGGTTTGGCGGCGCCGGGCAAAATGGATCGGACTTCAGCTCCAGCTCCGGTTTGCAGGACCGCGATGCGATCTCCGCGAGGGCTGAACTTGAGCCGCATGGGGTAGACCAGATTGCGGAGGGGCTCGGTAATCGGAGCGCTGGCGTGCGCGTCCCACAGTCGGGCGGAGCCATCGAGAGCCGTGGTGGCGAGGAGTCGGCCGTTGGGGCCGAAGCGCACGCGGGCGACGGGCAGGTCATGATATAGATCGTCGGCGATGGCCTGGCCGCTGAATGCGTCCCAGATCGCGGCGCCGCCGCGCGAATAGGCGGCGGCGATGCGTTGTCCGTCGGGACTGATCACGCTGCCCGCGTTGGGAGCGATATTGGGCAGCGGAAAAGGGGCGGACAGTTGGAGGGCGCCGGTTCTGGAATTCCAGACGCTGGTTCGATCGTCCGAGGAGAAAGCGACGATCAGTTTGCTGTCGATGGTGAATTGGGCCGCGAGAATGTTGCCGGCGAACTGGAGGGTCGCGAGGGGGCCGTCGCCCGATTGCGCGTTCCAGGTGTAAATGGCCTTGTCGCTCACGGTCATGATCAGGCTGCCGTCGGGGCTGAAGGCGGCTCGAAAAATGGGCGCGGGATGTTTTAAGGGCTGGGCGGTCGGGGCGCCCGTCGCGGCGTCCCAGACGCGGGCCATGCGGTCGCCGCCGACGGTGAGCGCCCGATTGCCGGCGGGATTGAAGGAGGCGCTCCAGACCCCGATGTCGTGCGCCAATGGCCCAGCCACGAGTTTGGCATTGAAGGCGTTCCAGATCCAGGCGGCTCCCTTGACCGGGATGATGGCCGCTCGTCCGCCCTCCTGGATTTTCCGTTGTTCGTTGGCTGAAACGATGAGTCGTTTGCCATCGGGGCTGAACTCGAGATGCTCGATGCGGTTGGAATGGACTAGGGGAGGAAGCGGCGGCACACCGGGCTCGACACTCCAGATTTGGACGGCGGTTTCGCCGGGCGGATCAGCGGCAATCGCGGCGATGTATTTTCCATCCGGGCTGAAAGAAATCGTTTCGGTGTTCGGCGAGACTGGGAATGGCTTCTTTAGGGGGAGGGTGAAATTGCGATAGGTCAGCGCCGAGAGGAGTCGCGTGGCGGCGACTCGATCCTCGGGATCGTTGCGAACGATATCAGCGAGAATTGCGAGGCCTCGGGATGAGTCGTCTTCGTCGAAGGCCTTTTCCGCATGGTTGAATTGGAGCCGAGTGATGAAGGCTTGCGACTGGGATTCCGAGGCGGTCTGGGTCTGGAATGCTCGCTTCGTGTCCTTGATGGCGGCCTCGACAGCGCGCTCGAGTTCGTCGATTTTTTTGTCCGTCTGCTTTTGCGCTGCTGTCGCCGTGGCTGCTGCCGCGGCGCGCGCGCTTTCGACAAAGTCCTTTTCCGCCGATTTGAAAATATTGGCCTTGTGTTGCGCTATTTCTTTGGCTTCTTTCGCGGCTGCCAGGCTTTGGGCGGCTGCTTTCAACGCTCGTTCGGCGCGTTCTGCCGCCCGGGTCGCCTGCATTTTGCTTTCGTCTGCGCGGGTCTTCTGAATCCGCAGATTAAATCCCAAAGCCAACACAACGACAGCGAGAATGCTGATTATGAGCCAAACCGGTAGGGGAACGCGGGACGGGGGCGAATTGGGCGGGAATGATTTGGCCATGGTTTGGGTTTAACGGCGCGAGCCGGCTGAAAGTTGCCAGGGAAGTCCGGGAAAATGGTTCGAGGTGAATCAGTCGCCGAGGTGTTTTCTGACGAATGGAAGCACGGCGGCGTAGGCGGCTTCGATGGCCGCGCGTTCGCCGCCGCCGAGGCCGTGTTCGCCATTCTCGATTGAGATTAGGCGATGAGGCACGTCATGTTTCCGGAATTGCTCGGCCATCATCAGGGATTGTTCGTGCGGCACATCCGTGTCCTTGGTTCCGTGAATCATGAGCGTGGGCGGGTATTTATTCGTGACGTTCTTGACGGCCATGTAGGGGAAAAACTTCTCCGGCTCGGTATGCGGATCGAATCCTGAAACCAGCTTTGGCCAGACGCCCTGTTGGCGGCAGTATTGATAAAAGAGACCGCCGTTCAGTTTTCGATCGGACGCATTGGCGACGGGCGGGCCGGAAAGAGTTTTCATCGCGATCGCCTTGTCGATCTTGGAGCGGTTGTGCCGCGGATGCGGGCTGGGTTGGCTGTACCAGGGGCCGATCAGATCCCCGTAGCCCCAAAAACTGACCAGGGCGTCAGGCGGGGGCTGGACGCGATATCCGGAGGTCAGCGTCAGGCAGCCGCCGGCGGAGCCGCCCAGGACGGCGATCTTCGAAACGTCGGCGTTGAATCGTCTGGTGCCCTCTTTGCGGATCCATTTGAAGGCGTCCTCGAGGTCTTCGATGATGCCCGGCAATTGAGTCTCCGGGGCGAGTCGGTAGTCGATCGATACAAGGGCGTAGCCGGCGCCCAGCATGTCCTTCTTGACGCGACCGCTGATTCCCTGACGGCCGCCATTGATCAACGCGCCGCCGTGGATCCACACCACGACCTTCCGCTTGAGATCGTCGTCGGCGCGATGGACGTCGAGTTTGATTTCGAGATCTCCAACGTGCTTGTAGGTGAAGGTCTGTTTCCGGATCTTCGGGGTTTGGGCCATGGCGGAAATTGTGGAAAAAGAAAGCGCGAGGCAGCCGATCAGAAAAAGCCGATAGGGGAGACGGAATCGAAGGGTCATCATAGCGGCACGGTAACAGATTTCACTCGACGCGACAGGCAAAAGGCCGAGAGGGTTTTCGGCCTGATGCTAAACGAAGATGCGGGTTACGAGATTGTGCGAACGAGGCGCGGAGTGCGGCTGGAACAAAATGGCGCGGCGTTGAGCGAGTTGCTTTCAAAAGTCGGGCCGACGGACAGCGTGTTTGATGTGTTGGCGGCGGCGGCGCATGCGGTGGCTCCCAACCGCGACCTGGCGCTGCTTGGATTTGCCGGTGGAGGAATGATCGCCCCCCTGCGAGCGATGGGCGGCAATCAGGCGGTTGATGCCGTCGATCTGGACGCCCATGGGTATGCGCTGTTCCGGGAATACGCGTCCGAATACGAGGGGGAGGTTCGATTTCATCATGATGACGCCGTTCTGTGGCTGAGGCAGGGCACAGATGAGTTGGGAGTGATCATCGATGATTTGTCCGTTCCGACCGAGGATGATGTCGTCAAGCCGGCGATATCGCGAGAGGTGTTGCCGGAGCTGATCAAACGCCGACTTGCGCGAGACGGGGTAGTTATCACGAATGTGTTGAGCGAACCCGAGCTGACGTGGGAAGACGTTCTCGCGCCGGCCGTAGCGGGCTTTGCCCGGGCGCATGTCATTGAATTGGAAGAGTTCAACAATCGAATTGTCGTCGCCGGAAATTATGAACACGACGCTCGTTCGCTTTCGCGGGACGTGCGCCGGGCGTTGCGTGAGATTGGCTCCAGCCAGGCGGAAGTCATGCGTGTGCGCACAGCGCGTGTTGAAGAATGAGACATTGAAATTGCAAAGGGGCGCGTTTCGGCTATGCTGCCACGCTTTAAATCGACACGAAATGAAACAAACGAAGTTCCTTAGCACAGCCTTGGCGGCGATTTTGGCGGCCCTTTTTGCGGTTAGTTGCAACAAACCGCCGACCCAGCAGCAAAAAGACATGATGAAGGTTGCCGCGCAGCCGCGCACGGAGATCGATAAACTCAAGGCGGCGGTCAAGGCGGAGGCGGAGAATCTGAAAAAGGGACAGACCAATGAACTGTTGGAGGCGACCGTCAAGCTGGCCAAGATTTATGAGAATGGCTCGGAAGAACTTGATGTGGCGGTCGATTTTTATCTCGCGGGCTTGTTGTACAAACGCGCCGCCACCAACGGCAACGCCTTCGCTCAGAATCGCATCGGACGCTTGTATGAAGTGGGGGATTCTACGACCATCACTCGGAATTTAAGCCGTTCAGCCCATTGGTATCGATTGGCGGCCGACCAGGGATACCGGGACGCGGAAACCAATCTTGGCTATCTCTATGAGAAGGGCAGTGGGGTGCCCCGGGATTATATTGAAGCCGGGAAATGGTATCTCAAGGCGGCGGAAAAGGGAGAGCCCGTGGCGCAGTATCGTCTGGGGTTGTTGTATGAACTCGGCAAAGGCGTTTCGCGCAACGATTCGGACGCCTCGAAGTGGATCTTACTGGCCGCTGAAAATGGATATGACGTGGCGCAATTTAAGGCGGCGACCATGTATTTCGATGGACAGGGCGTTGAGAAGGATCTGGTCGAGGCCATGCGCTGGTACGAAAGCGCCGCCCGGCAGGGCCATATCAAAGCGCAGACGCGGATTGGTCTACTCTATTTTTCCGGCAAGGGCGTGGCAAAGGATAATGTGGAGGCCTACAAGTGGCTGAATATTGCGGCGGCGACGGAAGATCCGGAAGCGGGGCGCCATCGCGAAATGGTGGCGGAGTCCATGACCCCGGAGAAGATACGCTTTGCGCAGGAGCGGGCAGCGGAGTTTACGGTGGAGATCGTGCAACTGGACGCCGCCAGACCCTCGGATGATCTTGAATAGAAGCGGGGCTGGATCGGTCGGTTTTTGTGAGTTGCCGTTCTTGACACCCGTCGCGCTGTAATCTCATACTCAGGCGTTATTAGGCCGCCAGTTGCGGAACGGGCGGCCGTCAAATGATACTCACATTTAAAGATGCTCACATTTAAAGGCAAACCCTCGGCCGATTTCTGCGATGGAGTTTCTCGTCGCCAATTCCTGAGTGTCGGCGCGCTGGGACTCGGAGGTCTCTGTCTTCCCGATCTGCTCAAGGCCGAATCCGCCGCGAAAACCGGCTCTTCTCACAAGTCGGTCATCATGATTTTTCTCCCCGGAGGTCCTTCCCATCAGGACATGTGGGACATAAAGACGGAGGCGCCGTCCGAAATACGCGGCGAATTCAAGCCGATTTCAACCAATGTCCCGGGCATTCAGATCGGCGAATTATTTCCCCAGTTGGCGAAAATCTCGGACAAACTCACGTATATCCGTTCCATGGTCGGATGCCACGGCGGGCATGACGCCGTCCAGTGCCTCACCGGGCGGACGCCCCGAAATATGCCGCAGGGCGGTTGGCCCTCGTTGGGCGCCGCGCTTTCGCGACTGGAAGGGCCGGTAAACGAGTCCATGCCTCCGTTTCTTGGACTGGCCCCGAAATGCGGTCACGATCAGTGGGGAGACTGCGGAACGCCAGGCTTTCTGGGGCCTTCTCATGGTCCATTCAAACCGTTTCGCGGCGCCAGTAAAGGCGACATGACGCGAAATGGCGTGACGGTTGATCGAATGGACGACCGCAAAGGGCTGCTCACGGGATTTGACCGCTTGCGCCGCGACATTGATCGAAGCGGCATGATGGACGGGCTGGACACCTTTAATCAGCAGGCATTTGGAATATTGACGTCGAGCCGCTTGGCGGAGGCGTTGGATCTGTCGAAGGAAGACCCCAAAATCGTCGAACGCTACGGGAAGGGGACGGAGAAGCTGACCGCCGACGGGCCTTGGAAACGATTAGATCAGTTTCTGATGGCGCGGCGCCTCGTCGAGGCCGGCGCCCGTTGCGTGACGCTTTCATTCAGCCGTTGGGACTGGCACGGCAATAATTTTGGACGAGCGCGCACGGATTTCCCGATGCTCGACCAAGGCGTGAGCGCCTTGGTTGAGGACCTGCATCAACGCGGCATGGACAAGGATGTTTCGGTGGTCGTCTGGGGCGAATTTGGACGCACGCCCAAGATCAACGCCAACGCCGGCCGCGATCACTGGCCGCGAGTTTCCTGCGCGATGCTTGCCGGCGGCGGAATGAATCACGGTCAAGTGATTGGCGCCACCGACCGCCTGGGCGGCGAAGCCGTCGATCGTCCAGTCGAGTTTGGAGATGTGTTCGCCACGCTCTACGGCGCGCTGGGCATCGACCCCGAAACGACCACGGTCAACGACCTGACGGGTCGTCCGCAATATCTCGTGGATCCGGGATGCCGGGCTCTGCCCGAGCTGCTCGGTTGAATTATGCTCACGATTCGAGGCCAGGATTCCCGTTTTCGACTTTGCGACGGAGTTTCGCGCCGCAATTTTCTTCAAATTGGCGCTTTGGGGATGGGCGGACTGGCCCTGCCTGAACTGCTGAAGGCGGAACACGATTCCGGTCTCGGAAAATCGAAGAAGGCCGTGATCATGATTTACATGGTCGGCGCGCCCCCGCATCAGGATCTGTTCGATCTCAAGATGGACGCGCCGCTGGAGTACCGCGGTCCCTTCAAGCCGATTTCGACCAAAGTTCCGGGAATCCAGATTTCGGAGCACATGCCTGGCTGTGCGAAGATCATGGACAAACTGGTTCCGATTCGCAGCGTCTATGGCTCGCCCAGCGGAGCGCACGACTCGTTTATTTGCTACACGGGACGAACCGTGAACAACCAACCGCCCGGAGGCTGGCCCAGCATGGGCTCGGCGCTGTCGCGATTGGCGGGTCCGCGCGACCAGGCCATGCCGCCATTTCTTGGACTGGCTCCCAAAGCGGGGCATCCGCCGTATGGCAGTCCGGGGCATCCAGGGTATCTCGGCGCCGCGCATTCGGCGTTTCGCACGAGCGGGCCGGGCAAGAATGACCTGACATTGAATGGCGTCGAACCGGCGCGACTCGACGGACGTCGGTCCTTGCTGGACGGGTTTGACAGTTTTCGCCGGGAAATGGATCGAAAGGGACTGGGCGAGGGCGCCGATGAATTTACCGGACGCGCCTTCGATGTATTGACTTCGAGCAAGCTGGCCGACGCGTTGAATCTGGACAAAGAGAGCCCCAAGGTCCGCGAACGCTACGGCAAGGGAGACACGCGGCGTTATGGCGATGGCGCGCCGCGCAATCTCGAACACTTCCTGCTGGCCAGGCGACTAGTCGAGGCCGGCGCCCGCTGCGTCACTTTGAATTACGGTCGATGGGACTTTCACAGCCGAAATCACAGCGAGCTGCTGGGCCATTTGCCCTGGTTCGATCAGGGACTCAGCGCGCTGGTGGAGGATCTGCATGAACGCGGCATGGCCGACGATGTTTCGGTGGTCGCCTGGGGAGAATTCGGCCGGACGCCATTGATCAACAAGGACGGCGGTCGCGATCACTGGCCCCGGGTTGGCTGTGGTGTGTTGGCGGGCGGCGGCATGAAGACGGGCCAGGTCATCGGCGCAACTGATCGGCTGGGCGGCGAAATCGCCGATCGTCCCGTGCATTTTGGCGAGGTTTTCTCGACCCTTTACCACCAGCTTGGAATCGACGCCAATCGAGTCACGCTGCCGGATCTTTCCGGACGCCCGCACTATCTCGTTGATGGTTGGAAACCCATGCCGGAACTGATTTGACCGGGATCTGCTATTCCCGCTGCGTAAGATGTTTTTATTTCTATGAGCGATTCGAGTTCGGAAAACAAGATGATGCCCCTGCTGGTTGGCGGCGTCATCGTAATTGGGCTGATCGTGTTCGGCGTGATGAAAACAAGGAACGGCGTTCCCGCGATTGAACCGCCGCCCTCGCTCACTAAACAGGGCGATAGCGGCTCTGGACAGGCTGGACGGCCCGCGCCGACTCCGGGAGCAGTTGTGGAGCCCGAAGGCCGGTTCGTCGCCAAGGCCGAGCTGAAGGAATCGGGCATGGGCTCGCCTGAAAAGTCCTTGAGGACCTATCTTGCGGCGGTTTTGAAAAACGATTTTGATCGCATGGCAGCGGCGATGACCCCGGAAAAGGGCCAGCAATTCTCCAATCTGATGAACTCGCCGGCGCTTTCCGGCGATTTGCTCGCCGCCATGACCAATACCCTCGTCCATCAGCGCACCGGCTTTCGGATCGTTGCGAGCGAGGAGGTTTCCGAAATGGAGAAGATTTTGGCGGTCCGCTTTGGCGCCGCGAACGAAGGCTCAGTCAATGAGCTCACCACGTTTTACACGATGAAGAAAGTCGCGGGGGAGTGGAAGCTTGCCCATAACGCCTCAGCTCCCTTGAATTAGAACCCATTTCGCCGGTCAACTTCGGGACGGAATCACATTGCGTCCCGGCGGACAACACGATTGAATCGACATGATGAAAAAAGAAACCATCCGCGTGATCCTAGGCGCGCTCGTCTGCTCGTCGCTCCTGCTTCCCCAAACTTCGCGCGCTGAGGCCAAGGCCAAGGCCAAAGCGGAAGCGAAGGTCACGGCTCTGGAATTTCAGTTGGCGACCTCCACCACGAATGGCGGCGCCCAGGCGTTGAAGCTCCTCGGCGCCGGCGAGCGCCGGCAGTTGTTGGTGAACGCCAAACTCGATGACGGCTCTTTGCTCGATCATACCCGCGACGTGAGCTTCAGCGTGACGCCGGAGAACGTGGTCCGCGTGACGCGCGACGGGCGAGTGATCCCCCTGGGCGATGGCAAGGCGACGATCACCGCAAAGTCCAAATCCGGTTTGAGCGTGAAGCTGCCCTTGTCGGTCGAGGATTTCGACAGGGTTCGGCCGATTAATTTTCCGAACCAAATCGTGCCGATTTTCACCAAACTCGGCTGCAACGGCGGCGGCTGCCACGGCAAGTCCGGTGGGCAAAATGGATTCCGGCTTTCCCTGCTCGGATTCGAGCCGCCGGAAGATTACGAGTATTTGGTTAAAGAGTCGCGCGGTCGGCGAATCTTCACCGCCGCGCCGGAGCGAAGCCTGTTGCTCCTGAAGGCCGAAGCGGCGTTGCCGCATGGCGGAGGCAAACGGCTCGACGCCGATTCGGACGATTACCGCCTGTTGGTGCGTTGGATCAAACAGGGCATGCCCTTCGGCGAGCCCGACGATCCCAAGGTCGCGGGCATCGAAGTGTTCCCCAAAAAGCGCACCATGTTGCTGAAGGGCGAACAACAACTGGCCGTGGTGGCGCATTACACGGATGGCACGGTGGAGGACGTGACCCGCAGCGCGCTTTACGAACCCAACGACAAGGAACTTGCCGAGACCGCTGAAAACGGACGCGTCACCGTGTTCGATCGCCCCGGCGACGTGGCGGTCATGGTCCGTTATCAGGCGCAGGTCGCGGTGTTTCAGGCGACCGTCCCGCTGGGCGCGCCGGTGGAGAATTTGCCGGAGCCCAACAACTACATCGATGAACTGATTTTTAAGAAGCTCAAGACGGTCGGCATGCCGCCGTCGGATCTGAGTGACGACGCGACCTTTCTGCGACGCGTGACCATCGATATCGCCGGCCGCCTGCCGTCCATGGAGGAGTCCAAGGCCTTCCTCGCCGACAAGACCGCCGACAAGCGCGACAAGTGGATCGATAAATTGCTCGCGGGCGGGGACTACGCCGACTACTTCGCGAATAAATGGGGCGCCCTGTTGCGCAACAAGCGCACGACGGCCGCCCACGCCAATGGCACCTACGCCTTCCACGGCTGGATTCGCGACAGCCTCCACCAGAACAAACCTTACGATCAGTTTGTGCGCGAAGTCGTCGCCGCCTCGGGCGAAATTGAGAACAACCCGCCGGTGGCCTGGTATCGCCAGGTGAACAATCCCACCGCGCAGTTGGAGGATTCTGCCCAGTTGTTTCTCGGCATGCGGCTGCAATGCGCCCAATGCCATCACCATCCCTTCGAGAAATGGAGCCAGAAGGATTACTACAGTTTTTCTGCCTTCTTCAGCCGGGTAGGCAAACGTGGCGGCGCCCGCCCCACGGAGGAAATGATTTTTCACCGTCGCGGAAAAGCCTCCGCCAAGAACAAGAAGAACAATGAAAGCGTCCTGCCCGCCGGCCTCGGCGCCGAGCCGCTCAATGTTCCGCCCGATCAGGATCCACGCCACGCGCTGGTCGACTGGATGAGCGCCTCGGACAATCCCTTTTTCGCCAAGGCCCTCGTGAACCGCTATTGGAAACACTTCTTCGGTCGCGGCCTCGTCGATCCCGAGGACGACATGCGCGAGACCAATCCGCCGACGAATCCCGAACTGCTCGACGCGCTGGCGAAGGATTTTGTCGCCAGCGGCTTCGATCTCAAGCGGCTGGTTAAGACCATCACCCAGTCCAAGACCTACCAGCTCAGCGCCATGCCCAACGAGCACAACGCCGTGGACAAGCACAACTTCGCGCGCTTCTACCCGCGCCGTCTCACGGCCGAAACTCTGCTCGACGCCATCAACGAAGTCGCCGATCACAAGACCGTCTTTGCAGGATTGGAACGCGGATCGCGCGCCGTGCAGCTGCCCGACAACAGCTACAACGACAGCGTCTTTTTCCTGAAAATCTTCGGTCGGCCCGATTCCTCCAGCTCCTGCGAATGCGAGCGCTCCGACGACGCCAGCCTCGCCCAGAGCCTGCACCTGATTAATTCAAAGGGCATCCAGGACAAATTGACCAACGCCAAAGGACGCGCCGCCGCGCTGGCCGCCGACAAGGACCGCAAGGACGAGGACAAGATTCGCGATCTCTACCACATGGTTTACTCACGCGGACCCGACGCCGAAGAGGTCAAGATCGCGCTGGCCCACCTGGCCAAGCGACCGAAGGACAAGGCCGGCAAGGAACTCGCCGCCGACGTCGCCAAGCGGCAGGCCTACGAAGACATCCTCCTCGCCCTGATCAACACCAAGGAGTTCCTCTTCAATCATTAGCATCGGACGGCGCTCCCACAGCTGACGTCGCCGACCAAGCCGAATGTCGTCGAGCAATGACAGCCGCTGGGCCCTGTGGGCCGTCTGCATGTTCGTCGCGGTTTTCCTCGGTTTCTATCAGGGCTGGTCGAAGTTAAACGTCATCCTCCTGAGCTGCTTTCTCGTCACCGGCGGCGTGCGACTGCTGATTCCATGGTTTGAGAATCAGGGACTGAATCGAGTGCGAGCCATGGCGACGGATGAACGAGAAGAATTCTTGAATCGGTTGCCTGCCGCGAAACGGGAGGAACTGGAAAGGAAGCTCCAGACGTTGGATTCATGAACCCATCGGTCGCGGATGAATGAATTTATCGGGGCCGCGTCGAATAACGCTAATGATTCGCCAAACGGCAGGTTGACAGCGATGGAAACCTCCCCAGAATGCCAACTTGTTATGGACCGAATTTCTACTTTACGCCCATTGAACGTCGCCGGGCTCCGGCGTTCCTCAATCTTCCTTTTCACGGCTCTTTCGCTGCTTGCGACGAGCGGCTCAAGCCTGCTCGCGCAGCTGCCGCATGCGCAGATTTCATATCTTTATCCGCCTGGCGGGAAACAGGGGACGGAGGTCCAAGTCACGGTCGGAGGCGTCAATCTGGATGAGGGCAGGACGCTTGTGTTTTCCCATCCCAAGATCGTGTGCGAGCCGATTGCCGGGCAGTCGACGAAATACAAATTGAAGATTGGGGCGGACGTTCCGTTGGGAGCGCATGAGGTCTGGTTTGTCGGGCGCTTCGGGATGTCCAATCCCCGTTCCTTTGTCGTCGGGCAGCGGGCCGAGTCGGTTGAATCGGGGACGCACAATTCGCTGACGACTGCGGCGGTCATCGCGATTGGGACGACAGTGAATGCCAGGGTCGAGGCGAGCGCGTCGGACTACTACAAATTTACGGCGAAAAAGGGACAGCGTATTCTGATTGAATGCCAGGCCGCCGCGATCGATTCGCGCATGAAAGCGTCCCTGGTCTTGTTCGACCTGGAAGCGCGAGAATTGGCCCGCTCCCGTAAAGGCGGCTTGATTGATTTTACCGCGCCGGCCGATGGGGACTACGTCATCAAGACCCACGATTTTCGGTTTCGGGGCGGGGCGGATTATTTCTATCGCCTGACTGTGCACGATGGCCCGCGTGTTGATTTCGCGCTGCCTGCCGCCGGCATCGCGGGGACGACGTCGAAGCACACACTTTATGGCCGCAATCTTCCCGATGGAAAACCGGTCGCCGATATGACGTCGAATGGCGGGGCACTTCAGAGCCTCGAGGTCGAGATCGCCGCGCCGAAGGAAGCAGCCGCGATGAGCCGTGACGGGCGGCCTTCATCCGGCGGTGTTGTGGGATTTGAGTATCGACTGAAAACTGAGAAGGGGCTTTCGAATCCCGTGATCCTTGGCCTGGCCAACGCGCCGTTGGTGGTCGAGAGGGAGCCCAACGACCAGCCGGCTGAAGCGCAGAAGATTGCCGTTCCCTGCGAATTGAGCGGGCAGTTCTTTCGCCAGCGCGATCAGGATTGGCTGAGTTTCGACGCCAAGAAGGGCGACTCCTTCTGGGTGGAGATCGTGTCCGAGCGGATCGGACTGGCGACCCATCCTTTCGTGCTGATCCAGCGCGTGACGAAGGATGCCAAGGGCGTTGAGAGCGCCGCCGACGTAAAGGAGCTTTACGAGACGACGACGAATCTGGGCGGGCGAAGTTTTAACACCTACTCGCGAGATTTTGCCTATCGCCTCGACGTGAAGGACGACGGAGCCTATCGCATCCTCGTTCGCGACCTGAACAATGAGGCGGACGCACAACCCGATCGCGTGTATCGATTATCCATCCGCAAGGCGGCTCCGGATTTTCATTTGGTCGCGAAAGCGGATGACCCGCTGCCGATCGCGGCGAACACCCGACCGGCAGTTCCCTGGGCTGCAACGCTTCGAAAAGGCGAATCGATTCCGGTGCAGGCGATGGCCTTTCGACGCGACGGGTTTAACGACGCGATTGAGTTGAGCGTGGAGGGATTGCCGAAGGGCGTGAAGGCGCACAAGGCGGTGATCCCCGCTGGAAAGTCGACCGGTTGGGTGACGCTCACCGCCGCGAAGGACGCGGGCGACTGGGCGGGCACGGTGAAAGTCGTCGGCTCGGCCAAGATCGGCGACGCGGTCGTCAAACGCGAAGCCCGCGGAGCCTCGGTGAACTGGGCCGTTAAGGACTACAACGTCACTCCCATCGATTCGCGAGTCGTCGCGGGCGTCTCCCTGAGCGTGATCGGGAAGGAGATCGTTCCCATCGCGATCGTGGCGGACTCGGTCAAAATTTACGAAGGCGTGGTCGGCGGCAAAATTGAAGTCCCCTTGAAACTGGCGCGCGTCGCCACATACGCCGCCGATCTGAAGGTGAAACTGATCGGCCATACTGCCTTTGCGAAATTCAAGGACACGACGATCAAGGGGAAGGACAAGGAAAGTAAATTCGCCGTCGACCTGAAGGCCTACAAGCTGCCGGTGGGCGAACATGCCTTGTATCTGCGAACCCTGTCCAAGGGCAAGTATCGTGCGAATCCGGAAGCGGCGGCTGCGGCGACCGCCGCGTCGAAGGCCGCTGTGACGGCGGCCAAAAGCGCGGCGGCTGCGGTCACGAAAGCCAAGGCGGCGCTGGCTGCGGCAGACAAGGCAGTGAAAGCGGCCGGAGCCAAGTCCGAGGACGAGAAAAAGAAATTGGCGGCGGCGAAGGCGACTGCGGAGAAGGCATTGAAAACCGCGGAGGCAACCGCCAAAGCGGCCGAGGCGAAGAAGACGTCAACCGCCGCGGCGGCCAAGTCGGCCGAAGCCCGCGCCAAGGCCAAAGACATCACCGCGACATTCTATTCGACTCCCATACGCGTGAAAGTGAACGCTGCTCCGAAGAAGTGAGATTTATGAATCCAATCAAGAAACTAGTTTACGGTTTGAGTTTGGCCCTGCTGGCGTCGGCGGCGATCGACGCGCAGGCGGCCGCGATACCCATCGCGACCCTGAAACGCACGACCCCGGTCGACTTTGAGAAGGAAGTTCTGCCGATCCTTCGCAACAATTGTCTCGCCTGCCACAACAAGACCAAGGCCAAGGCCGATCTCATTCTGGAGACGCCGAAGGACATCTTGAAAGGCGGGGATTCGGGGCCGGCCGTCGTGCCCAAGAAGGGCGCGGGGAGCCTGTTGCTGGAGTTGGCCGCTCATCAGGACGAAGATTCGGTCATGCCGCCCGAGGGCAATAAGGTGCAGGCGAAAAATCTGACGTCGGAACAGCTTGGCCTGATCAAGCTTTGGATCGATCAGGGCGCGACCGGCGAAGTGCTCGGCGCGTCGAACATCGACTGGCAGCCCTTGCCGGCGGGATTTAATCCAATCTATGCCGTGGCGCTGACCGCGGATGGGGATTACGCGGCTTGTGGTCGAGCGAATCAGATTTTCGTTTATCATCTCCCTTCGGGAAAGCTGGTGACGCGGTTGACCGATCCGGCTCTCTTGAAAAAGAAGATCTACAAGAATCCGGGTGTGGCGCATCTGGATATGGTGAATTCTTTGGCGTTCAGCCCCGACGGAACGCTGCTGGCTTCCGGGGGCTATCGTGAAGTGAAGCTTTGGCGGCGGCCCCTGGGTTCCAGGCAGTTTGACTGGTCGGCGGCGAAGGGCGAAGTGACGGTTGTCGTCGCAAGTCCCGACGGCAAATCATTGGCGACCGGAGGCTCGGACGGCTCAGTGAAGTTGTGGAACTTGAGCGATGGCAAGCCGGGCAAGGCCACGGCCGGCCACGCGAAAGCGATCATGGCATTGGCGTTCTCTCCAGACGGTTCACGGCTCGCCTCGGCTTCCGAAGATCGGAGCATTCGAGTCTGGCGGACAGCCGATGGCTCCGCTTTCTCGGATGTTCAAGCCAACGACGCCGTGCGCGCCCTGGGGTGGGCGAAAGACGGAGGGCGACTAATTTCTGCCGGCGACGACAAATTAATCCGGATTTGGAAGTTGCCCACGGCCAACGCGGTGGCTGACAAGGCGAAACGCGACAAGGCCGAAGCGGTGGCGGTTAAGGCGCTTGAAGTGACGATGGCGTCGAGGCAGGCCGCGAAGAAGGCGGTTGCGGATCGTGCGAAGGAATTGAAGGCGGCGGAAGCGGCGTCGGCGGCCGTGCAGAAAGCATGGGATAAGGCGGTCGCGGCGGCGCAGGCTGGCGATAAAGCCGTCGCCAAGGCCGCGGATGAAGAAAAGAAGAAAGCCGCCGAGGCGATTGCGCTCAAAGCCAAGATGGCGGTGGAAGCGAAATTGGGGGAGCTCGAGGCGAAGAAGAAGACCTTGAAAGCCGCCGCCGACAAGGCGGCGAAGGCCAAAGAGGCATTGGCCCAGATTGAATCTAAAGTGAAGACGGTGGAAGGCGAGGCGTTCAAGGCCGCACGATTAGCCGCCGAGGCGGCTATGGCGTTGGCGACGGAGCTGACGGGACATGCGGCGCCGGTGTTGAGTCTGGCTTCCGTGCCCGGAGCCGACGATCGCCTGTTGTCGGGCGCCAAGGACGGCGTCATTCGGCTTTGGAATTTGAAAGACGGCAAAGTCGTTCGCGAGATCAAACATGGCGAACCGGTGACGGCGTTGGCCGTGCGGCCGGATGGAAAACGAGCGGTCGCCGCTGGACCCGCGAAAGCGGCCAGCCTGTGGAATCTGGAGGACGGCAAGTCGATCGCCGAACTGAAGATCGATCGAGCGGCGGTCGAGGTGTCCGAGGCAGCGGTGCGCACGGTCGCATTCGGCAAGGCCGAGGTCGCCTACCACAAGAGCGAATTGACCGCGACTGAGAAACAAAACACGACTGAAACGGCGCGCGTGAAGACAGCCACTGAATCGGTCGCCGCGAAGAAGAAAGAAGCCAACGAGAGGAAGAAGGCGCTCGACACGGCGACCAAGGGCAAGACGGACGCGGAAAAAGCCGCAGCCGATTTGAAGGGCGGGATCAAGAAAACCACCGACGCTTTCAATGCCGCAACGGTCGCGCAGAAAACAGCGGAAGCTGCGGTGAAGGCTGTATTTGAGAAGGCGGCTGTTGCGGGAGCCGTCGCGGACGCCGGGGAGGCAGGCAAGACCGCGGCGGACAAGGTCGCGAAAGCTGCGGCTGCCAAAGCGGAAAAGAATAAGGAAGACAAGGCGGCGGCAGGGGCGGCCGCCAAGGCCAAGACCGCGTTGGCAACGGCGACAAAAGACGCCGCCGCTAAACGTAAAGCTGCGGACGCGGCGAAAGCCGCGACTGACAAGGCGATCACCGAAGTCGGCGTCAAAGGGTTTGCCGCCGGAAAGTTGAAGCCGGAGTTCGATCGGATCACCAAGGATTCCGCCGCCCGGATCAAGGCGGCCGACGCGAAGGTCGCGGCGGCGGTTAAGACCGTCGTCGCCGCGGAGCCGGTGTCAAAGAAGGCTGATGAGGAAAAGGGGCGGGCCGATAATGAATTGAAGCTGGCGCAGGCCGCCCAGAAACGCGAGACGGCGGCTGTCGCGGCGGTCAAGAAAGACATCGCCGCCGCCGAAGCGGAACTGAAAAAAATGGAAGCCGCCGGGGTCGTCGCAAAAAAACGGGCCGATTCGGCGACGCCGGTTTCACGCGCGGTCGCATTTTCGCCGGACGGCCTGACGGTTGCGTTGGCGAAGGCCGATGGACGAATCTTATTGTGGAGCGCTGAAACGGGCGCGGCGTTGGAATCGTTTGGAGCCCATTCGAAAGCGGTTAATTCGCTCGTGTTCGCGAAGGATGGACGATTGGTTTCCGGGGGCGCGGATGGCAAGGCGCAGGTTTGGCGAAGCCGCGGCGATTGGAAATTGGCGCGAACGATTGGCACGGGCGATGGGAAATCTCCGCTGGCCGATCGCGTCAATGCCCTGGCGTTCAGCCCGGACGGTCTGAGCCTGGCGACGGGCGGCGGCGAACCTTCGCGCGACGGTGAGTTAAAAGTCTGGACCGTTGCGGACGGCAAGTTGAAGTCCGCGTTCAAGCAGATTCACAGCGATTCGGTATTGGATCTGGAGTATTCGGCCGACGGCAAACGACTGGCGTCTTCGGCCGCTGATCGTTTCGTCAAGATCGTCGATGTCGCCAGCGGGAAGATCGTGAATTCGTTTGAAGGACACACGCATCATGTGTTGGGCGTGAGTTGGAAGCGCGATGGCCGCACGTTGGCCAGCGGCGGCGCGGACAAGGCGATCAAGGTCTGGGATGTCGCCAAAGGCGGCCGTAAGAAATCGATCGCCGGATTCAGCAAAGAGGTCACCTCGGTGAGCTACGTGGACAACCAGAATTATTTCCTGGCAGGAGCGGGCGACAGCGCCGTGCGATTCGTCAACGAAGCCGGCGCGACCGTGCGGACCTTCGCCGGCGCGAGCGACTTTGTGCATTCCACGGCGGTGACTCCGGACGCGAAAGTCGTGATCGCCGGCGGCCAGGACGGCGTGCTGCGGGTTTGGAATGGAGCCGATGGAAAACTGAAGTCGTCGTTCGCTCTGCCGGAAGCGAAGTGATTCTGAGCTACAGATTCCGACGGGAATCGAAACCGCCGGTCGATGGCGCTTCAGCTCTTGGAAAACAGGTATTTCAGGAGATACAAAACGACCGTGCAAAACACGGCAAAGCCAACGATCATCATTATCGCCATGCGCAATTGACGGCTGGGGTCTTCCTGGGGCGCCCCGCAATCGATGCAACGCAAATCTCGCCGATGGAGTTTGCCGCCGCACAATTTGCAGCGAGTCGGTCGGTTGCCAAAAATGCTCATAGTTTAACGCGGTCGAATCAATCGGAGACCCGCAGAAAATAGGTCCGAAAGCTCCGACTTCCAATCAAATTTGCGAAGTCGGGGGGATCTTGCGTGAATTGCCCGCGTCCCGGCGTTCTTTTCTTCGCATTGGCATCTTCGGAAAGCTCTTTGGCGGCGGGGAGTTCAAGCCGTCCTCGAGCACGGGCGGCATTGCCGCGCTGCTCGTAAGGACTCTGGCGCGGGTGCTTGGCTGACCGTTCTCACGCATACAATTCACGCCCGATCTGATCCCGACGGACATCGCCGGCGCCAATGTGTTCCACATGCAGACGAATGAATTCAGGCTCATTCAGGGACCGGTGTTCACCCGCTTCCTGCTGGCCGACGACATCAAGGAGATGGCCGTTCCCGTGCAGGAACACAGGGTCATTCTGCGCCCGGAATTTAAAATTGAGGGCGTCACCGTGAGCAATGTCATCGAGCGGGTTCTTCAGCAGGTCGCCGTGCCAAGATGATCGTTCCCTCGAATAGATTGATTCTCTGGGTGGCTTTCATCGCGTTTCCGGCGACGGTTGCCTCGGAGTTACGCGTCTACCCCAACCTGATGGCCGAGCGAAAATCTGTGTCGGATCCGTTTCTCGGGCATGGACCCGCGGCGGCTTCGGACGTGTGACGGTCTATTGGCGGACGGGCTTGTTTTCGGCGGTCTTTCGCAATGCCTCTCGCATGCGTTGAATCGGAGCTTTCCGCTCTTCGGGCGTCATTGTAAACCGGTATCCAAACTTCTTCGGATCGACGCCGAATTCCCGGTCGAAATTCTTTTGCGTGAATTGTCGATTAAGCAGGTAGGGGTCGTTCAACATCTCGATCAATTCGGGGATAGCCCAGCGCGCCAGGCGCTTAAACATCGCCTCGCTGGCGGCAAGGCGGACGGCTTCCTCGGGGCTCTTGAGATAGCCGGGGCCGGCGGGCCCCTGGCGATTGGGATAGTGACGCGCGATCTCGGCCTCCGCGTATTCATGCTCTTCGCCGTACCACTCACGAAGGCGGCTGATCGTCCAATCGATCGGTTTGTCGACGTGGCAAAGATTACAGGCGTTCGGTTGGTTGGCTTCGATCATCTTGCGATTGGTCGGATTGAAAATGACGTGCGTTCGCACCATGTCCTGGAGGCCTTCGTTTATCTTCGGCATGTGGCAATTCATGCAGCGGCTGCCCGGACTGTCCGTGGGATGATGCGTATGTGCGGCGAGCTTGGCGGGCGTCTTGAATTGTTCGTGGCAGTCCATGCATTTGGCGTCGTCCTGTTTCGGCGTGAGCGGCCATTTCCGGCCGATGCCCTGATGCGGATCGTGGCAGTGGACGCAGGTCAGCGAATGAAGGCCGCGCTCGGACGCCTTTTTGGGATCGTAGCAAAAGCCTTTGATGGCGTCGCTGTACTCCGTTGAATTCCAATGGTCCATGCCCCCGGCGTAGGTGGTGCGTCCGCCGGAATGACAGCGGGAACAGACCCAGTTTCGATTGGCGTCCGTTTTTCCAAAAACTTCGTTTGTGTCATTGTCCGGGATATGGACCAGCGGGCTGGACAGGTAGAAGCGAGGTTTTTGTTTCTCATTCTTCGTATGCTCCAGGCAACCCATGTGGCAGGATTCGCAGCTGATCCCCAGGGTGACGGCCTTCTCCGGTTTGATTTCGTCATTGATGGATCGCAGGAGTATTTTCTGGATCTCGTTCATGGTTGCGAACGATCCGGGCCGCTCTGGAATGACGAGTTCGGGATGCGCGCCCGCGAGATATTCGGAGGCGAAAAACGACATCTGTCGCGGGGTGAAGTCCTGAAGTCGGCTGCTTCCGGCGTAGTGGAGCATCCAATCCCCGGCGGGCATGGTCGTGTGGCAGATGGCGCACTCGTGATTGTAGATCGTCCCGGTGGGCCCGGAAAAAGGATCGTATCGTTGCCCGTCCGGCGCCTCGCCGTGGACGTGGACCACCGGAGTGATCGTCTGTTCGTCGATCCAATACCCGACGGGCAGCAATTGCTCCTTTGTGCGGGCGACGTGCGTCTGGGGTTCGGGGCCGTCAATCAGCAGGCCGACGTAGTATTGGAAAAAGCGGCTGCCGAGAGTCCGCTTTACCGCGTATGTCCGATTCGTCCCATCGCGGCTCAGTGTCATCCGGCGCTCGTCGTCTTCACGGTGAAATCGCGCCTGGCCGCCAAGATAGTTCAGGCTCAGGTCACCCGAAAAATTGGCTTTGACGGTGGCGTCGCTGGCGACGGCGTTCATGGAACGATGGGCGTGAGTCAGCCAGTCGTTGTAGTTGTCCTTGTGGCACTCTTTGCAGGATTCCGGGCCGGCGTAGTCGGCGCGGGTGATATTCTGATGTTTCTCATCAACTGGGAGGCTCGGCTTCGCCAAGGATTCGGGAAATCGATCCCAGTAGTATCGGACCTGGATATTCGGATCGAAACGATTGGTGTTGGCGGTGAGAAACAAGATCTGAGGCTCGGGGGATCCTCGCCCATCGGCGGTCGGATCGGGGTGGAATTCCGGGGCTTTAATTCTCTCGCTGGTCGGGTTGACGGGCGGGGGTGGAGGAGTCGGCAAGCTCGCCGATTCGAGCGGCGGGACGGGAGGGGGCGTCCAGGGTTTGACGAATGGCTCCGACGGATCCGGCCTGCTGCCGCCCAGGTCGAGGAAAACGCCGTAGGCAATCAGCGCGATCACCGGCGCCGCAATCAACAAGAGGACGAGCCACTGACGGCCTCCAGACGCATCGCTCGCGGGCTGTTTTTCTTTGTCAGGATTCATCTGTCGGATTACGGATCATCAGCGCGATAGTTTCGCTCTGCTATGGGACGACCTTCGGCGGCAGGAACGCGTCGCGCATGCGCTTGATGGGCTTTTGGCGCTCGTCCAGTGTCATGGTGAATCGGTAGCCAAACTTCCTGGGATCGACGCCGAATTCCTGTTGGAAATTCTTTTCAGTGAACTGGCGATTGAGAAGGAAACGATCGTTCAGCAGATTGATCAGATTGGGAATGGCGGAACGGTCGCCGCTCTTGAAAATGGCTTCACTGGCGATGAGGCGAACCGCTTCGCGCGGGCTGCGCAGGTATCCAATCCCGGTTGGGCCGTTGCGTTCGGGGTAGTTCTTCGCAAGCTCCCACTCATTGTAGACATGCTCCTCGCCGTACCATTTTCGGAGGTTGTCGATGGTCCAGTCGATGGGTTTGTCGAGATGGCAGAGATTGCACGCGTTAGGTTCGTTGGCTTCGATCATTTTCCGGTTGGTCGGGTTGAAAATGACATGAGTTCTCACCATGTCCTGAAGACCTTCGTTGATTTTGGGCATGTGGCAGTTCATGCAGCGGCTTCCAGCGCTTTCGGAGGAATGATGGGTGTGCGTCTTGAGTTCCTCGGGTTTCTTGAATTCCGCGTGGCAATCCAGGCATTTGGCGTCGTCCTGCTGCGGCGTGAGCGGCCATTTCTTTCCGATGCCTTTGTGGGGATCGTGGCAATGGACGCAGGTCAGCTGCTTCATGCCGTGGGCGGCGGCTTTCTTTGAGTCGTAACAGAAGCCTTTGACGGCGTCGCTGTATTCGGTGGAATTCCAGGTGTCCATGCCTCCGGCAAGCTTCGGCCGTTCGCCTGAATGGCAGCGCGAGCAGGACCAGTTCTTGTTCTCAGCTGTGCGATCCCAGATTTCTTTAGGCGTCCCGTCTTTGATCATGATCAAAGGATCGGAGGGGAAGAATCGCGGCTTCAATTTCTCGTTTTTCGCGTGCTGCGCGCAGCCCAGATGGCAGGCCTCGCAGCTGATGCCGAGCGAGACGGCATTGTGCGGGTTGATCTTCTCATTGATCTTGTCCCGGAGAATCTCCGTGATCTCGGGGAGGGACACTTCGCTGAATTTACGGTTGGGATCGACAAGGTCTGGATAGGTTTCGGCCAGATAGCGTGACGCGAAGAATGAGATGTTGCGCGGCGTGAATTGTTGCATGCGGGCGCTTCCCGGCGCGCTCATGATCCAGTCGCCAGCGGGCACGGTGGTGTGACAGGTTGCGCAACGTCGATTGTAGGGCGTCCCGGACGGCCCGGAAAAAGGATCGTGACGGTGCTCTTCCGAGGGTTCGCCGTGGACGTGAACGACGGGGACAATCTCCTGCTTGTCGATCCAGTAGCCGACGGGGAGAAGCTCTTCAATCGTTCTGGCGGGCTCGTCGGGCGGCTCAGGTCCGTCGACCAGCAGGCCGATGTAGTATTGGAAGAAGCGGCTGCCCAGGGTGCGGGTGATGCTGTAGACGCGCTGGACGCCATCGCGTTCGAGCGTCATGCGGCGTTTCCCGTTCTCCATGTGAAAGCGCGCGACGCCCCCGAGATAGTCGAGCGAAAGTCCGGCGGAGAAATCCGCGCGAACGGTCTCATCCGTGGCGTTGGCGTTCATCAGGCGATGCGCGTGACCGCGCCAGGCGTCGTAGTTTTCCTTGTGGCATTCCTTGCAGGACTCCGGTCCGGAATAATCGGCTCGACGAATATTGCGATAGTCATCGGGCGCCTTGACGCTGTTCGTCCTGAGTTCATCCGGAACGCCGTCCCAATAGAGTTTTACCTCGTTCTCCGGATCGAGGATATTCTTCATGCCGCCGGGAGTGAAGGAACGCGGGTTCTTCTTTTTACCTGCGCCGCCGGTGTCGTTCGCCTTCAGGCTGGTGACCTCCAGGCGCTCGCCGGTCAGATCCGGTTCCGGTGGAGTCTGTCGCGGCGCAGGGAGATTCGCCGGTCGGACGACTTTAACCGAGGCGGGAGGAGGCGAGGGCGGCGGCGGCGGCGCAGTTTTCGTGGTCCTGGGTTCGACGTCCGGAGCACGGTCGAACTGAAGCAGGCCGGAACCGATCAGGCCAAGGACGATTACGACGATGCCGCCGACGACGAACCACTCGGCTCGGCTTCTGGCATTCGATCGTGAATCCTCTGGGCCGCTTGTTTGCATGTGGGTTGCTGGTTCGTCCTACGCTTTCGTGTCCGATGACTCATTGGAGTTGTTCGTCGGCGTTGCATCGAGATTCTTTATCTCATCGGGCGACACCGCGCGATGCTCTGCGGCGCTGAGATAGGCCGCGTCGACCAGGGCCATGGTGTTGAGATTGTCGCGTCCGCCGATCTCGGGTTCCTCGCCGCGCTCGATGGCGATGAGGAGCTGGGACATCGTGCCAATGAAGGCGTCAGGGAACCAGCTGGTCTCCCATTCAGGCTCCATGAACGCCTTGTCTCCCTTGGTGGCGAACCAAAGTTTTGAGGGCGTGGTGTAGGGTTCCTTGCACCAACCGATGTCGCCCAAAGCCAGACCGTCGAGCCCTTCGATTCGCCAGTGGATGTGAATGTCGCCCGGGCAGCCTTCGCGGGCGGGGCCGGTCCATGTGTCGTCGATGGAAACACAGCGAAGACCGTTGGCGTATTCGAGAATGTAGGAGCAAATGCCGTCGGTGTGTTCGAAGGTCGTGCGGGGGTCCGTCCGAACACTGGCGTAAATGCGCTCGGGATCGCCAAACCAATAGCGGAAGCAATCGATGTGGTGGATCGACATGATGCGAAGGGTCACCCAGCCCATGTCCGCCTGCCAGGGCATCCAGTGCGGAATGCCGCGCATGTCGATGTTCGCGAATACGGGTTCGCCGATGGTCCCGTTTTCGAGCAGGGCCTTGCCGGCGCGGACAGACTGGTCGTAGCGCATGTTTTGATTCACGGCGAGCGTGATGCCGGCCTTCTCACAGGCTTCGACCGCTTCGAGCGCCTCCGCGTAATTCATGCCCAGCGGTTTTTGGGCGAGGATGCCCTTGACCGTTGCGCGCTCGCAGGCGGCCTTGATGAGCTCCAACTGGGCGTTGGGCGGAACGGCGATGTCGAGCACATCGATCTCGGCGTTGTCGAGCAGGGACTCGTAGGAGCTGAAGACCTTGAGATCGTGTTCTTTGGCGACCTCGGCGGCGCGATCGCGGGTGCGAGAGGCGATGGCGACCGGATTGAAGCCCGCCTTGCGATAGGCGGGCAGGTGGCAGTCATTGACGATGAATCCGGCGCCGAGCACGCCGATGCGCCAATCCTTCTTTTCCGGCATCGGTGGATAAATGTTCAGATCCATAATCGGGTCGTGTTCCGGGAATGATGAATTGGGAAACCAAAGATCCAAGCCCGAAATGATACATGCGGCCTCGGCAGAACGGCCTATGGCGAATTGAACAGCGCGAGTTGGGGCAGTCTCCCGTCCATTCGCCTTTGACATTTTCTTTCGAGTGGCAATTATTCGCCGCTTCCATGGCCGCTGAAACGACGACAACCCAAGACGAAACCTCCGCATCCGATGCGCAACAGATTTGCGATCTTTGTGGCGAGGCGTCCTATCGGATTTTCTCCAAACGCGGCCGTCATGGCGCGCCGATCTCGACCGTGATTTGCAATGGCTGCGGACTGGTCTACACAAATCCGCGAATGACCGACGAGGAGAACGCGAAGTGGTACCAGAGCGGTTACTGGGGCGACTACAAGAAGCAGCAGGCGCCCGATGAGGCTTTCTTCCAGCGGCGATTGCCGAAGATTCGGGAAATTTTCGGGCAGGTGAAGCCGTTTCTCAAGCCGGGCGTCACGGTCCTCGAGATCGGCAGCGGCGTTGGGGCGTTGCTTTCGCTGATCGCCGAGGAGGCGGGGGCGGACGCCACAATTGTCGGCGTTGAGCCACATTCAGGACACGCGAAGTTCGCTCGTGAATCCAAGGGGCTGGATGTGCGCAATGGACTGCTCGACGACATCGCGCCGAATTTGGAGAAGGGCAGCTTCGATCTGGTGGTGATGAATCACGTATTGGAGCACACCACGAGTCCGACGGACACCCTGCTGACGATCAAGTCACTGCTCAAGTCGGGTGGAACCTTTGTCGTGGAGGTGCCCAATGTGGAGGCTCCGGGATCGCGCATCTCGCATTTTTTTCACGAGGCGCATCACTACGCGTTTTCGCCTGCAACCTTCGAACGCCTGGCGCGAAAGACGGGATTCGCGGTGATTGAGATAGCGGCTTTGGATGGCGACCTTCGCGGCACCCGGCTCAATGCGATTTTGAAGAAACCTGCTGATGACAAATCCGATTCAACGGGCGCCGGAGCCGATGATCTGCCCAAGGACGATCCCGCCGTGCGGGCCGAGGCCTTGCGGGGGTATAGCCGTTGGTATTGGCTGACGGCCGCCAGCTTCCGAAAGAAGATCACCCATTGGAAGCGTCAGCGGGCTGTTTGACTCCCTGAACTGTCGGAGCCCCGAGCATTGCTCGGCGGAGTCGCCGGCTGAGATTCTCGCCCTACTTCGCCATGCCGGCCGTGACTTTGCCGGTCTTGGGATCGTAGTTAAACTTCATGCCGTAGGGGACTTTCGGCATTTTGGTGAGATGACCCTTCTTGACGAGATCGTCCAGCGTCTTCGGCTTGCTGCCTTCCATCGCCTCGAACATCTGAATTGCCTTGTCGAACTCGGCGATCGCCGTTCTGGCCTCGGCGTTCTTCTTGCCCTTGGCGATGACGCCCAGATATTCGACGGGCGCGGCTCCCGGATTGCCGCTGACCTGGCTCTTGCTGGGATCGAGCGGGGCGGGCTTGGGATCTTTCGAGGCGGAGGATGAAGAGTCCTGGCAACCGGCGACCAGCAACGCCAGCGCAAAAGTGACCACAAATTGTTTTCTCATGGCCTGGAGAGTAACAGGGAAGAAGGGTTTTCCAAGCGGGAATGGCGGAGCGCCTACGCCCGACCGAGGCTCGCTTTCACCATCTTCCGGGCGCGGTCGATGAGCTTCAGATCCGTGCGGAGGTCGCCGAACTTGAAGGGGGGCAGGCCGCTTTGGTCGCGGCCGAGCAATTCGCCCGGGCCGCGCTGTTGGAGATCGAACTCGGCAATGCGGAACCCGTCGTTGGTTTCCTCCATGAAGTTGAGGCGTTGGCGGGCCTCCTCGGTTTTCAGATCGGCGACGAGAATGCAAAACGATTCGTCGCCGCCTCGGCCGATGCGTCCCCGCAACTGGTGAAGCTGCGCGAGGCCGAATTGTTCGGCGTTCTCGATCAACATCACGGTGGCGTTGGGCACATCGACGCCGACCTCGATGACCGAGGTGGCGAGCAGCGCCTGGATTTCGTTGTTCCGAAATGCGGTCATGACCGCGTCCTTGGCTTCCGAGTCCAATTGGCCGTGCAACAGGCCGGCCTGATGCGGCTCCACTTCGGCCTGGATTTTCTTAAACTCCCGAGTGACGGCTTTGAGGTTGGAGTTGTCGGTCTCGTTGACGCGCGGATAGACGATGTAGACCTGGCGGCCTTCGGCGAGTTTATCGCGAATGAAATCCCAGACTCGGGGAAGGCGGTCGGCCTTGCGTACAAAGGTGCGAACGCGGCCGCGCCCGGGCGGCAGGTCCGCGATGACCGAGGTGTCGAGATCGCCGTAGAGCGTGAGCCCGAGCGTCCGAGGGATTGGCGTCGCTGTCATGACCAGCAGGTGCGGATAGGACCCCTTGCGAAGAAGCTTGTCGCGCTGTTTGACGCCGAACTTGTGTTGTTCGTCGATAATGACGAGTCCGAGATTGTCCACCTCAAAGGACGCTTCTATCAGAGCGTGGGTGCCGATGGTTAGAGTTGTTGGTTGAGAGTTGGGGGAAGGCTGAGAGTCTGCGTCGGAGTCGGGGGCAAGGTCCAGGTTGGCCTGGTCTTTTTCGAGGTCGGTTTTCTTGCTGCCGGTTCGGAGGTGGACCGTGATGCCCAAAGGTTGAAACCATTTTTTAAAAGTGGCGTAGTGCTGTTCGGCGAGAATCTCGGTTGGGGCCATGAGCGCGACGTTGAATCCGCTTTCCATCGCCATCAGCGCCGCGCTGGCGGCGACGACTGTCTTGCCCGAGCCGACATCGCCCTGAAGGAGTCGGCGCATGGGCAGATCGCTGGTCATGTCGACGCGAATCTCGCGGAGCGCGCCGTTTTGGGCGTCGGTGAGATTGAAGGCGAGCGCGGCGAGGAAGGGGGTGATGAGGCGGTTGTCACCGACGCAGGGAAGCGGACTCGCATTCGCCTCGAGTCGATGGCGCCGCTGTTGGATCTGGAGCTGGAACTCGATGAATTCGTCCAGGGCGAGTCGTTGGCGGGCGACGCGTGGGTCATTCCATTCCTCGGGGAAGTGCAGCATGTGAATCGCGTTGGCGCGCGTTGGCAGATCGTCGATCGAGATTTCAGGTCGGGGCTCTTCGATTTGGGATTCCAGTTGTTCGACCGCGCGCCAGACCAGAGCGCGCAGCCAACGTTGTGAAAGTCCTTCGGTCAGGGGATAGACAGGAACGACGCGGCCCAGATGGATGGAGCTTTCGTCGCCTTCCTCGAGGATCTCCGTCTCGGGGTGATCCATTGTCGCTGGCTTGAGCGACACGGGTTTGCCGTAGACCGCGACTTGATCGCCCGGCTTGAAGAAGTTCTTCATGTAGGGGGCGTTCCACCAGCGGCAATGCAGGCGGGAGTGGCCATCGTCGAGTATGAACTCGAAGACTGAACGATTGCCGCGGCTGAAGCGTTTGACGCCGGAGGCGATGATCGTGCCGAGAGCCGCGGCCGGCTCTCCTTTGACCAGCTCCGCGACCGTGGCGAAGTGAGTGCGGTCCTCGTAGCGGCGCGGTCGATGAAGCAGGAGGTCGCCGACGGTGGCGAGCTTGAGCCGGGTGAACTGGGCGGCGCGTTCGGCGCCCACGCCAGACAGCGTGGTCAATGGGGCTTCGAGTGGAGATCCGGCGGCTTCCGGCATGCGCGAAGCATAGTCGGCGGCGACGCATATCAGAAGCCGGAAGTCGTGGGGAGGTGAAGGGTGGCGGAGGGGCGGGCGCCAGAGGATAGTTCGATCGAACCCAACCCGATTCCACCCCTTGAATCCTCCTTCGTCGGCGGGGTGAAATATCCCCTCCCCGGAGCTGTGCATTACCCATAAGTTTTCGAATCGGTCGCCTTCGAATCCCAACGGGATTCCGCCCCAAAGCCCAGGGTTGGGAGGCACGACCTACCCTGGGAACAACGTTCAAGAAGCATTTTCAAC
>JBLHKZ010000036.1:0-29495 GCA_047618185.1 Limisphaerales bacterium
GGCGTTGGCGCGCGCGATGGCCGCGGCGTCCTGGTTCGGCACGCGAAAGCCCAGAGCCGTTGCGGAATCCGGTCGGGCAAGCAGCAGCAGCGTGATCAGGAGCAAGGCGATCTTGAAAATCGATCCTAGAGACGGATTCAAGCGAGCGTCGCCGGATGCGGGATGAGAGGCGTTTGAAACTAGAAATCGCTTCCTCAGTGGGAACGGTGTAACTGGATTCATATAGATATTGTGTCAAGATTACCGACCGCAACCAAGCCATTTTTGAGCCAAGCTGAGACATTGTGACGCTTAAATCTGCGCCAGTGAGTCGTTTTGTGTGAATGTTCGCTGCGACTTCGACCAGGGCCAACCTGCGCGGAAAACGTGATGCAAACTTTTCGAACAGCCGTTTGAACAGATTGTGAAGGACCCCAATTCTTTGCAATATATTCGCTTAAATAATTGAAAATCAACATGTTGCGATAGAACGTAAAACGGTGGACAAACGACGTTCGATCGCCTCGGGTCCGGGTTCCCGAAGGGAATCGATCCCGTTCGTTAGCGGCTGCCAATGGCTCGGCGCCGAGATTGCTATTAGATTTTCCGTCGTCAGCAAACGAAACAGAAACAAACGACGCCACCAGAAAGGCATTCAAAGTATGGATCTCAACAAATTTACCGAAAAAGCGCAGGGCTCGATGCAAAGCGCCCAGGATCTCGCCACATCGATGCAACATCAGGCGGTGGATATCGAGCACGTGGCCGTCGCGCTCCTGGACCAGGAGGGCGGACTTGTTCCGCGACTGGTCGAGAAGTGCGGCATTGCGCCGGACCTGTTCCGGACAAAGCTGGACGAAGCGCTCAACAAGCTGCCGCGCGTGAGCGGCGACACCGCGACCGAGACGGGGGGCTACATCACCCAGCGATTGAAGAAGCTGCTGGTCTCGGCGGCCGGCGAAGCCAAGAAGCTCAAAGACGAATATGTGAGCGTCGAGCACGTCATGTTGGCGATGTTCCAGGAGCCGGCGAGCTCACCCATTGGAAAAATCTTCAAGGAGTTGGATCTCAAGCGGAACGTTTTCCTCAAAGCGGCGTCCGAAGTCCGCGGCAATCAGCGCGTGACCAGCGCCAATCCAGAGGCGACTTATGAGGCCCTTGAAAAATATGGTCGAGACCTGACGCAGCTCGCGCGGCAGAACAAGCTCGACCCGGTGATCGGACGCGATGCTGAGATTCGCCGGGCGATTCAGGTCTTGTCACGCCGGCGCAAGAATAACCCGGTGTTGATCGGCGAACCGGGCGTCGGCAAAACCGCCATCGTTGAAGGCCTCGCCCGCCGAATTGTGGAGGGCGACGTGCCGGAAAGCCTGAAGAGCAAGCGCATCGTGGCGTTGGACATGGGGTCTTTGATCGCCGGCGCGAAGTATCGGGGCGAGTTTGAAGAGCGCCTCAAGGCTGTGCTTCACGAAGTCGCCGAGGCGGCGGGCCAAATCATTCTCTTTATCGATGAGATTCACACCGTCGTCGGCGCCGGCAAGGCCGAGGGCTCCATGGACGCGGGTAACATGCTCAAGCCCATGCTGGCGCGCGGCGAGCTCCACTGCATCGGCGCGACGACGTTGGATGAACACCGCAAACACATTGAAAAGGACGCCGCGTTGGAGCGGCGCTTTCAGCCGGTGTTGGTGAGGGAACCCAACGTGGAAGACACGATCTCGATCCTGCGCGGCCTGCGCGAGCGATATGAGCTCCATCACGGAACGCGCATTCAGGATGCGGCGCTGGTGGCGGCGGCGACGCTTTCGGACCGCTATATTTCGGATCGTTTTCTGCCGGACAAAGCCATTGATCTGGTCGACGAAGCGGCGGCCAAGCTGCGCACGGAAATGGAGAGCATGCCCGAGGAGCTGGAAGGGCTGGAGCGTCGGAGCCTACAGCTGGAGATCGAGCGTGAGGCCTTGAAGAAGGAGAAAGACAAGGCGTCGCGCGAACGACTGGCCGCGATCGAAAAGGAACTGGCCAACCAGAAAACCGAGCGCGATGCCCTGCGGGCTCAGTGGGACAACGAAAAGAAAGCCATCGAGAATATGCAGGCGCTCAAGACCGCGATCGAGTTGACGCGAAACGACATTGAAACGGCGCAACGTGAGCACGACCTAAACCGGGTTGCCGAGCTGCGCTATGGTCGTTTGCCGGAATTAGAGAAGCAGCTCGAAGACGAGGTGGCCCGTCAGGATGCGTCCGACGACGGAACGCGCCTGTTGAAGGAGGAGGTCACCGAGGACGAAGTCGCCGAAGTGGTGTCCCGCTGGACGGGCGTTCCGGTCGCAAGGCTGCTGGAGAGCGAGAAGGAGAAACTGCTTCGCCTGGATGAGATCCTGCATCGGAGCGTCATCGGGCAGGACGAGGCCGTGCAGGCCGCGGCGGACGCGGTGATCCGGGCGCGCTCGGGTTTGAAAGATCCGAACCGCCCGATCGGCTCGTTTATTTTCATGGGCCCGACCGGCGTCGGCAAGACCGAGCTGGCCCGGGCGCTGGCGCGGACGCTGTTCGATTCGGAGGACAACATTGTGCGCCTCGACATGAGCGAATACATGGAGAAGCACGCGGTTGCGCGGCTGATCGGCGCGCCTCCGGGCTACGTGGGCTATGAAGAGGGCGGCCAGTTGACTGAGGCCGTGCGGCGCAAACCCTATTGCGTCGTGCTGGTTGACGAGATCGAGAAGGCGCACGGCGACGTGTTCAATGTCTTCCTGCAGATTCTGGATGACGGTCGCCTGACCGACAGCCAGGGCCGCACGGTCGATTTCAAGAACACGATCATCGTGATGACGTCGAACGTCGGAAGTCAGCATCTGATCGACGGAGCCAACGACACGGGCGAGATCCCGGAAGCGGCGCGGCTCAAGGTGATGGCCGAACTGCGGGCCAATTTCCGGCCGGAGTTCCTGAACCGCGTGGACGAGACTCTGTTGTTCAAGACGCTCACGTTCGATGAGATCAAGTGCATCGTGGATTTGCAGCTGGAGCGCCTGCGCCAGCGACTGGCCGACCGGCACATTCGGATCAGCCTGAGCGACGCGGCGAAGGACTACGTTGCGCGGGAGGGATACGACCCGGTCTACGGCGCGCGTCCGCTGAAGCGATTCCTCCAGCGGGAATTGGAAACGGCGCTCGCGCGCAAGTTGCTGGCCGGCGAGGTGGTCGAGAACAGCGAAGTCGTTGTCGGCTTTGCCGATGGCGCGCTGACCTTCGACTGCCGGCCGCTGGAAGCGCCGGAGCCACTTGCCGCGTAATCGCGCTTGGCGCGCCGATTGCAGAGAATACCGGAAGGCGTTCCCGGGGCCGCGATGCGGTGGGCCCCGCAGTCGCGCAGTCGCGTCAACCTAAGGTCAAGTTGTTCCGGAAGTGAGACCTGATCGGCCAATACCGGCGCTAAAAGCGGCAGAGGACGGCCGCACTCCACGGCAAGTAGTGTCAGCGATCCAAAAAGTTTGCAGCATCCCGACGTAAGTCGGATCATCCATTCATTGCCGGTTTCCGGCCATAGGTCCATGGCGCTAGTTGTCGAAAACCGGGTGCAGCATGGGCGTCTTTGGCGCGGGTTGCAATGGCCCGAAGCGCCGGCGTTTACTCGTAGATCAAATAAGCCTGGCGGCGGCGTTCGAACTCGGCGCGCGCGGCAGACCACGAAGCCTTGATGCTCGCAAGGGAGTCGCCGCGTTTGACGGCCGCGAGGGTCGCGTCGTGTTTGAGCAGCCGGGCAAAGCTATCGATCTCGAATTTTTCTGGATAAAGTTTGCGCAGCGTCAGGGCCAGGGTGATTCCGATATCGACGACATCGCAGCGGTCGCGGTCGGTCGGAAAGATATTCACGCCCCGGCATTCCTCATTCTTGAATTTGCTGGCGTCGGGCGTGAAGCGAATGGGCACGAAGCGAACGCCCGGAAGTCCGGCGCGGTTGAGAGCCGTGGCCAGTTGGACGTCGTCGATCCAGGGTGCGCCGACTACTTCAAAGGGGGTGTCCGTGCCCCGGCCGACGGAGAGATTGGTCGTCTCGACGAGGCCGACGCCGGGATAGAGCGCGGCCTGGGCGAGGCTGCGCATGTTGGGCGAGGGGTTGGTCCAGGGCAGCCCGGTTTCGTCAAACCACATGGAGCGCTTCCAGCCGGTTGCGGGGATGACCGTGAGGTCCACGTTGAACTTCTTTTCGGCATTAAACATGCGCGCGAGTTCACCGACGGTCATGCCATGGCGAACTGGGATAGCGTGGTAACCCACGAAGTCGGTTTTGCCGGTCATGACCGGTCCGTCCATGACCTTCCCGCCGATCGGGTTCACGCGATCGAGCACGAAGAACTTGAGGTCGTTCTCGGCGGCGGCCTCCATGGCGTTGCCCATGGTTGAGATGTAGGTGTAGAAGCGGCAACCGATGTCCTGAATGTCGAAGACGAGCGCGTCGAGGTCCTTCAAGTGTTCGGGGAGAGGTTTGCGGGTCTTGCCGTAGAGGCTGAAGATCGGCAGTCCAGTTTTCTCGTCGACGCCGTCGTCGATCCGGGATTGATCGAGTTTTCCGCGGATCCCGTGCTCGGGGCTGAAGAGCGCCTTGAGCTGAACGCGGGGCGAGGCGCGCATGAGATCGATGGTGGCGTTGCGTCGGCGGTCCGTCCCGGTGTGATTGGTGATCAGGCCGACGCGAAGATTCCGGAGTTCTTTGAACTCCCGATCGGCGAGGGCGTCGACGCCGTTGAGCACGGCGCGGGCCGGGGCGGCTTGCGTGGCGACGCCTGCGAGGGCGAAGCCAAGGGTGAGCGCGCGCAGGAATATCCGCGGGAGATCTAAGCTGTTTTTTTTCATTGGATTTAAGTGGGGAATGGCGAGCCCTTTTCTCGCAAGTTGAATCGACCGACGCAAGCGCCGTAGGAGACAATTCGCGGGAAATCGCAGACCGCATGGCGACCCTTCCTCGGCTCCCGTCCCGGTTCCTCGTCGATAGGTCGTTCCAGAAACATAACAAACCGATGGGTGTCATGACCCCAAAACCTGTTTCAATTCGTGGGCTTCGAACCGCTTCCGGCTTGGCTCGCCTGGCGATGGCTGGCGTGGCGCCCGATCGGAGCGCGTGCTGGTGGTCGAGGACGAGCCCGCCTTACTAAAGCTGGTTTCCACGATTCTTCAAAACTACGGCTACACGATTTTTCAGGCGAGCAACGGCGTCGAGGCATTGAAAATCTGGAAGCGGCGCCGCGACGAAATCGATCTGCTGGTGACCGATATGGTGGTGCCTGAAGGGATTTCCGGGCTTGAACTGGCTGAAGGGCTGCGGAGCGATCGGCCAGAATTGAAAGTTCTCTACACCAGCGGCTACAGCGCCGATGTGACCGGCGACGATCTGGAGTTGAACGAGGGAGTGAACTTTATCGCCAAACCCTACCACCCGAGCGCGCTTGCCCGCGCCATCCGGCGATGCCTTGGCGACGAGGCCGATTGCCCCTCCTCGACGGGTGAAATCCCGCTTTACGTACGCCGCCCGGCCCGCTACGAATTTGCGCGGAGATTCCCGTAAGATCATGAAAGCCGCCTACATCGAAGAACCCGGACCGCCCGACAGTATCAAATTCGGCGACCTGCCCGATCCTCATTTGTCGGGCTCACAGGTTCTGGTTCAGGTCGCCGCGGTCGCCGTCAATCCGGTCGACACCTACGTTCGCGGCGGCATGATTCAGATGGATTTGCCCAGGCCCTTCGTCGTGGGTTGCGATCTGGCCGGCGTGATCAAGGCCGTCGGACCGCGGGCCTCTCGATTTCAGGTTGGCGATCGTGTCTGGGGCAGTAATCAAGGTCTACTGGGCCGCCAGGGAACATTTTCTGAATTTGTCGCCGTGGATGAGTGTTGGCTCTATCCCACGCCCGACGGGGTGGATGACGCGGACGCCGCCGCGATGGCTCTCGTGGGCATCACCGCGCACCTTGGCTTGGCGCGAGAAGCCAAACTCCAGCGGGGCGAGTCAGTCTTCGTCAATGGCGGCTCCGGCGGAGTCGGATCCGCAGTGATTCAGATGGCCCGGGCCATGGGCGCGCGAGTGATTGCAACAGCGGGCAGTGATGAGCGCGTCGACGCGTGCTTCACGTTGGGCGCGGAAACCGCGATCAATTACAAAACCCAGGATGTCGCGGCGGAGGTGAAGAAAGTGGCGCCCGCCGGCGTGAACGTGTTTTGGGAAACGACCCGCGAACCGAATTTTGAGGCCGCCGTCGACATGCTGGGCGCTCGGGGACGCATGGTGCTAATGGCGGGTCGCGACGCGCGGCCGGGCTTTCCCGTGGGGCCGTTCTACGTCAAGGAATGCTCCCTCCATGGGTTCGTCATGTTCAAGGCGACGCCGGACGAGCAGCGCGTGTGCGCGCGGGACATCAACCGCTGGCTGGCCTCCGGTGAGCTGGCCGCCCGCATCGATCGTGAAATGCCGCTTTCCGATACGGCTGGAGCGCATCGGATTCAGGAGGAAAACACGATCCACGGCGCGGGAACCCTGGCCGGAAAGATCGTGTTGAGGCCCTGACAATATTCGTTCTCATACGGGGGTTGAATTTTTTTTCAGATAAGTCCAATAATCTCACCCGTTTCCACGTCGATAGTCCGAATTCAAGTAAATCGCATTATGAAAAAAACGATAGCAACTTTCCTTGCAGCAACCCTCGCGTTCACGATTTTGACCGGCGGCGCCCTTGCGGCGGACGATAAAAAGCCCGCGGCGGAACAAAAAGCAGCCGACGACAAGAAGGCAGCCGACGACAAGAAGGCAGCCGACGACAAGAAAGTAGCCGCCGACGCGGCCAAGAAGAAGGCCGATGCGGCGGCCAAGAAAAAGGCGATGGCCGATGCGGCGGCCAAGAAGAAGGCGGCGGATGACGCAGCCAAGAAAAAAGCCGCGGCCGATGCGGCGGCGAAGAAAAAGGCGATGGCCGATGCGGCGAAGAAAAAGATGGCTGAAGAAGCAGCCAAGAAGGCGGCGGAGGCGGCTGCGGTGGCTAAAAAGAAAGCGGCCGAAGCGGCCGCTTTGAAGAAAATAGTCGACGCGGAGATGAAGAAGCGGGACGACGCTGCGGCCAAAAAGGCGGCCATGTCCATTTTCAAGGACAAGAACCTGGAAGAGGCCGTGCGTCGCTATGTTTTTGAGAAACGAGATTCGGATGAGCCGATTGTGGCCAAGGATGTGGAGAACATTTCCACCATCAAGGCGACTGGCCAAGGCATCACCGATCTCAGCGGCCTGGAGCATTGCCGCAGCCTCGCCGCGTTGAACATCGCCAATAATCGCGTGAGCGACCTGACCCCTATCACCGGCCTGAAGCGTGTCCAGACGATCACCCTCACCGGCAATCTGGTTTCCGACATCAAGCCGTTGGGCACCCTCAAGGCGCTCCAGTACATCGAGCTGAGCGACAATAAGGTCGCCGATCTGGCGCCCCTTGCCGGGCTGACTAACATGGCCGCGCTGTATCTCACCCGAAATCAGGTCACCGATATTTCGCCTCTGCTGGGCATGCGCAAGCTGAGCAGCCTCTATCTGGCGGATAATCGCATCAAGAAAATCGACGGCGTCAGCAAACTGCGCTGGCTCTCGATTCTGGAGCTGAATGGCAATCGCGTCAGCGATCTTTCGCCGCTTTACGGATTGCGCCAGCTGTCGTTCCTGTTCATTCAGGACAACCTCGTAGGCGATCTTTCGCCTCTGGTGGTCATGTTGGAGGAGGACGCCGCTGATGAAAAACGCTTTTCGCCCTATGTGAAAATCTGGCTGGGCGAAAATCCCTTGCCGGAGTTTCAAATGAGGCGCGATGTGACCGCGATGAAAAAAGCCGGCGCGCGCGTCCATACCGAGGGGCCCTGATTCCGCAGTTTATCTTTTTCAGCAAACGCCGGTTACGAAATGGGTTCGCGGCCGGCGTTTTGTTTGCCGGGAGGCGATCGTTCCCGATGGGGCGTTTCGCAACAATATTTGACAAGTGAATGCGAAACTGGCATTCAGACGGGGAATGGAAGTGGCCTGCGGGCGTTCGTAGCACATCGTCTTCGGGCTTCAAACTTTGCCGGACTTAATCCCCTCTGGAGGTCGGCCGTCGACCGGGATAGCAGGCGGCAAGGCTGAATCGAACCGATGCAGGACGAACATCAACAAACTGGCTCTCAGGAATACAAATACTGGGGATTTATCAGCTATAGTCACGCTGATGAGAAGTGGGCTGATTGGCTGCATAAGTCTTTGGAGACGTATGGCGTTCCCAAACAGCTGGTGGGCAAGCCCACCAAGTACGGCCCCATTCCCAAGCGAGCCTTTCCCATTTTTCGCGACCGCGATGAGCTGCCAAGCTCGGCCGATCTTGGCGACAAGCTGACCGCCGCGCTCACCGGATCGCGCTACCTCATCGTTATTTGTTCTCCGCGCGCCGTGGCGTCGCAATGGGTGAACGAGGAGATCAAGACCTTCAAGTCTCTGGGCCGCGAAGCTCAGGTGCTTTGCCTGATCGTCGATGGCGAACCCTACGCTTCGCTCAACCCGCAGCTGGGCCTGGAGGAGTGTTTCCCCGAGCCGGTGCGTTATCAGGTCGACGAGAACCGCCAGCTCACCGACATCCGGACCGAGCCGCTCGCCGCCGATGCGCGCAAAGGCAAGGACGGCAAACCCAACGCCCGGCTCAAGCTGCTGTCGGGCATGTTCAACGTCAATTTCTCCGACCTGAAGCAGCGCGATCACGAGCGCGCGCAACGGCGGTTGAAACAGATTCTGGCGGGCGTTTCCGTGTTATTCGTCGTCTTTTTGGCGTTGGGAATCATGCTCTTTATCGAGAAGGGAAGAGCGGACAAAGCACGGGAATTCGCTGAACAGGAGACAAAGCGCGCGGAAACAGCGTTGGTATCAGCGCAGGAGGCCCGGCGAGAGGCTCAGGCGAACGAGATGCGCGCGAATGAAGAAGCGAAGCGCGCGAAGAAGGCGGAGGTCGAGGCGAACAAGCAGAAAAACTTGGCCGTCAAAAACGAGAAAGAAGCGGTTAAGCAAACCGCGCTGGCTCTCAAGAACTACACTGAAGCCAACCGGCAACGGGAATTGGCGGTGAAAAACGAGAAGGAAGCCATCAAGCAGACGGAATTAGCGAAGAAAAGCGAGGCCGAGGCCCAAAGGAATTTTCTCGCGGCCGAAACGGCTCGCGCGCAAGCCACCGAACAGAAGAATCGCGCGGTCGATGCCCTGTCCATTTCCGACTTTAACGCCGCCGCCCGACTGGTCGAAGATGACAAGGAGGCGGTGGCGATCGCCTATCTCGCCCGTTCGCTCGACGTCAATCCGGAGAACTCCTCCACCGAGGCTCGGTTGATTTCGCTGCTGTCCGGGGAGAACTGGTCGCTCCCGCGCACAGCTCCGCTGAAACACGCCGGTCCCGTCGTCGACGTCGACTACAGCCCTGATGGAAAACACATCGTCACCGCGTCGGGAAACAAGGCCCAGATCTGGAGCATCGAATCCGGTCAGGCGGTTGGCGAGCCTCTGACCCACCGCAATCCCATTTATTCCGTTCGCTACAGCCCTGATGGAAAACGAATCGTTACTGCCTCGGATCCCGATGCCCAGGTGTGGGATGCGGCCACCGGCAAACAAGTCGGCGCGGCGTTGACCCATGGCAACAAGGTGGAGATGGCCCGCTTTAGTCAGGACGGTTCCAAGGTGGCGACCTGCTCCTCCGATAAAACGGCCAGAACCTGGGAGACGGAGACGGGCAAGGCCATCGCCTCGATCACCGTCGAGGGGCCTCCCGGCAGCGTGGATTTCAGCCCGGACGGCGCGACCATCGTCGTTGGGTTTGGTTCCGTTGCGCAGATATACGACGCCAAATCTGGAAGCCGCGTGGGAGCTGTGATGAATCATGACGGCTTCGTTAACGCGACGTTTGGCCCCAATGGGAAATATGTCGCCACGGCCTCCCTCGACAAGACGGCTCGCGTTTGGGACGCCAAGACCGGGGCCCCCGTGACCGAGCCTTTGCCGCATGACGACCGGGTGGCCACGGTGACATTCAGCCCGAGCGGCCTGCATATCGTCACCTCATCGGATGACGGCGCCGCTCGCATTTGGGGCATCGCCAAGGGCGAGATCATTGGCGCGCCCTTGAAGCATTCGTTGGGCGTGAAAATGGCCGACGTCAGCCCCAATGGCCGATGGGTGGTGACCTCGTCGTTGGATCGCACGGCGCAGGTATGGTCGATGACCACGGGCAAGCCTGTTCTGGAGCCCATCAAATTCAACGGTCCGGTTAATGCCGCACGTTTCAGCCGCAATGGCCGGCGGCTTGTCATCGGATCCGAGGATCAAACCGCGCAGGTCTGGACCTGCCTGAGCGGCCAGCCCAAGTCCGAGCCTCTGAGTCACGGCGACGCGAATATCTATTGGTCCGCCTTCAGTTCCGACGCGAAAATGGTCGTCACCTGTGGACACGATCGCCAGGTGCGAGTCTGGGATGTCGGGACGGGAGAACAACTCAGCGAACCGATGGTGCCATCAAGCGGGCGGCCTAATTTCGCGGAATTCAGTCCTGATGATAAATTTCTACTTGTCGGCACGGACGACGGCAACGTGCAGATCTGGGATATTGCGAGTGGGAAGCCCGTGGGGTCGAGGCACACCGCTGGCGGAGGCAAACTCATACGGGCGCAATACAGCGCGGACGGAAAATCGATTCTGGTGATTGGGAACCGAACGGCTTCCGTTCTCGACGCGAAGACCGGTGCGTCGCGATTCAAGCAGGGCGTTCAACACGAGAGTCGGCTGGTCATCGGCGGCGGTGGTTTCAATGCCGATGGATCCCTCTTCGTCACCGCCGGCTCGGACAAGACGGCGCGAATCTGGGATTCCATGACCGGAATTAAAAAAGGCGAACCCCTAGTTCACCCGAGTGAGGTAACCGATGCGGTCTTCAGTCGCGACGGTAAACACGTTGCGACCGCTTCCAGTGATCGCATGGCGCGTTTTTGGGATTTGGCGACCGCCAAGATGTTGGCCGAGCCGATGCATCACGATCGCCCGATCAACAGCATCGACTTGAATCCGGCCGGCACGATCCTGATCGCGGCCTGCGATGATGCAACCGTGCGCGTCTGGCGCACGTCGACAGGCCAGTCCGGCGCGGAACCGCTACAGCATGGCAGCGCCGTGGAGAGCGCCCGTTTCAGCGATGACGGCCGGTTGGTCGTCAGCTACGAGAAACGCGCGAATGAGGCCCGAGTCTGGGAGACGGCCAGCTGGAAACTGGTGACCGCTCCGTTGACGCACTCCGGTCGGGTTAATTCTGCGGTCTTCAGCAAGGACGCGTCTTTTGTGGCGACCTCCTCGGATGACAAGACGGCGCAAGTCTGGCAGATCTCCATACCTGGCGACGCGCCCCTGTGGTTGACCGAGCTGGCGGTGACCGTGGGTGGTTTCCGTATGGTTGAATCCGGCGGCGGCACAGAGCTGGTGCTGAATCCCTGGGACAAAATCTCCAAGATTCGGGAGGACATGAAGAAGGAAGGAACGGATAAGACCTACGCCGAGTGGGGCAACTGGTTCCTGAACAATCGGGCCAGTCGGCGCGTTTCCTCGTATGCGACTCTGAATGTCTCCGATTATATTTCGCGGAAAGTGGAGGCGGCCGACAAGCAGAGCCTGGAAGAAGCCCTCGATTTACAGCCTGATCATGCGCTTGCCTTGGCCCGGCTTGGCATAGTCTCGTCCGATGAGGGGCTTGCCGGATTCTACACGGATCTGGCCGTGAAGTATGAGCCGGATAATTACGACGCCCTTTGGTTGCGCGGCGCCGTGCTTCAACGTCAGCAAAACTTTGCCGCCGCCTGGCCCCACCTCGAACGCGCGGTCAAACTTGATCCCCGCGCTCCGAACAGCTTTGGTCCGGAAGGCGCCGAATTCAAATCGGCCAACCAGGGCGGCAATTTTTCGAGCGGCTGGCTGCCCACGGGCTGGCGGGACAATAACGCCGACAAGAAATACACGGTCATCTACACCAAGCTGGACGACGGTCCTCCGGCGACCGACGCGGCGGTCAAGGTGTCCGCCAAGGGTCCTGTCGGACGCGCCGAACTTCTGGGACCGCGATTTATCTCCCGCGCGACGGGAAGCCGGGTCATCGAATTCTGGGCGCGAGGCAAACGCGGCGACAGTATTTCCGTCTATGCCCGGGGATTTTCGGGCCGGCCGGGCGATCGCATGCCGACTCACGCTTCACAGATTGTGCGAATCGACGATCAATGGAAGCAATACACCGTCCCGGTGCGCGCTGCGCAGGACATCGCCGCCGAGGTCGTCCTCCAGTTTGCCACCTCCTCCACCGGCCGCAGCGTCGACATCGCGGATGTCGTGGTCCGCGTGAAATAGTCGGCCTGTTTCCCTCTTTCTTCGTCTGGCCAGTCGGCCGTCCATCCTTCGTTTCAAAATCGCCTTTGACCCTGTTGGGGCAAACTCCTAGAGTCCGAGCGTGGATTCGGAAACCGCGTCACCTGAGCCGGAAGTCGTCGCTTCTCCCGAAGCCACGACCTTCTTTCCGCCGTCTCGTTACGGATTTCTCACGCGGCAGTTTCTCGTTCTCACCCACGGCATTTTTGGGCTCGGATCCTTTGTCTTGTCGGTGATCGAGGTGGCTGGCGTGAAGCTCTTTCGGTCGCGCAACGTCGTGTGGCCTCAGATTCGCCTGCAGATCCTCCTCGGCGGTGTCAAACAGACGCCGATGATCTGCTTCATGGCGATCGGAATGGGATTCATTGTCTCGGGCCAGTTGCTGGTGTTGAAAGAATTGACAGGATTTGAGTCCCAATCATTTGCCGGCGGGACCATTGTGACCGTTGTCCTGCGCGAATTGGGAGCGCTGATGACCGCGTTGTTGATTCTGGCGCGGGTCGGCGCGGCCAACGTGATCGAACTGGGCGCGGCTCGCTCGACGGGGCAGGTGCAGGCGTTGGCGGCGGCGGGCGTGGATCCGATCCATTACCTCGTCGTCCCGCGTGTGATCGGTCTCGGCCTGTCCGTTTTTTGTCTGACCTTTCTATTCAACCTGCTTACCACGGTCAGCGCCTACTTGTTTTTGTTCGTGCAGGATATGGACCTGCCATTGGTTGATTACGCCGATCAACTCATGGCGAATCTGCGGATTCTGGATTTCGCCGTGATGTTGTTGAAACCCATGCTTTTTGGTTTCACGATCGGCTTCGTGTCCTGTTATCAGGGACTGACCCGCGTTTCCCGGCTCGAGCAGATCGCGGTCGCCACGACCACCGCGGTGGTTCAGGGCGTGGTTGTGTGCATGTTGATTGACGCGCTGTTCATCGTGTTTTACTACCTGATCTAAAATGAGCGCGGACGAAAAAAAAGAGCAGAAGCGCGTTGCGCAGATTGAGTTGATTGACATGAAGCTGCAACGACCGGACACCTGCGTTTCGTGGCAACCGAGCGGCATCAACTGGCGTATAGACGAAGGCGGTTTCTGGGCGATTGGCGGCTTGCACTGGAGCGGGAAATCCAATCTGTTGACCACCATCGCGGCGATCAACGCGAGTTCCCTGGGGCGGTTGGATCTCTTTGGAAAGAACACCGAGGAGATGAGCGAGGATGAGCTCCTCAGCGAGCGGTTGAGAATTGGGATGGTGTTTGAAGGCGACGGTTGCCTGTTTCCCCAACTGACCGTGGCGGAGAACATCGCGCTGCCTTTGCGTTATCGAACGGGGCGGGACGACCTGGAGCTGGAGGAGCGAGTGGAGTCGATCCTGAATGTGTTGGGTTTGTTGGAGGTCGGGAGCAACACCCCCGGCGTGATTGACCTGGGCAAGCGAAGGCGTGTGGGGCTGGCTCGCGCCGTCGTATTGCGGCCGGATATTCTCCTGTTCGATCAACCCCTGGTTGGGCTCAGTTACCGGCAACAACGATGGTGGCGGAATCTGATTTGTGAATTGAGCCGCGGGCATGAGTTGATGGGGGGCAAGCCGGTCACGATCGTGGTCACCACCGAGAACCTTCGGACGTGGATCGATCACGCTCGTCAATTCGCGCTGTTGCGCGAAGGTTCGTTTGAAGCGGTCGGCGATCGCGAGCAAATGAAGGCCTGCGACAATCCCCTCGCCCACGAGTTGCTGGAATTGGAACAAATAAAAAACTGAATTATGGCAAGAATAGCGCCTGGACTACGCACCCACCGGACCCGCGCCGAACGAATGGTCGGTTGGTTTGTCGGCGCGGCCACGATCGGACTGATCCTGGGCTTCGTCGCTTACGTCTATTACACCGCCAAACGGAAAGGCAAATTTGAGCCGCGGGCCGTCTATCAAACCAGCATCGCCAACGCGGCCGGTCTGAAGGTGGGAGACTCGATCAAAATGATGGGCTTCGATGTCGGCGAAATTACGGCGGTGATTCCGAATGATCCCTACGCCTACTACAATGTGACGATCGAGTTCTTCGTCCGGCAGGGGGACGCTTATCGCTACTTTGACTACATCTTGACTGACTCCACCGCCAAGATTGCCTCGGCCGATCTGTTCGGCGCTCGCGTCATCGAGATCCAAAAAGGCAGTTATGGGCTGAAGACTGTCTGGCAGCCCGATCCGAAAAAGAAGGAGCTTCGCAGGTTGGACCGCGACAAGGTGGAGGGTTTTCAGGCGGCGAACAAGGAGACGCTGATAAAATATAGAATGTGGGATTCTATAAGCAAACTGCCGGCGAAGGCCGTGTTCGCGACTGGAATCGACACTAATTTGTGGGCGAACTGGTCGACCAGCCGAGGCTCGTTCTTCACGAACGCCGCCAAGGCGCAGGTTGAAAAGGCATGGTGGCAGTCCGAGTCGTATCGGCGCTGGAAATTCCTGAAGGACACCAATGTTGGCAAGTTGGAGCCGAATGCCGTCCCCGAGGACAAGGCCGCGATCGAAGAAGAACGCGAACGTCTTTTGGGGATGTGGAAAGAGGTCAAGGAGAGTGAATACAGCGCGGCGATCGGGAGGCAGGCTGACGAAATTCTGTATCGTATGATTTTGGAGAACGAAGAATCCTGGACCAAACCGGGAATCATAATCGAAGGCCCCGGGCAGTCCAGCGGAGAGGATGTCTCAACGCTCCGACGCAAGTGGGAGGCCGTGAGAGCCTTGCCGCCAAACATCGTCAGGACCATCGGCGTCGACGCCAAACTCTGGACGAATTGGGCGGCGAGCGCGGAGTCCTTCGCCACCAATGCGGCTGCCTTCGAGATTGAACGAGAGTGGAGGAAAACCGTCTCGTACCGGCAGTGGCTTTTGGTGAGTAGCAGAACGGCCAAGCCCGACCAGGAACTCGGTTTCGATTCCAATGAAAAGGCGAAGCTGGTCGGCCTTTGGGCGAAGTTGGGCAAAGGTAAACCGGCGACGTTGCTGCAGGAAGTGTTGAGGCTCGGGGAGGAAATGAGTCACGCCGACGAGATTCTTCTCAAGTTGATGATCAAGGAAGAGGGCAAGTGGAACAATTCCGATCCCTTCGTGGGGCACCTCGCCGATGCTCTGGATCCGGAGCAACTCAAGGTTCTCTATCCGGGCAATGCCGCTCTGGAGAGCGCTGTTGGGGCGAGTGCGGAAGGCGTCTCCAAGCCCTACTTTCTCGATCCGATTGAGTCCCCGGCTCTGGGCGACATCGTGACTCAGGTCGCCGATCAAATCTCCGGGGTCGTGGGCAAGCCGGGCGCGATTGGCGATCTGGTCATCAACGATGACATTCGCAAGCTCTTTGCCAGGCTCGAGGCCGAGGGCGCGGTCGCGGACATGTTGATGAATGAAGAGGCGTTGTTGGTCGTGAGCAATATCACGCAGATGACCGCCAACTTCGCCGTGCTTTCCAACGCCTTGACCAATCAGGGGGCGGCCGCGGATTTGATCATGAACGACGAGTTGAAGGCGGCCGTCGTGGAGGCGGCAAACGCTTCGAGAGAAATCAAGAATCTGTTGCAGTCGATCGAAGTCGCGATCGCGCAGGATCCCGCGAACACCAACGGACTTACCGCGGCCGTCGCCGCGCTGCCGGACCTGAAAGGCATCGCTGAATTGGTGCGCAAACAGATGGAGGACAACCCGAACGCCGTTTCAAACTCAGTGGAGCTTTTGAATTCAGTTTCGAGACTTGCCGCGACCGTTGAGAAGACCCTGGACGATCCGGAGTTGACCCGACAAGTGTCCAAGCTGACGGCCGATATCGACAGCATGCTGGACATCTTTGAGAATCATTGGCTGATGCGCGGCGCGGCCGCGACCAAGGCAGAACAGACCGAGGCAGCATGGGCGGGCGCGTATGCCGTCGTCTTAAAGCTGGGCAATGTCGTGGAGTCCCTTCGCGCCGCCGGCGGCAACCCGGGCGCGATCCGATCAATAGCCGACGAATTGGGCGTCGTAGGAAACGAAATGGCGACGGCCGCGGAACAAGTGATCGCGGTCGTTCCCGGAAAATCGGTCCGCGCCGATCAGCTCGTTGAAATCTCGACCAGTCTGCTCCAACTGAATTCGAACTTCCAAACGAACCAAAGCGTCGCCGCGCTCTCGAGTCCGGTGGCGGCCTTCGTGGAGCGGTATGAGAAATCTCCCATTGTGCGCGAAGCCCGCGATCGGGCCGAGTTGATCGATGCGGCGGCGGGGAAGAGAGGGAAGGCCAGGGCCGGAAAATAGAATGTTTGAAGCGCGTCATGATTCCGCGCCGCGAACGTCTGGCCGCAACTCGGAATTACTCGTAACGCAGCGCCTCGATCGGATCGAGCTTGGCCGCCTTCAGCGCGGGGAACAGGCCGGCTACGATCCCGACCAGCGCGCTGAAGCCCACCGCGATCATCATGGCGCCGGATGTGATCACCGGCGAATTTTCAGTCGGAGACATCGCCTCCAGAAATCCCACCAGTCCGTGCGCCGCCGCCAGTCCGACCAGTCCTCCCAGAATTGCCAGAGCCGCGCTCTCGACCAGGATTTGCAGGAAGATGACTTCATTGGTCGCGCCGATCGCCTTGCACGTGCCGATCTCGCGAATGCGCTCGTTGATGCTCGCGAGCATGATGTTCATGATCCCGATCCCGCCCACCAGCAGGCTCAGTCCCGCGATGATGCCGCCACTGATTCGCGCGTTGCGAATGCGTTTGTTGATGTCGTCGATGTTGTCCTCCTGCGAGCGGAAGCTGAAATCCTCGATGCCGTTGTGGGACATCAGAAGAATGTTCCGCGCCTGGTCCAGCGCAGGCTGCATCAGCTCCAGATCGACGACCTTGATGTCGACGTCGGTCAGCCTCGGATCGGGCGCGCCGTCCTCGCCGGCGGCGGACCTAAATTTCACCCAGGCTGTATTGAGCGGAATGTGCACGGTGTAGTTCTTGCGCCAGAAGGCGTAGTCACCGTTGTAGCCCCAGCCCGTCTTTCGGGCCGGGCCGGATTGCTCTTCCTCCTCCTCGTCCTTTTTCTTTTCGGCCAGCTCTCGCTCCTTGCGCCCGCGTTCGCTTTCGTAATGCGTGTGCATTCCAATAATCGTGAAGGGCTGCCCTTTAACCAAAATTTCCTCGCCCAAAGGAATGATTTCCCTGCCGGTTTCCTCCGGTGAACCGAACAGCTCGTCGCGAATGCCAGTTCCGATGACGCAAACGCTGTAGGCGTTTTCCTCGTCGAGGTCGGTGAAGAAGCGGCCGTGCTCGACCTCGAACAGATTCATCTCGAGCACGTCGGGCCAGACGCCGACGGCCTCCGAGGCGCGCGTGCGCTTTTCGCCGCGGCTGACGATTGCCCGGCCGAGGCTCATTTCGGGATTCACCGCCCGAAGCAGCGACGCCTCCTTCAAGGCATAGGCGTCCTTGATTGTCCGACCCGGCGCCTGCTCGGCGAGATGCTCCTGATGCGGCGGCACGTCCTCATCGCGAATCAGCACTTTGTCCAGGCCGCCCATGGCGATGATCGACTCCTTCATGCCGTTTTCCATCCCCTTAACTATCGCAGTCATCGCCACGAGACTGGCCACGCCGAGCACGATGCCCAACATGGTCAGAAGTGAACGCACCTTGTGCGCCCAGATTTCCTTCAACGCGATCTCGATGAGGGTGGCGGGATTCATGATCGGGGGTCACCCAAATTTCAACGCTTCAATGGGATGCAGGCGCGAGGCCTTGATCGCTGGAAAAAGTCCGGCCACGACGCCGACGGCGACGCTGCATGAAAAGGCGAGAATCATTGGCGCGGCGGTCAACACGGGATCGCTGCTCGTGGGTGTGAGCGCGCGCAACGCTTCGACCAGACCGAGAGCCGCCGCCAGTCCGACCACGCCGCCGACAAGGGAAATGGAGACGCTCTCGACAAGGATCTGCACGAAGACGTCGAATGTGGTCGCCCCGACCGATTTGCGAATGCCGATTTCACGCACGCGTTCGGTGATGCTTGCGAGCATGATGTTCATGATGCCGATGCCGCCGACGATCAGGCTGATCGCGGCGATGATGCCGCCGCTGCGGCGCGCGTTGCGAATTGCCGCAGTGACCTCTTCGGCGTCGTCCTCCTTGGTGCGAAAGGCAAAGTCTTCGATGCCTCGGTGGGTGTGCATGAGAACATTTCTGGCTTGCTGAAGGGCGGGTTCGAGATCCTCCACATTGTCGATGCGCAGCTTCAACGTCGTCAGCCGGGCGTCCGCCCCGATTGGCGCGTTTTCCTTGGTCTCAAATTTGATCAACATCGTGTTCAGCGGGATGTAGACCGATCGATTCTTGAGGCGGAAAATAAACTCGTCGCGCACATCGATCTCCTTCGGCTCCCGTCCTTCCTGCTTTGCCAGTTCGGCCTCGCGCTTTGCCTCCTCCTTGCGCTTGCGAAGTTTCTCGCTCTCGTAGCGGGGAAACATGCCGATGACTGTCAGCGGCTGATTGTTCACATAAATCGTCTCGCCCAGGGGGATGACCTTCTCGCCGGTCTCGTCGGGGTCGCCGAAAAGTTCGTCGCGAATGTAGGTCCCGATGACGCAGACGCTGCGGGTTTCGTCGTTGTCGAGATGATTGAACATGCGGCCGTGCTCGATCCGGACTTCGTCCAGCTCCAGCACATCGGGCCAGGACCCGGCAAACATGTAGGGGCGGCAACGTTTTCCCCGGGCGCTAACATAGATTCGCGAGCGAAAACCCCATCGCTCAATCATCGGTGTGATCTTGCCGACCAAGGGCGCGCTTTGTTGCAGGGCATAGACGTCATGCAATGTGACGCCGACGGCGCGGTCCTCCAGGTGACGCTGATGCAGGGGAAGATCGTCCTCATACTCGACGCGAATCGTCTTCAACCCGCCGGCCGCGACGAGCGCCTCGCGCAGCTCGTTCTCCATGCCCTTGGTCATCGCCGACATCGCGACGAGGCTGGCCACGCCGAGAATGATCCCCAGCATGGTGAGAAACGACCGGGTCTTGTTGGCCCAAATCTCCTTGAACCCAATTTGGAAAGTGTTCCAGAAGTTCATGCGGGAAAGGTTCGGTTAACCGAGGAACTAGCAGCCGGGCATGTAAGTATCCCCGGCGCCTGGAATTGAGTTTCGGGCTAAAGCGGCAGAGGACAGCCGCACTCCAGGACGCTGCCGCGAGGTTGAATGCCCGTCCGTGTTCCGACAGGTCTTGGAGTGCGGCTGTCCTCTGCCGCTTTGATGGGCGAACGCTGGCCCAACATGTCTTTTGTGAAAACTCTCGGGCGAAGGTATGCGATTCGATCCCATCTGAATCACCTTTTTATGCCGGCGAGTTTTGCGTCGATCTTGTTCGCGATCTTGCCGTCGCGGATTTCGATGCGTCGGGGCGTGATCGCGGCGATGGCGGGATCGTGCGTGACCAGCGCGATGGTGCGGCCCTCGGCGCTGAGTTTGTGAAACATATCCAGGATCAGCTCGCCCGTGTGCGAGTCGAGATTGCCGGTCGGCTCGTCGGCGAAAATGATGCGCGGGTCGTTGACCAGCGCGCGGGCGATCGCGGCGCGTTGTTGCTGGCCGCCCGAAAGCTCGGAAGGCCGGTGCTTGCTGCGGTTCTCCAGCTCGACGCGTTTCAGTGAATTCATCGCCCGCTCCCGACGTTCCTTGGCCGGAACGCCGCTGTAGATCATCGGCAGCTCGACATTTTGCAGCACGCTGAGTTTGGGCAGCAGATTGAAGAACTGAAACACGAAACCGATCTTGCGGCTGCGAATGGCGGCGAGTTGTCGGGCGCTGGCGTCGTGAATCATCCCGCCGTCCAGGCTGAGCGTTCCGGAGCTGGGAGAATCGAGGCAGCCGAGAATGTGCATCAGCGTGGACTTGCCGCTGCCGGAGGGTCCGATGATCGAGATGAATTCGCCCGCCTCTACGTCGAGCGACACGCCGTCGAGCGCGCGGATCTCCTCGCCGCCCAGGCGATAGACCTTGGTGATGTCGCGTAGTTCGAGCAGAGCCATAGCCTTTGCAAATTCGAAATCCTAATCTCGAAATCCGAAACAATTTGGAAATCTGAAACTCGAAACAAATTCTAAATACCAAACTGGAAATGATCGAAACGGCAAATGAGGCGTCGGGATCTGTTTGGAGAATTGGATCATTCGGATTTCGAGTTTCCCGGCTGGGCGGCGGTCAAGAATCCTTCTTGGGCCCCGACGGCTCCCGGATGACGGCCTCTTCGCCGGGCGGTTCCAGGGCGACGACGTCGCCTGGCTTCAGACCGGAAAGCACTTCGGCGAATTTATAGTCCGACACGCCGATCTTGACTGGCCTTCGTTCAAATACATCGCCGTCCACGACGAAGACGTGTCGGCCGGCTTGTTCGGTGAAGACCGCCGCCAGGGGCACGGCGAGCGCGTTGTCGGCGGAGACAACCGGAATGGTGATCTTGGCCGTCATGCCGGGCTGCACGCGCGGGTCGATCTCAGTCAGAAGAATGCGCGCTTCGAATCCTTTGATGCCGTTCTTGATCGTGGCTTGCGGGGCGATGCGCTCGACTTTGCCCTCCACCTTCAGGCCGATGACCGCCTCGACCTGCACGTCGACCTGCAGGCCCTTGCTCAGGCGGATGATGTCGGCCTGATTGACGTGCGCGTTGATGATCATCTCGTTGAGATCGGCGATGGTCAGCACTTCCGTGCCGCTATTGAACCCGCCGGAGCCGGACACGGCCTGTCCGACGGACACGGGCCGCGTCAGCACGGTGCAATCGAAGGGAGCCACGATGCGGGTCTTGGAGAGCCGATCCTTGGCGAGTTCAAGGCTGCGCTCGGTTTTCAGCACGGAGTTCTTTGCCAGTTCATGATCGGTCTGCGCCTGTTCCTTCCTTTTGGTGAAACGTTCCCTGGCCAGATCCAGATTGCGCTCGGCCGACGCGATGGCGTTTTTGGCTAGCTCGTGATTGGTCTTCGACGTGCCGTAGACCTCCTTGGAAACCAATTCGTCCTTGAACAGTATCTCATGCCGAAGGAAATCCTCGTTGGCTTTCCGGGTCTCAAGTTTGGCGCGAATTAAAGCGGTCTGGCGCGATTCGATTTCGATCTCCAGATCGGAGACGTCGAGATTCTGGCGGGCCTGTTCCAGCTGGAGCTTGGCGCTGGCGATCTCAGTCTCGCGTGTTTTGAATTCGATCTGCAGCTCGTCGTCGTCGAGGGAGAAGAGCAGGTCGCCCAGTTTCACCAGGTCGCCGATATCGACCGGCAACTCGGAAATTTTGCCGGGCACCTCAGGCCGGACGGACACCTGTTCGGCCGGGGTAATTTCTCCGGCGACGCTGATTGAAAAACTGATCCTGGTCTTCTCGACCACAGCCGTGGTCTGGCGTTCCTTGTCGACGGATTTGTCCACGGATCGATCCGTGGAGCCGCCGCGCCAGTATTTTCCCGCCGCGAAGACCGCAGCCAAAACCATGATGATGGGAATCAGTTTCTTCATTCGCAAAGATGCAGAATCTACGGACTAACCCGAAGCGGTGCAATGACCTTTCATGAGGGAAATTGGGGTGGTTTCGGCGCCGCCTCGAGGCCTACTGATTGGAATAAAGCTCCCAGACTCCCGAGCTCAGAATCATGCGCAGATGGGCGTTGGTGGCGTCCAGTTGGAGGCCGGCCATGCCGTTGGCCCAACCTACGACCAGGACGCGGCGATCGCCCTCCAGCATCCGCGTAAAGTCGGCGCGATTGGTGATCACAAGGTCGCCGAAGCGTTCGGCGTTGCCCGGGTATTCGAAGGGAATTCGATGCTGCGGCAATTCAGCGAGGTAGGGCCGATTGGTTGGAGTGATGACCGTGCTGGCGTAGATCGGCAGACCTTGCGGGATCCGTTTCCAAATCACGAGGGCGTCGCCGGCGCGATACTCCTCGGTCAGGGCGTCGCCAATTTCTCGAAGCGTCTGATTGCTCTTGAGGCGCGTCTCGACGGTCGGGACAAGGGCAATCAGGAGAAACAATTGAAAGACGCCGAGCCCGACGGCCCAGCGTCGGCAACGCTCGGGTTGCCAGGCGCGGCAAATGCCCGCGAATACCGCCAGCGCGACCGCCGCGAGCCCGACCTGGATCCAGATCCAATTCTGATCCTCGACCCGGAAGACGAATCGATACAACAGGGGCATGGCGATCATCGGGATAAACGAAGCGCAGGCCACGGCTCGCCATGCCCAGGCGGGCGTCGGCGGTTCGGAGTCATCCGGTGTGTCCTCGGCGTTTTCGCCCAATCGCCAGCGCAGTGCGACGAGGATCGCCAGGGCCGGAAATAGGGGCAGGATATAAGCAGGCAGCTTGGAGCTGTTGATTGAAAACAGCGTGAAAGTAAGGATCGCCCAGGAGCTGAGCATGATCCAGGCCTCGCGCCGGACTCCGGTCAGACTTCGCCAGTGAAGCTTTCGCCAAAGCCAACCCAGCAAAATCGTCCAGGGCAGAAAGCCGATAGCGAGGATGCCGAAGAAGAAGAAGAATGGCTTGGCGCGGTTCTTGGCGCCGCCGCTCATGGCGTGTCCCTGAACCTGATCGAAAACCATAAATTGGTAGGCGCCGGGCTCTGCCTTGAAGACGAGCAGAAACCAGGGCAGCGCCAGCGCGGCGAAAATCGAAGCTCCGACCAGCGTGCCAAAGGCCAGCATGGCCCAGCGAATCTTCTCCTTTCGCCGGGTCCAGATCAGGGCGCCGATGGCGAATCCCGGGATGACGAAGGCCAGCGGTCCTTTCGTCAGAAAGGCTCCGGAAATGGCGATCCAACTCGCCGCCTGCCAGGCGACGAACTGTTTTCCCGCTCCGCCGCGGACGTCCTCGTCCTCGTCTGTGATGGCGTCCAGACTACGCCAGCTTCGCCAGAAAAAATAAATGGTCCAGGCGCAGAACTGCGTGAGGAAAATATCCGTGGTCAGCATTCGCGCCATGGCCACGTAGAGAATGGAGACGCTAAGAATGAGCACGCTCCAGCGCGCGGAGCCGCGACCGGCGATGGATAACGCCAGCAGCCAGGTTGCCCAGGCGCCGCTCAGGCCGGCCAGCGCCAGAGGCAGTCGCAGCGCCCATTCGCTCACACCGAAGATCTTGAAGGATAGCGCGACGCACCAGTAGGTCATCGGGGGCTTGTCGAGGTGCGGCACATACCAGATATGCGGCACGAGCCAGTTGCCGGTCTGGACCATTTCCCGCGCGATCTCCCCGTAGCGGCCTTCGTCCGGCTCGTTTAATCCGCGGGTTCCCAGCAGCATGAAAAACACGAATACGACCAGGCCGATGAAAAGCCCGTGACGTGTTCGCTCTGTGAGGTTGGCCAGCACGCGTGGGTTTTACGGGAGCGTCCACGCGTCGGCCAGCGGGAAATGGAGGGCGCAGTTTGCGCCCGAGCTTCATTGTGTTGCTCTCAATGTCTTGACCCGGCAAAAGCCTTCCGGCCATCTTTCGCGCATGGCGTCAGGAACATCCGACAGCAATTCATCCTCCGACGAGGTTTTGTGCGCGCTGCGCGAGGCATTGAAAATCTCGCCCAACAATGCGCCCTTGCGGCAGCACCTTGCGGAGTCGCTGTTGCGTCTCGGTTGGCCCGCGGAGGCGGAGAAGGAATTCCGGATGGCGTTATCGCTGTCGCCGGAGAATCAGGCGTTGAAGTTAGGTCTGGCGCGCGCCTTTCAGCGGCAGGCCAAGATCAGTCACGCGGTCGCGTTGCTCGACGAGTTGACCGGGCAGCCCAAAGCGCCGGGTGAGGCTTTCGTGCTGCATGCGCGCCTGCTTTACACCGAGGGCGAGGTGGAGCGCTCCGTCCGGCAGTATCGGCGTGGCGTGGAGATCGACCCCGCCGCCGCGGATCTGGAGTTCGCCGGCCGGCTGGGCATCCAGGCCGACGAGGACCAGGACGAGGACGAGGACGAGGACGAAGATGAGGATCTTTTCTCCTACGAAAGCGAAGTCGTCGAGGGCAAGGTGCGCGAATCCTGGGAAGATCCGGGCACGGATCCGGTTCGTGACATCGAGCGGCCCAAGATCAGTTTTGAGGACGTGGGCGGCATGGAGTCGGTCAAGGATGAGATTCGCATGAAGATCATTCATCCGCTGACGCATCCGGATTTGTATAAGGCCTACGGAAAAAAGATCGGCGGCGGTATCCTGATGTACGGTCCGCCCGGCTGCGGCAAGACCCACCTTGCCCGAGCGACGGCGGGCGAGATCAAGGCCAACTTCATCTCGATCGGCATCAACGACGTGCTCGACATGTGGCTCGGTAACAGCGAACGCAATTTGCACGAGCTGTTCGAGCAGGCTCGACGCAATCGCCCCTGCGTGATGTTTTTCGACGAGGTCGACGCCCTCGGCGCCAGCCGCAGCGACATGCGCCAGTCTTCGGGCCGCAATCTCATCAACCAGTTTCTGTCCGAGTTGGACGGCGTCGATAGCAATAACGACGGTGTGCTCATTCTCGCCGCGACCAATGCGCCCTGGCATTTGGATTCCGCCTTTCGCCGGCCGGGACGTTTCGATCGCATTATCTTTGTTCCCCCGCCCGACGCCAGCGCGCGCTCGGGAATCCTCCAGCTTCAGGCCCGCGACAAACCGGTCGAGGACATTGATTTCAAACACCTGGCCAAAAAGACCGAGGGTTTCTCCGGCGCGGATCTCAAAGCCGTCATGGACGTCGCGATTGAAGCCAAGCTGAAGGAGGTGATGAAGGCGGGCATTCCCACGCCGCTGCGCACCAAGGATCTGGCCAAGGCTGCCGAATCGCTCAAGCCGACCACCCGGGAATGGTTCGCCACCGCGCGCAATCACGCGCTCTATTCCAATCAGGGCGGCATCTACGATGACATCTTGAACTATTTGAAACTCAAGTGAGTGAATGTGCGCCAGGTCGCTCTTTCCGCGCCGATGTCGCTTGCGAGAAACTGATGCGACCGCTTCCCGAAAGCGGCAACACCCGGCAGCCTTGAACTCATCGCCATGAATCCCAGACTCGACCGCGCCTGTCTCCTCTTCGATCAAAACCGCCATGAATTGGCGGAAAATGAGCTGCGTCTCTCGCTTCTGACGGAGCCTCAGAATCCCCAGGCCCTGGCCCTGCTGGCGCTTTGTCTTTCGGAGCGAAAACAATACGCCGAAGCCACCGAAACGGCCGAACGCGCCATTGCCGCGGCGCCCGATTCGCCACTTGGTTTTCAGGCGCTGGCCTCGGTGATGAACGATCGCAATCGGTTTAAGGAAGCCCAGACGGCCATCGAGGAAGCGCTGCGTCTGGATCCCTACAACGTGCATGCGTTTGGGACCCTGGCGCAGACTCTGATCCACCAGAAGGAATGGCAGGACGCGCTCAACGTCGCCGAGTCAGGGCTGGAGATCGACGCCGAGGATGTGGATTGCGCCAATTTGCGGGCGATCGCGTTGGTCAAGCTGGGCCGACGCGAGGAGGCGGGCGCGATGATTGACACCGCGCTGGGAAAGAACCCGGACAATCCCGTCACCCACGCCAATCAGGGTTGGACGCTGCTTGAACAGGGCCAGCCGAAGAAGGCCATGGAGCATTTTCGCGAGGCTCTGCGGCTGGACCCGAGCAACGAATGGGCGCGGGGCGGGATCGTCGAAGCGCTCAAGGCGCAGAATTTCATCTACGCGATCATGCTCAAGTATTTCCTGTGGATGGCGCGATTGAAACCCGGCGCCCAGTGGGGGGTCCTGATCGGCGTCTTCCTCGGTAATCGCGTGTTGGGCGGCATTTCTGACGCTAACCCCGACCTGGCTCCATGGATTCTGCCGCTGCGAATTCTGCTCTTTTCCTTTGTCGTGATGACCTGGATCGCGGGCGGACTGTTCGACCTCCTGCTGCGATGCAATCGATTCGGACGCCTCGCCCTTTCCCGCGAACAGACCGTCGCGTCCACTTGGCTGGGCGTGACGCTTTTCCTCGCGCTGGTTTCCGCAGGGTTCTGTGTGGGGTTTGGAATTGAAAGCGCGTTCCTCGTGCCGCTGGTCGTGTTTGGTTTGTTGCTGCTGCCCGTCGCGGGAGCCTTTCGAGGCGAGGGTTGGAGGCGCCGAGCCCTCGGCTTCGCCGCGATAGGCATTGCGTTGATTGGCGTCACGGCGGTCGTCCTGGCCGTGGCTTCCATTTTCCAACCCGAAGAAACCAAGGAAACGATGCTGCGTTACTCGGGCGACATTATGTCCGCTTTCATTTTGAGCGTCGTGATTTACACATGGGGATCCAGCGCCCTGCTTTCTATGCCCGATCGCAGGTGAAATCTGGCGAAGCTTTTGTTCAGCGATTCCCGCCAATCCCACAACTCCAAAGAAAACGAAAGAGTTCGACGAACGGCGGCAGCGAATCCAAAAGTCGGTGGGGCAAGAGTCCCCGCGAGCCCATATCAGTGTCCTTGAAAGGACTACAGAATCGTTCGTCGATCCAATGGAGACTCCTCCAACGATCGGGCGGGTCGCGTCAGTTTCCAATTCGGACGTCACTGACTGCCCGCGTCGCTCAGTTCTGACGTTCGATCCAAAAAACACGATGAAAACTTTCCCCCTCTTCCTCGTTGTGTGGGGCTACAAGGTCACGCCAGTTCCTGTGCCATTTGTCAATCGTTTCGAGGACTTAGACTATGACGTTGTGAGTTTTTCAGATGTGAATCTTATGACGAACCTCACGCTTCGACTGAAGAAGGACGCGAATGGAGTCGCAACTCCCTTGGCCACCTTTCAAGTGGTTCATTTGGCACCAGACGATGACGGCAGGAAAACGATAGGAGTTGCGTGGACGTACAAGGGTCAGTGAAAGCCCCGGGATAGACCGGCTTGGAATAGAGAAGGAAAGCGCCAGACATGCCGGGAAAGGGAAAGCGCCAGACATGTAGTATGGCGAGAAACAGGCTCTCAGGCTAAACGGGTCGTAAACGGCTCGCTCACTTTTGACACTTTCTGAAGGTCTGACACCCTCGCTTCCATGGCCTCCAAAGTGAGAGTTGAATATGAGGGTGCGGTCCACCGCGTAATGGGAGTTTCTGCGGACGAAAGCTCGGTCGGTCGGATGTGGCGGGCGCGATGGGATTGTCTGATTTCATGGGGCTTGCCTGAGCCTCGCTTTCGTAGGATGCTCGCTTCCCGAAAAATTCAAGACCGATATAAACGAACTCCGCGAATAGAAAAGATGAGCGACACGACCCGCACCGAAAAAGACTCCATGGGCGAAATGCAGGTTCCGGCCGAGGCCTACTATGGCGCGCAGACCGCCCGGGCCGTCGAGAATTTCCCCATCAGCAACTTGCGTTTTACGCGTCCGTTCATTCGGGCGTTGGGTCTGATCAAGAAGCACGCCGCCGTGACGAATACCGAACTTGGCAAGCTTGATGAGGGTATTTCCAAATCGATTCAGGCCGCCGCGCAGGAGGTCATCGATGGCAAGCTGGACGATCAATTCGTGGTCGATATTTTTCAGACAGGTTCGGGCACGTCCTCGAATATGAATGTCAATGAGGTGGTCGCCAATCGCGCCATCGAGATCTCGGGCGGCAAGATCGGCGACAAGTCCGTGCATCCCAATGATCATGTCAACACGGGCCAGTCCAGCAATGACGTGATTCCCACGGCGATTCACATTTCGGCGTTGGAGCAGATCGTGACGCAGTTGATTCCCGCGTTGAACGAGCTGCATGACGCCCTGCTGAAGAAGGCGGGAAAGTTTGGCGATATCATCAAGATCGGCCGCACGCATTTGCAGGACGCGACGCCCATTCGGCTGGGGCAGGAATTCAGTGGTTACGCGAGTCAGGTGCAGCATGGCATCGATCGGCTCTGGGCGGTTGAGAAGCGTCTGGGCGAGCTTGCTTTGGGCGGCACGGCGGTCGGCACGGGCATCAACACGCACCCGGAATTCGCGCGGCGAACGATTGAGGGCATCGCTGACGAAACCGGACTGAATCTGGTCGAGGCTTCGAATCATTTTGAAGCCCAGGGCGCGCGTGACGCCTGCGTGGAGGCCAGCGGCGCCTTGAAGACGGTCGCCGTGAGCCTGATTAAGATCGCCAACGACATTCGCCTTCTTGGTTCCGGGCCGCGATGCGGCATCGGCGAGCTCAAGCTTGTGGCCACGCAGCCGGGCTCCTCCATCATGCCGGGCAAGGTCAACCCGGTGATGTGCGAGATGATGATCCAGGTGGGGGCGCAGGTGATCGGCAATGACGGCGCCATCACCTTCAGCGGAACGTTCGGGAACTTCGAACTCAACGTCATGCTGCCCGTGATTGCGCATAATCTTTTGGAATCCATCGAAGTGCTCACTTCGGCGAGTCGGGTTTTCGCGAAGCGGTGCATCGTTCCGCTGGAAGCCGACGCTGAGAAGTGCGAGAGCATGATCGAGCAAAGTCTGGCGATGTGCACCTCGCTGGCGCCGGTGATCGGCTACGACAGCGCGGCGGCCATCGCCAAGCAGGCCTTCGCCGAGGGACGCACGGTGCGTCAGGTGGCGTTGGAGAAATCTGGTCTGGATGAGGCGAAGCTGAACGAGTTGCTCGATCCGAAGTCGCAAACGAAGCCGCAGGCCTGAGTTTTTTTAAACGCGGATCACGCGGCTTTCAGGGATCAGAGAATGCGCTGCTTGGGAAGTTGCCGCGACGAATATCACATTCGTGCGCGCTTCATTCCCAACGCGGCTCTTTGCCGATCAGGTGGCGCACGAAAAAATCCATTCTTCGTCGGTTTCCGTAGGGTTATTCCGCGATGCCGTGGCCTCCTCCGGGCACGACCAGCAAGTCGAAATCTTTGTCCGCCTTGATCAGCGCGTCGACGACTTGCATGGTTGAGGCGGGGTCGACGTTGCGATCGAGTTCGCCGACGATGCGCAGAATTTGATGGCCGCGCTGGTTGTTGAGAAAGGTGAACTCGCTTGAATCGGGCGCTCAGCGCAGATCGGAAATCCGCCAGGGATTGGGAAATAACGTGTCGTCGATCTCGATGCTCTTTTGCGAAGCGATGTCGAAGAGTCGCGGCCGGGGATGCGCAATTCGGTCGCCCGGCTTGAGGTAGT
>JBLHKZ010000037.1:0-29403 GCA_047618185.1 Limisphaerales bacterium
GCCACTTTGACGGCCGCCGGGATCTTGATCGGTTGTTTTCCAATTCGTGACATGTCAGTTTCTCCGAGTTACCAGACGTAGCAAAGCACTTCGCCGCCAACATTGGCGCTACGGGCTTCTTGTCCGGCCATGATTCCACGAGACGTGGATAAAATAGCTGTTCCCAGGCCGCGAAGAACACGCGGGATTTCCTGAGCGTTCACATATTGACGCAAACCCGGACGGCTCACGCGCTTCACGCCTTTGATAACGGCCTCCCTGCCCTGGTATTTCAAGGTGATGGTGAGCGTCTTTTTGACAGCGCCGTCGACCTTGCAGTTTGCGGCGTATCCGTGTCGCACGAGGACTCCCGCAACGCTCTCCTTGAGTTTGGAGTGCGGCAGTTCAATCTTCGGAAGGAGCGCGGAACTCGCATTGCGAATCCGCGTCAACATATCGGCTAAAGGGTCGGTCATCATAACTTTACCAGCTCGCTTTCGTAATTCCTGGGATCAATCCCGCCAGGGCGGCCTCACGAAACACCAGACGCGAGCAACAGAATTTGCGCATGAAGGCGTGCCGTCGTCCGGTGACCTCGCATCGGTTTACCAGTCGCACGGGACTGGCGTCGCGCGGCAGCTTGCTCAGGCCTACGTAGTCGCCCTTCGTTTTCATTTCCACGCGCTGCTCGCGATAGCGCTCGACCGTCTTGGCCTTGCGTTTGTTGCGTTCTATCCAGGATTTTTTCGCCATAACAGTTCCTAAAATCAGTTGTCGTTCTTGCCCGCGAACGGCATGCCGAACTGGGTCAGCAGGTCGAGCGCTTCTTTATCCGTTTTTGCAGAAGTCACGATCGTGATATCCATGCCCTGCGTCCGGTTCACCTTATCCAGTTCGATCTCCGGGAAGATCGTTTGATCGCTGATGCCTAATGAGTAGTTACCGTGGCCGTCGAAGGACTTCGTCGGAATCCCGCGAAAGTCGCGAATACGTGGCAGCGCAGCAGCAATCAGCCGATCAAAAAACTCATACATCACGTCGCGCCGAAGCGTGACATGGCAGCCAATTTCCTGGCCTTCGCGAAGCTTGAAGTTGGACACGCTACGCTTGGCCTTACTCGTGACAGGCTTGCGCCCGCTGATCGCGGTCATGTCCTTCACTGCCTCATCGAGCGCCCCCTTCTCCAACGAGGCGCTCACGCCCATGTTGATGATGATCTTCTCGAGCTTCGGGATCTGGTGGACGTTTCCGTAAGCCCACTTTTCCTTCATGGCAGGCTTAATCTCGTTATTATACTTTTCGTAAAGTCGCGGTTTCATGGCCATTCTCAGTCTTCAGATTCTTCGGCGGTTTCGGAGCCCGTTCGCTTCGCCTGCCGCGTGTCGTATTTTTCCGCCTTCATCACATTTGAAATGTGGATCGAGCCTTCTCGCTCAATGATCGCCCCCTGCGGGTGTTCCTGGGTTTTCTTGGTGTGCTTCTTGATCATCTTCACACCTTCCACGATCACTCGCTGCTTGCGGGGCGAAACTTGAATAATCTTTCCGCGCTTTTCTTTTTCAGCGCCGGAAATCACGACGACTTCGTCGCCTTTTTTAACATGGCATTTAGTGGGCATAGGGCTTCAAAGTACTTCGGGCGCAAGAGAAATGATCTTCATGAACTTTTTCTCCCGCAGTTCGCGCGCCACCGGTCCAAAGATCCGGGTGCCGCGAGGATTCTTGTCTTTGTCAATGATCACCACCGCGTTGGTGTCAAATCTCAGCGAACTTCCGTCGCGCCGAAATATCGGGGCCTTGGTGCGAACGATCACGCAATCGACGACTTCGCCTTTCTTGACGTTGCCTTCCGGAGTGGCTTCTTTGACGTGCGCCTTGATGATGTCGCCGACGCGGGCATAGCGCTTGTTCTGACCGAGCACGCGGATGGCCAGGGCCTTCTTGGCTCCGGAATTGTCCGCGACCATTAAAGATGAACGTAATTGCAGCATGGTATTCCCTTAACTTTCCTTGGTCACCGCGTCGAGATTGCGATCCACGACTTCGACCAACCGCCAACGTTTAGACTTCGACAGAGGGCGCGTCTCGATGATCTTCACGCGATCGCCGATGTTGGCCTCTTCCTTCTCGTCATGGACGTTGTATTTGCGGTGGCTGGCGATGACTTTCTTGTAAAGCGGATGCCGGTATCGGCGATCCACTTTAACAATGATCGTTTTCTGCATCTTGTCCGAGACGACCGTTCCCAGCCGCTCTTTGCGATGACCTCGTTTTTCAGTTTCTTGCGACATAGTCAAATCCTACGAGCCCGATTGTTCTTGTTTACGCAAGACTGACAATTGCGTTTCGATTCGCGCGACATCATGGCGCAGATTCGTCAGTCGCGACGGCTTCTCCAATTGGGAGCTGGCCTTCTGCAATTTCAGATTGAACAGCTCCGCACGCAAATCGCGTCCCTTGGCCAACAACTCGGCCCGGGTCATTTCTTTTATTTCGGACATCTTCATAATGCGTCTCGGTTTCGAATCCTCGCCTAGTGGCGGGAGATAAATTTTACGGCGATCGGCAACTTGTTGGCGCCCAGTCGCATGGCTTCGCGCGCCACACTTTCCGAGACGCCGTCCACTTCAAACAGAACGGCCGCAGGCCGCACCACGGCTACCCAGGATTCCAGCGGCCCTTTGCCTTTGCCCATTCGGACTTCCAGCGGCTTCTTGGTGTAGGACTTGTCCGGAAAGACCCGGATCCAAACTTTGCCGCGGCGTTTCATATGCCGGGTGATCGCGGTTCTCGCGGCTTCGATCTGCTTGGTGTCCAACCAGCAACGCTCCAGCGCTTGCAGGCCGTACTCGCCAAACGCGACCGTGTTTCCCCGCTGAGCCGTTCCCTTTCGGCTCCCGCGGTGCATCTTGCGATGCTTAACTCTGGCTGGCATTAATGGCATAACTAAATCTCTTTCTCGCTGATGATAATCTCTATCGGCCCGCGCCGCCGGAGTGGCCGCGCGAATCTGGCGCGCCAGCTGGTCCTACGTTCTTCTCCGCCTGCTGGTCGTCCACGCAGATCCAGACCTTGATGCCCAGAACTCCCGCCAACGTCTTCGCTTCGGTGAAGCCATAATCGATATTCGCCCGCAACGTGTGCAACGGAACGCTGCCTTCGTGATATTGCTCGACCCGGGCAATTTCCTTGCCGCCCAGGCGTCCGGCGCAGCGAATACGAATGCCTTTCGCGCCCTGGTCCATCGCCGTCTGCACGGCTTTTTTTAAGGCGCGTCGGAAGGAGATGCGACGCTCCAACTGAAGCGCGACGTTTTCGGCGACGAGTTGAGCGTCGATCTCGGGTCGTTTGATCTCCTGAATGTCGACGTAAATCTCTTTGCCTGTCATCGCGCTCAGATCCTCCTTGATCTTGTCGATCTCGGCGCCCTTTCGTCCGATGACAACGCCCGGCCGAGCCGTCTGTATTGTAACGCGACAGCGGGTCGCCGCGCGCTCGATCAGAATCTTCGGAACCGAAGCCGACTCGAGCTTCTTTTTGAGAAGCGCTCGAATCTTACGATCCTCGGTCAGTAGGCGTCCGTAGTCTTTCTTATCGGCGTACCATTTCGATCGCCAATCCTTGTTGACCGCGACGCGTAAACCGACTGGATGAGTTTTTTGTCCCATAACGTAATTATGCTTTTTGATCCGAGAGGATGATCCGAATATTCGAGCTGCGCTTGTGTATCGGGCCGGCGGCGCCGCGAGCCTTGGGCTGCCAACGCTTCATCGTGACGCCGTCGCCGACGACCGCTTCCTTGATCCAAAGTTTGTCAGAATCAAAATCCTGATTTTCCTCGGCCTTTTCGACGGCTAGGTATTCGGCGTTCGCGATCGCGGACTTAAGCGTCTTGCTGATCAGTCGCGCGGACTTCCGGGTGACGGCGGCCAACGCCGCCTGCGCCTTAAGCGCGTTCATACCCTGAATCTGACGCGTGACCTCGCGCACTTTCTGCGGCGACATCCGAACGTTTTTGCTGATCGATTTAACTTCCATGACTCTACTTGGACTGTTTGTCCGGATGGTGACCGTGGCCCCGGAATTTTCGGGTCGGCGCAAATTCTCCGAGCTTGTGCCCGACCATGTTCTCGGTGACGAACACGGCGTCGAATTGCCGGCCATTGTGGACGTGAAACGTCACCCCGACGAATCCCGGCGTAATCGTCGAACGGCGCGACCACGTCTTGATCGGCTTTTTAGATTTTGTCTCGATCAGCGTCTCAATCTTCTTGAGCAGCTTCGCATCGACGAACGGACCTTTTTTAATCGAACGTGACATAACTTACTTTTTCTTGCTGGTGCGACGTTGGACGATGAAACGATTCGACGTCTTGCGCTTGGCGCGCGTCTTATAGCCTCGAGTGATGACGCCCCAAGGCGTCACCGGATGACCGCCGCCGGAGGTCTTTCCCTCGCCGCCGCCCATAGGATGGTCGACGGGATTCTTGGCGACAGCGCGAGTGATCGGCTTTCGCCCGAGGTAACGGGAGCGTCCCGCCTTCCCGAGCACAATTTTCGAATGATCCAAATTGCCGACCTGCCCGATGGTGGCGATGCATTTTTCATGGATCTTGCGGATTTCACCGGAGGGCAGTTTCACCTGAGCATAGCCGTCGTCAAACGCCATCACGGTTGCGGCGGCGCCCGCGGAACGAACGAGCTGCGCGCCCTTTCCAAGAGTGAGCTCAAGATTGTGAATCTGCATCGCCGTCGGGATTTCCTTCAATGGGAGGCAATTGCCGACTTCAACCGGCGATCCTGCGCCGCTCACCACGAGCGCGCCGACCTTCAGGCCATTGGGCGCAAGAATGTAGGCTTTCGTGCCGTCGGTATATTGCAGAAGCGCTAGGCGGGCGGTACGTATCGGATCGTATTCGATCGCGACTACGCTTGCCTTGACGCCGAAACTTCGGCGCTTGAAGTCAATCTGGCGAATTCTTTGCTTATGGCCGCCTCCTCGTCCACGCGAGGTGATGCGTCCACGATTGTTTCTGCCGCCGGTTCGCTTGCGAGTCGTCAGGAGACTTTTTTCCGGCTTCTTCTTCGTGATTTCCTCAAACGAAGAGGTCGCGGTGTATCGCAACGAAGGCGTTATGGGTCTGTATGTTTTTACCGGCATGATATTCCTTTCAATCAGGTCAGGCTGATCGCTTCACCGTCTTTGAGGGTGATGATCGCTTTTTTCCATGCAGGGGTCGTTCCCGCCTGCGCCGTGCGCTTGCGCCGGGCTTTGCCGCGAACGTTCATTGTCCGAACCGCTATCACGGTCACTTTGAATACTTCCTCCACCGCGCTGCGAATTTGGAATTTGCTGGCGCGGCGGTCCGCCACAATCGTGTATTGATTGTGCAACTCGGACTGCATTGTTCCCTTTTCCGTCAGGCGAACGGTCTTGATGATATCGTAAGGTGTCATCGTGCTATTTCTTGCTGGCTCGCTGTCCAACGGTTTCGAAAGCCGCTTTGGTGAACAGGAGTATGTCGCTTCGCAGTATGTCGTAGGTGTTTAGGGTGTCGCCGGTCGTCAGGGAAACGCGTTGTAGATTGCGCGCGGCCAGGGCGATGTTGTCGTCGGCTCCCCCGATGACGACTTGAATCGTCTTTTTCTCGGGATCGAGATTCAGCGCCGACAAAAATGCGAGGAACTGTTTGGTTTTCGGGGCTTCGAGGCCGATCTCGTCGATCACGATGACATCGCCCATCTTGAGGCGTTCGCTCATCGCCTTTCTCAAGGCCAAAGTGCGCGTGGATTGGGAAACTTTCTTGCGGTAACTGCGGGGTCTGGGACCGAATGCCACACCGCCGCCACGCCAGATCGGCGAACGTTTCTGACCGGTTCGCGCTCGCCCCGTGCCCTTTTGACGCCAGAGTTTCTTGCCGCTGCCGGAGACTTCGCCGACGGTCTTGGTGCAGGCTGTTCCGCTCCGTTGGGCCGCCATGTGCGCAACCACCACGTCGTGGACGGCCTGTGTCGCGCTGCCGTCTTCGATCACGGCAAACCCGACTTCCATGTCGCCTGCGGCGTTGCCCTTGCTGTCTTTGAGTTCAACTTTCATTTGCAGAAAAACTTAATTTTATTTCTTGGGCCGCTTCAGAGCTTCGCGAATGACGACGTAGTCGCCGGCCGCTCCGGGAATCGCACCCGAAATCAAAAGTACATTGTCGTCCTTGCGGACCTGGATCACTCTCAGGTTCTGGTTCGTGCGACGAACCTGGCCCATGTGACCGGGCATCTTTTTACCCTTGTCAACCTCGCCCGGCCAGGCGCACGCGCCAATCGCCCCGGTCCGTCGCTTGAATCCTTTCGCGCCGTGGGTGCGTCGGCCTTTGCGGAAATTGTGGCGCTTGACGGCGCCTTGAAATCCGCGTCCCTTCGTCAGCCCGATTGCGTCCACGAAATCGCCCTGATCAAAGATATCCACACCGATCACATCGCCCGGATTGACCTCTTTGGAGAAGTCCCGAAATTCCTTGATGCGCTTGACGGGCTCCGCCTTGTGCTTCGCCAGATGCCCCGTCTGAGGCTTGTTGATTCGGTGCGCTTTCTGATCGTCGAAGCCGAGCTGCACGGCGTTGTAGCCGTCGGTCGCTTCCGTCTTTTTTTGGATGACGCGGTTCGGCCCCGCGAGGACGACGGTCACACAGGTGGCCGCGCCGCTTTCATCGTAGACCCGAGTCTGTCCAAGTTTTTTGCCTAGCAATCCAATCATAACGCCTAAATTTTGATGGTGATGTCGACGCCAGCCGGGAGATTCAGCTTCTTCAACTCGTCAACCGTCTTGGCTGTCGGGTCGATGATGTCCAGCAGGCGCTTGTGCGTGCGCATTTCAAAAGTTTCCTGTGACTTCTTGTCGACGTGCGGCGAGCGGTTCATGGTGTAACGCTCCACGCGGGTTGGCAGCGGGATCGGCCCGGCAACGCGAGCGCCCGTGCGTTTGACGGTCTCGACAATGTCGGTCGCCGAGTGATCGACGACCCGATGGTCGTAAGCCTTAAGCCGTATTCTGATTCGTTGTCCTGCCATAATAAGCTTTCTTTAAAAATATGTTTCAATTGTGCGCAGCCCGTCCGCGTCATCAGAACCTGTCCAAAATCTTGTCTGTAACTTGTTGGGGCACCGGATCGAACCGAAGCGGCTGCATGGAGTAATCGGCGCGTCCCTTGGAAAGGGAGCGAACGTCCGTTGCATAACCGAACATCTCTGCGAGCGGAACTTCGGCCGAAATGCTGGTTCCGTTTGCCCGGGTCTCGATCGACTGAATCTTCCCTCGCCGACGATTCAAATCTCCCATGACGTCGCCCTGATATTCATCCGGCGTCGTCACTTCAACGCTCATGATGGGCTCAAGGAGAATTGGTTCCGCTTTGCTGACAGCGTCCTTAACGGCCACACTGGCCGCCCATTCAAATGCTATTTCACTTGAGTCAACCTCGTGAAACGAACCGTCCTTGATAGTGGCCTTGACATCGACCATGCGATAACCGGCGAGCGCCCCGCTGATAATGGCGTTTTCGATGCCCTGCTTGACCGCCGGCATGAATTCCTTCGGAATGACTCCGCCAACAATCTTGTCTTCGATCTCGATCCCCTGGCCTCGTTCGTTAGGCTCGAGATCGATAATGCAGTGGCCGTATTGGCCCTTGCCGCCACTTTGTTTAACAATCTTGCCTTCGCCTTCAGCTGCTTTCGTGATTGTTTCACGATAGGCGATCGTCGGTTTGCCGGAGTTGGCCTCAACCTTGAATTCGCGGAAAAGACGGTCGCGAATAATCTCCAGGTGAAGTTCGCCCATGCCGGAAATTATCAACTGCCCCGTTTCCTCGTCCGTGTAACGGCGGAAGGTCGGATCCTCCTCGGAAAGCCTCGCCAAACCATCGCTCAATTTATCCCGATCGACCGTAGTTCGAGGCTCGATCGACATCGAGATAACCGGCTCTGGGAAAGTAGGCGGCTCCAGAGTCAGGCCGAGAGCGGCGTCGCCGATCGTGTCGCCGGTCGTAATATGCTTCAGGCCGACAAGCGCCGCGATGTCGCCCGCATAAACGGTGTCGACATCGATCCGCTTGTCGGCCTGAATCACGAGTAACCGACTGACGCGGGAGCGTTTGCCGGTGCGCGGATTATATACGCTGTCGCCCTTGCTGACCGTGCCGCTGTAGACGCGGAAGAAAACCAATTTTCCAAAGGGGTCTGACCAGAGCTTAAACGCCAGAGCGGCGAACTTTCCGCTGTCGTCCGCCACGATCTCGTCGGTGAGTTCGGGATTGTCGATGCGGTGGGCGGTGGCGGAAGGAACATCCAGGGGCGAGGGAAGATAATCGATCACTCCATCAAGTAACAGCTGAACGCCCTTGTTCTTAAAGGCGGATCCTCCAAAAACCGGGACAAACTCATTAGCGATGGTCAAACGGCGAATTGCCTGCTTGAGCTGTTCGGGAGAAATCTCCTCATCCATGATGAGCAACTCACCGATGGCATCGTCCTTGTCGGCGACGGCCTGAACCAATTCTTCGAGGGCCAAAGCCGCTTCGTCTTTCAAGTCGCCGGGAATCTCCTCAACCGAGAACTTGATTCCCAACTCGTCCGCAGGATCGAAGAGAATCGCCTTCTGACTGATCACGTCAATATTGCCGCGCAGGTTGTCTTCACTCCCAATCGGAATGCAGACCGGATAGGCATAGGCGTTGAGCTTGTCACGCAAGTCGGCGACCGCATTGGAAAAATTGGCTCCCACACGATCCATCTTGTTGATGAATGCAATGCGCGGGACATGATACTTGGTAGCCTGACGCCAGACCGTTTCAGACTGCGGCTGAACGCCGGCCACGCCGCAAAAGACAGCGACCGCCCCGTCCAACACCCGAAGCGAACGCTCGACTTCCGCCGTAAAGTCGACATGCCCCGGAGTATCGATGATATTCACGCGGATCGGCGTGTTTTGAAAAAGCTTGAAGGAGGCGTCCTCGCTCTGCATCCAGGTGCAGGTGGTGGCGGCGGAAGTGATTGTGATTCCGCGCTCACGCTCCTGCTCCATCCAGTCAGTGACCGTGTTGCCGTCATCCACGTCGCCGATGCGGTGAGTGTGGCCGGTGTAAAAGAGGAAACGCTCCGTGGTGGTCGTCTTACCGGCGTCGATATGCGCCGCAATCCCGATGTTTCGGGTGTGCGCCATCGAGTATTCGCGGGCGGGCGAATTCACGGTTGACTTTTCCATCACTGCTTCCATTAGGTGTGTTATTCTCTTTCGAGACAAAAACGCCGCGGTTGAAACCATTCAAACCCGGCGTTCTAGTTTAATCTGTCTACCACCGAAAATGCGCAAAGGCCTTATTGGCCTGCGCCATCTTGTGCACTTCGTCGCGCTTGCGAATCGAACTGCCCTGGCCCTGATAGGCTTCCAGGATCTCGGTTGCCAGCGCGTTCTGCACCGGCGCGCCTTTACGCGCATTTGCAAATTTCACGAGCCAGCGCAGGGCAAGCGAAAGCTGCCGTTCGCCGGCGACCTCCAGGGGCACCTGGTAGGTCGCGCCGCCCACGCGGCGAGCCTTGACCTCAAGACGCGGCTTCGCGTTGTCGACGGCCCGCTTCAGGACCTCCAACGGATCGGTGTCGGGATTCTTCTCCGCAATCCGATCGATCGCCTGATAGACAATGCGTTGGGCTAGGCTTTTTTTGCCTTGCTTCATCACCGTGTTCACCAGGATCGCAACCAGCTTGTTCTGGTATTTCGAATCCGGTTGGACCGGTCTTTTAACTGCTGGACGTCGTCGCGCCATAATTCGGTTCTTTAGTTAAGGAAATTAATTCTTGGTGTTTTTCTTGGCGTCCTTGGGTCGCTTGACGCCATACTTCGACCGGCTTACGCGACGTTTTTCAACGCCCGAGGCGTCCAGCGCGCCGCGAACCACATGATATCTCACGCCCGGCAAATCCTTCACTCGTCCGCCGCGAACCAGCACGATTGAGTGCTCCTGCAGGTTGTGGCCTTCATCCGGGATATAGGCGATCACTTCTTGGCTGTTGGTCAGGCGAACTTTGCAAACTTTACGCATCGCCGAGTTCGGCTTCTTGGGCGTGCGTGTCATCACTTGAAGACACACGCCGCGACGAAACGGCGATCCATCGAGCGCCGGAGCGGTCGACTTGGCCCTGATCTTCTTGCGTCCCTTTCGGACCAGCTGGTTAATTGTCGGCATAAGCGGTTTTCTATAAAAGCTTTACTGCGAACCCCTTCCTGAGAAAGGGAGCGCGGAGTGTGCTAAAAGCACAACCCGGTAGCAATCAAAAATTAAAACTTTCTTCGGACGTTCATCGGGTGGATTCAAAGCAGGGAATCCTACCCACCAACGTCGCATTTTCTCTTCCTAGGAAGGGCCTCTCCAAACCGAGCCCCGAAGGGCTTCGGCTCGTTGCCCGGCGGTCTGCTTGCCAGGGTCTCCGATCGCATTAAGCGGGGAAAAGGACCGGCAAAGTATCAAAATTATTTTCGGTTGCAATCTCTTTTTGAAAAAAAAATTAGCAGCGGAAAAGTAGGGATCTTTTCTCTCGAATTATCCCACCAGCGGCTCGTCGTCAAGCAGCGCATTGACCTCTTCCACCGGCGCTTCCACGAGGGGTTTAAGCTCGATTTCGCGATGATGCGGGAAGCCCGTTCCGGCTGGGATTATGTGTCCCATGATCACATTCTCTTTGAAGCCGCGCAGGTAGTCGCGCTTGCCCATCGTGGCGGCCTCGGTGAGCACTCGCGTAGTGTCTTGGAAGGACGCCGCGCTCAGGAAGCTCTCGGTTTCCAGAGAGGCCTTGGTGATGCCGAGCAACACCGGTTGCGCCTCTGCGGGTTTGCCGCCCATGTCGGCGATGCGATCATTCTCGGTTTCAAAAACAATCTTGTCGATCTGCTCACTCCACAGGAAGGAGGTGTCGCCCGGCTCGGTGATGCGAACCTTACGCAGCATCTGCCGCACGATGGTCTCAATGTGCTTGTCGTTAATCGTCACACCCTGGAGACGATAAACTTCCTGCACCTCGTTGAGCAGATATTCCTGCAGTTCCTGAGGACCGCAGACATCCAGAATTTCATGCGGCACTACCGGACCTTCAGTGAGCTGCTGGCCCTTCTTCACGAAGTCACCCTTGTAGACGATCACGTGTTTGCCGATCGCGATCAAATGCTCTTCTTCGACGCCCGACTGCGGATCTTTGATGAGGACGCAACGCTTGCCGCGCACGGTCGCGCCAAAGTCGACTACGCCGTCGATCTTGGAGATCTCCGCGGCGTCTTTCGGACGACGGGCTTCGAAGAGTTCCGCCACGCGAGGCAGACCGCCGGTGATGTCCTTGGTCTTGGAGACCTTCCGCGGCGTTCGGGCGAGTAGCGTGCCGGCGACGATCTTATCGCTATCCTCAACGACGACGTGCGCTCCGGAAGGAATAGCGTAGTTCGCCAATGGCTCACCCTTACTATCTTCAATGATGATCTGAGGATGCAGGTCTTCCTTATGATCGATAACGACCATTTCCTGCTGATTCGTCGCGGCGTCCACCTCGAACTTCATGGTAACGCCTTCGATGATATCGTGGAACGCGATGCGCCCAGCTTTCTCTGAAAGAATCGGAACATTGTAGGGATCCCACTGCACGAACACTTCGTCCTTGGTCACCTTGCCGCCGTTGGGAACCGAGATAACGGAACCGATGACGATGCTGTAGACTTCCAATTCGCGTCCGGTTTCATCCTGAACGGAAAGCGTGCCGGTCTTGTTCAGCGCAATACTGTTGCCGTCTTCGAGCTCAACGATGCGGATATCTTTGTAGACCACTATGCCATCGTTCTTCGCCTTGAAGCGCGGCTCTTTGTAGGCGCCCATCATAACGCCGCCCGTGTGGAACGTGCGCATGGTCAACTGCGTGCCCGGTTCGCCAATCGATTGTGCGGCGATAATGCCCACGGCTTCGCCGAACTTGACCAGATTGCCCGTCGCCAGATTGCGGCCGTAGCATTGAACGCAAAGTCCATTCTTGCTTTCGCAAGTGAGGACGGAACGAATCCGAACTCGCTCGATATTCGCGTGGTCCATCAGGCGCGCTTTTTCCTCGTCGATCAGCGCGTTAGATTCGACCAACGGATGCTTGGGGTCTGCGGCATCAAATATGTCATCGCAGGCAAACCGCCCGATCAGGCGATCGCGCAGTTTCACGACTTCCTCTTCACCCTCGTAAATGGCCTGCACCCAAATTCCGTTGGTCGTGCCACAGTCGTATTCGCGGATGATCACGTCCTGGGCGACATCGACCAGTTTGCGGGTCATGTAACCGGAGTCGGCTGTCTTGAGCGCAGTGTCTGCCAGTCCTTTACGGGCGCCGTGAGTCGAAATGAAGTATTCCAACACGGTCAAACCTTCGCGGAAGTTCGCAAGAATCGGCTTTTCAATAATGTCGCCGGAGGGCTTTGCCATGAGGCCGCGCAGACCAGCCAACTGGCGAACCTGCTGACGGTTGCCGCGAGCGCCGGAGTCCACCATGAGCCAGACCGGGTTGAACTCAGATTTGCCCTGGTTGTGCTCCAAGGTCTCGAGCATGACGTTGGAGATCTGGTCCGTGCACTCCGTCCAGATATCGATGACCTTGTTGTAGCGTTCGCCGCCCGTGATAAGTCCCTTGCGATGCTGCTTGTCGACGTCCGAAACTTTTTTCTGCGCCGATGATATCTCCTGGGTCTTTTCCTTCGGGATGATCATATCGTCGATGCCGATGGAAACACCTGCGCGGGTCGCCTCGGCGAAACCGAGTTCTTTCAAGAGGTCTAGCACTCTGACGGTGTCGTCATGGCCGCAGATTTTGTAGCAGTTCCAGATGATGTCGCCCAACGCGCCCTTGTTCATGACCCTGTCAGGAAACCCGAGCTTGGCGGGCCACAGTTCGCTGAAAATCACGCGGCCCACCGTCGTTTCAATCACGCGCTTGGTGGAATCGCCGTAATGCGTCTCCTTGCCAAAGTCGGGATTGGCCAGGCGAACGCGGGTATGGGTTTTCACGTCGCCATCAGCCAACGCGAAGACCACTTCGTCCTTGGAACCGAACAGGAGCAGTCGGCCTTCCTGTTTGTGCTTTCCGATCTCCCGCGGGTTGGCGGTCAGGTAATAACACCCCAGGGTAATGTCCTGGGTGGGCGTCATGATCGGCTTGCCGTTCGACGGGCTGAAGATGTTTTGCGGCGCCATCATAAACAGACGGCACTCCATCTGAGCCTCAACCGAAAGCGGCACGTGAACCGCCATCTGGTCGCCGTCAAAGTCGGCGTTATAGGCGGTGCAAACCAACGGATGAATTCGCAGCGCTTCGCCTTCGATCAAGACCGGTTCAAACGCCTGTATGGAGAGCCGATGCAGGGTCGGCGCGCGGTTGAGCATCACCGGATGCCCCTTGGTCACCTCTTCCAGGATGTCCCATACCTCCGGGGTCTGCCGCTCGATCATCTTTTTCGCGGAGCGGACGGTATGCACGTAGCCGAGCTCCTTGAGTCGGCGAATAATGAAAGGCTCGAAGAGAACCAGCGCCATCTTCTTGGGCAGGCCGCACTGATTGAGCTTCAACTCCGGTCCGACCACGATCACGGAACGGCCGGAATAGTCGACGCGTTTGCCGAGCAGATTCTGGCGGAATCGCCCGCTCTTGCCCTTGAGCATGTCGCTCAACGACTTCAGCGGGCGGTTGCCGGCCCCGGTGACAGCGCGACCGTGACGGCCGTTGTCGAAGAGCGCATCCACCGCTTCCTGGAGCATGCGTTTCTCATTCCGAATAATGACTTCCGGAGTCTTGAGCTGGAGCAGGTTCTTAAGGCGGTTGTTGCGATTGATCACCCGACGATACAGGTCATTCAAATCGGAAGTGGCAAATCGACCGCCCTCGAGCGGGACGAGCGGACGAAGATCCGGCGGAATCACCGGCAACACGGTGAGGATCATCCATTCGGGACGGCTCTTGCCGGTGATGAAGCCCTGAAACAACTTGATCCGCTTGGATAGTTTCTTGCGAATCTGCTTACTCTTGGTCTCGCCCATCGCCTCCTGCAACAGCTCGATGCTGGACTCGAGCTCCACGTTGGCGAGCGCGTCACGCACGCCTTCGGCGCCCATTTTGGCGACAAAGGTCTCATCGCCGTAAGTTTCGTTCGCTTCACGAAATTCGCCTTCACTCAGGAGTTGATGCTTCTTGAGCGGGGTGTCGCCCGGATCGATGACAATGTAATCCTCGTAGTAGATGACGCGCTCTAGATTTCGTGCGGTCATGTCCAGCACGAGTCCGAGACGAGAGGGCATGCACTTGAAAAACCAGATGTGCGTGACCGGGACGGAAAGTTCGATGTGCCCCATCCGTTCACGGCGGACCCGCGACAGTGTGACTTCGACGCCGCAACGATCACAAACTACGCCGCGATGCTTGATGCGCTTATACTTGCCGCACGAGCACTCCCAGTCCTTCACCGGGCCGAAGATGCGCTCGCAAAATAAGCCGCCCTTCTCCGGTTTAAACGTCCGGTAGTTGATCGTTTCCGGGTTCTTCACTTCGCCCTTGGACCAGGCGCGGATCGACTCCGGCGAGGCGACCGTGATCCCGATGTATTCGACTAGATTGACCGTCTCCAGCCCGAGCAGTTCACGGGCGTTTTCTTTGGTGCTGATCATAAATCTTATTCCAGTTGAGTGGTTATTGCCGCTTCGGGATTTGCTTAGATCAAAGCCAGCGCGTCGCGGTCGTTGGCCGCTTGCTGGTCGATCGGGTTCGAGTAGCCGATTTTCACGTCGAGGCCAAGGGATTGCATCTCCTTGACCAGCACGTTAAACGACTCGGGCACGCCGGCCTCAAGTGAGTTGTCGCCCTTGACGATGCTCTCGTAGATGCGGGTTCGGCCCTGAACGTCGTCGGACTTCACCGTGAGCAGTTCCTGCAAGGTGTAGGCCGCGCCATAGGCTTCCATCGCCCACACTTCCATTTCGCCAAATCGCTGCCCGCCGTATTGAGCCTTGCCGCCCAACGGCTGTTGCGTAACGAGAGAATAAGGACCGACGGCGCGAGCGTGAATCTTGTCCGCGACCAGATGCCCCAGCTTGAGCATGTAAACGTAGCCGACAACGACTTCCTGATCGAATTTGTCGCCCGTGCGCCCATCGTAGAGGTGGGTTTTGCCGTTGCTCGGCAGATCGGCCTCTTTCATGTATTCCCAGATCTTGTCCTCTGCGATGCCGTCAAAAACCGGCGTCGCGAAATGCAGTCCAAGACGCTGGGCCGCCCACCCCAGATGAGTTTCGAGAATCTGTCCGACGTTCATGCGAGACGGAACGCCCAGCGGATTCAACACGATGTCGACCGGAGTGCCGTCCTTGAGATACGGCATGTCCTCTTCAGCGACGATCTTGGCGATAACGCCCTTGTTTCCGTGGCGACCGGCCATTTTATCGCCAACGGAGAGCTTGCGCTTCGAGGCGATGTAGACCTTCACCGCCTTGATAATGCCCGGATCGAAGCCATCGCCGGATTCGACGCGCTCGATCTCCTCGTCGTACTGCATCTGCAGGTCGTCGAAGCGTTTTTTAAAGCTGCCGATGATTTCGTTGATCTTGTTGCGGATGGGCGACGGATCAATTTCGATCCGATCATAAACGGTCGCCAATTTGCGAAGCAGGGTTTTGGTGATTTTGCGATTCGCTGGAATGATGATCTCGCCAGTCTCGGAATTAACCACATCGAGCGGAATCTTTTCACCGAGAAGAATGTTGCTGAGCGCTTCGGTCAGCTGCTCACGCAATTCCCCCATCTTGGTCTTGTGCTCCTCTTCGACCTGCTTGCCGTGCTTCTTCGCTTCGCCGGAAGCAGATGTACGGATGCGCTCCGACTCCTTTTTGTTGTCAACCTTGACATCCATTACGATGCCGTAAGTTCCGGACGGAACTTTCAGGGAGGTGTCCTTAACATCCGCCGCTTTCTCGCCAAAAATGGCGCGCAGCAGGCGCTCTTCGGGAGCCAGCTCCGTTTCGCTCTTGGGCGTGATTTTGCCGACGAGAATATCGCCCGGCTTCACTTCGGCCCCGATGCGAATCACGCCGTCCGGTCCGAGGTTTGCCAGCGCTTCGTCGCCCAGGTTTGGAATGTCCCGGGTAATTTCCTCAGGGCCGAGTTTGGTGTCGCGAGCGCCGACGTCAAATACGTCGATGTGAATCGAGGTATAGACGTCGTCCTTTACGATTCGTTGGCTGATCAGAATCGCGTCCTCAAAGTTGTAGCCATTCCACGGCATGAACGCGACGAGGACATTGCGGCCCAGCGCCAGTTCGCCGCCGTCCGTGCAAGGGCCGTCAGCGATGACCGAGCCCTTTTTCAGAACCTGCCCCTTCTTGACCAGAGTCTTCTGATTGATGCAGGTCGCGGCGTTTGAACGCTGAAACTTGCGAATGTCGTAGACGTTGATTCCGTGTTCCGGATCGTCCTTGAGCTTCTTCTTCGTCTCGGGAATCTGTCCGTCCTTGGTCACGATCACGCGATCGCCGGTGACCGAAGCGACTATGCCGGCTGAGGTAGACAACGTTACTGCGCGGGAATCCTGCGCAACCTTGATCTCGAGACCGGTGCCAACAAAGGGTTTCTCAGTGATCAAGAGCGGCACGGCCTGACGTTGCATGTTCGAACCCATCAACGCGCGATTGGCGTCATCATGCTCCAAAAACGGAATCAAGCCCGCAGCCACGGAAACAAGCTGTTTCGGGGAGACATCCATGTAATGCACGTCTTTCGGATCCACGTCGATGAAGTCGGCGCGAGAGCGGCAAGGGACGCGCTCACCCAGAAACTTTCCCTTCTCATCAATCGGGGCGTTCGCCTGGGCGACGATGAACTGCTCCTCGCGATCGGCGGTCAGGTATTCCAGTTCCGTGCTGACTCGCCCTTTGGCAACTTTGCGGTAAGGCGTTTCAATGAAACCGAAATCATTCACGCGGGCGAATGTTGCGAGTGAGGCGATCAGTCCGATGTTAGGACCCTCAGGGGTCTCGATCGGGCAGATACGGCCATAATGGGAAGGATGCACGTCGCGGACTTCAAATCCGGCGCGATCACGCGACAAGCCACCGGGTCCGAGCGCGGACAAACGACGTTTGTGCGTCAACTCGGCCAGCGGATTAATCTGGTCCATGAATTGCGACAACTGGCTGCGACCGAAGAAATCCCGAATCACTGCCGACAGGGCCTTCGGATTAATCAGCTTCGCCGGCGTCATCGTGTCCATTTCCTGATCGAAGAGCGTCATGCGCTCCTTGACCAGACGCTCGGTGCGCGCCAGACCGACTCGGCACTGATTGGCGAGCAACTCGCCAACGGTGCGAACGCGCCGGCTGCCGAGATGGTCGATGTCGTCTAGGGTGCCGTCGCCATTCTTAAGGCGAAGCAGGTATTTCGTGGCTTCAACCAAGTCTTCCTTGGTCAGCGTGCGGACATTCAAGTCGCCGTTCAGACCCAGCTTCTGATGAATCTTGTAACGGCCCACTCGACCGAGGTCGTAACGCTTGGCGTCAAAGAAAAGTCGTTTGATGAGGGCGCGGGCGTTGGCCGGAGTGGGCGGATCGCCAGGCCTGAGGCGGCGATAAATATCCTTCAACGCCTCTTCTTCGTTCTTGGTCGGATCCTTTTTGAGAATCTTGATGACGACGCCGTCATCGGCCGAGGTGTCGACGACGTTCACCTTCTTGACGCCGAGCTCGGCGATCTGCTTGACGACCGCCTTGGAAAGCGGCTCAAAAGCGCGGGCGACAACGATGCCTTTTTCAGCATCAATCGCATCTTCGACCAGAACCTTGTTCTGGATTTCCTCAAGTTTTTCCGCCTCTTTCAGGCTGAGTGACTCGATTTCGTAGAAGAGTTTGAGCACGTCCATATCCGTGCCGCGAATCTTGTCTTTTTCCTTCTCGTATCCGGGATCGAGAAAGCTCAACGCACGAAATAGCGTCGTAGTCAGAAATTTTCGGCGGCGCTTCTTGCGGTCAAGGTAGACATAGAGCATGTCGCTCGTGTCGAACTGCGCTTCGTACCAGGACCCGCGATCGGGAATAATGCGAAAAGAGTGAAGTTTCTTGCCGTTGGTGTGAATCGTCTCTTCAAAGGCCAAACCGGGTGAGCGATGCAACTGACTGACGATGACGCGCTCAGCTCCGTTGATCACGAAGGTTCCCTGAGGCGTCATGAGCGGAAGCTCTCCCATGAAAACCTTCTCCTCACGAGCGCCGCCGTCTTCCTTCAATAGAAAAGTGACGTGCAACGGAGCGCCATAGGTCACGCCTTCACGCAATGATTCCAGCCAGGTCTGTTTGGGCTCGCCAATTTCGTAGCTGTGGTAATCGAGCACCGTCTTGCCATCGTAGCTTTCAATCGGGAACACCTCTTTGAAAACGGCCTGGAGTCCAACATTCTTGCGTCGGGACGGGGCGATTTCCGATTGCAGGAATTCCCGGTACGAATCGTTTTGAATTTCGATCAAATTAGGAGGCGTGAGGACCTCCTTGATTTTACCGAAGTTAATTCGTTCAACTATTTTTGGTGACATATTATTCGTTGGCTGGCCCGGAGTTGCGCGCCGGGTTATTCAATGTTGCCGTTCTGCAAAATACAAAAAGCCGTCGAGGCCAGCTCGCTTCCCGCGAACTGACGCGCGACTGCCGCGTGTCTGATCAGTTTTCGTTTCCGTCTCGACAAGGACCTTCGTAAATCAAAAGGCGGCGGAACGGACGGCCCGGCGCCGCTCCGCCGCGATCGGAGTAATTATTTGAGTTCGACCTTCGCGCCCGCTTCTTCGAGCTTCTTCTTCGCCGCCTCGGCTTCGTCCTTGGTGACAGCCTCGAGGATAGCTTTCGGAGCCTCTTCCACAAGTTTCTTGGCCTCCGCCAAGCCCAGGCCGGGCTTCACTTCGCGCACTGCCTTGATGACGGGGATCTTCTTGCCGCCATCGCCCAACAGGACGACGTCAAATTCAGTTTTCTCTTCAGCTTCTGCCTCAGCGCCGCCGCCGGCCGCCGGCATAGCCATCATCATGCCGCCGCCACCCGAGGCTTCGACTCCCCATTCTTCTTCGAGTTTCTTAACGAGGTCGTTCGCTTCCAAAATGGTCAGCTTGCCGAGCTCTTCCGCGATTTTATCAATATCAGCCATGTTTTTGTCTTTCAGTCTCGTCGCCGTCCGGAGCCCCGGTCGGTTTCAGCTCATGGCCATGAGGCCGACGATTTACTATTTCGTTGCGTTGTTTGTCTTCACGCCGGAACCGACCGGCGATGAAATTTTCTACTTTCCAGTTCGTAAACCCTGGGGGATTCCGACGTCACTTTGGCGACGCCAGCATCGAAGCCCAGAATCGAAGAGCGATGTTATTCGCTTTTCTCGGCGTAGGCCTTGAAGACCCGCGCGATTCGCGTGGCCGGCTCGTTGATCGTGCCAACCAGTTTCTGGGCCGCCCCCTGAATCGTGCCCAGCAAGCGCGCCCGCATCACGTCCATCGACGGTAGTTCCGCGAGCGTTTCGAGATCGGCCTTCTCCAACCGGGTGTTGTCGAGATAGCCGAAGCGAAGCTGGGGCTTCTCGAACTCCGATTGGAAATTCTTGAGAATCTTGGCCGCGCCGGGGATCTCCCCCTCGCCAAAGACCACGGCGAGTTGCCCTTTCAGGGAGCCTTCCAGATCGCTCACTCCGGTCTCTTCGGCGGCGATTTTCAGGATCGTGTTCTTGACGACGTGCAGTTCGGCCTTGGCGTCGCGTAGGCGATGTCGCAATTCTTCAAATTGAGCGACCGTCAATCCGGTAAACTCGACGATGATGAAATACGGCGAGGACTTGAGCCATTCGACGTATTCGGCGGTTATGATTTTCTTTTCTTCGCGCATGGGATCAAATTTTCCTCTTAAAGGTTATCAGTCGGCCGCCTGGAGCTCTTTCAATTCGACGCGGACCGGAGGGCTCATCGTCGCCGACATGGTGCAAGTGCGCACGAAACGACCCTTGACGCTAGCCGGTTTTGCTTTCAACACGGCGTCAATAACAGCCCGCGTGTTCTCAACGAGCTTCGCGGGTTCGAAACCCAGCTTACCCACGGGAACGTGGAGATTGCCGGTCTTGTCGACTTTAAATTCCACTCGACCAGCCTTGACGGCGGCAACGGCGGCGGCCGTATCGTCGGTGACCGTGCCGGTCTTCGGGTTGGGCATCAATCCGCGCGGTCCGAGCACTTTGCCCAGTTTGCGAACTTCAGACATGGCGTCGGGCGTCGCGACGGCGACATCAAAATCAACCCAACCGCCCTTGACCTTCTCCAGCATGTCTTCAAAACCCACATGCTCCGCGCCAGCGGCAGTCGCCGCGTCGGCGCCCGGCCCAGGTTTGGCGAAAACCAACACGTTGACCTGCTTGCCGCTGCCGTGGGGAAGCGGGACCGTGCCTCGAACCATCTGGTCCGATTTGCGCGGATCGATTCCGAGGTGCATTGCAAGTTCAACTGTTTCGTCGAATTTGGCCTTGGGAAACTTGCCCATCACTTCGACGGCTGATTCCAACGCGTAAACCGCGTTGGCGTCCACAGCCTCCTGGGCTTTCTGATATCGTTTACTAGCTTTTTTTGCCATGACTGTTGCGGGTATGGGGCGCTCTTTTTCTTCGCCGCCTGTTTTAGCCTTCGATTTCGATGCCCATGCTGCGGGCCGTTCCGGCGATGATTTTAATGGCGGCTTCGTCGTCGCTCGCGTTCAAATCGTCCCTTTTTGTTTTAACAATTTCCAGGACCTGTGCGCGTGTCACCTTGCCAACCTTGTCCTTGTTTGGCTCCTTCGAGCCGGCGGCAATACCGGCCGCTTTCTTGAGCAAAACGGCCGCGGGCGGCGACTTGGTGATAAACGTAAAGGATTTATCCTGATAAACGCTGATCACAACCGGGATAATCAGGCCAGCCTGGTCCTTGGTTTTCGCGTTGTACTCCTTGCAGAAACCCATGATGTTCACGCCGTGCTGACCGAGCGCTGGCCCGACCGGCGGCGCTGGATTCGCCTGTCCCGCGGGGATCTGTAATTTAATCTGTCCGACTACCTTCTTTGCCATATGATTATGCCTTTTCGACCTGCCAGTATTCCAGTTCGACCGGCGTGTTGCGTCCAAAAATGTTTACCGTCACTTTCAACTTACCGCGATCCGGCTCGATCTCTTCGATGTCGCCGCTAAAATTCAGGAACGGTCCGTCGTTAATCTTTATTGTCTCCCCAACCTCAAAACTCACTCTCGGTTTCTCGGAATCTTCCGAATCCGAAATCTGATCCTTGATGCTTTCGATTTCGTCGTCCGGCGTGGGCTCGGGGCGATCTCCGCCGACAAATCCGATGATCCCTTGCGTGTCACGGATGTAATACCACGGCCCTTCGATCACCCGTTTATTGTCATCATACAACTTCATGAGGATGAAGATATACCCCGGATAGAGCTTACGCAGAGTGACGGTTTTCTTCCCCGCCCGCACCTCCGCGACCTTTTCCATGGGCACGAGCACCTCGTCGATGAGCTCCTCCATCTCCTCGGATGCCAGACGCTTCTCGATGCTGGCCTTGACCTTGGCTTCCTGGCCGGACAGCGTATGGATTACAAACCATTGACTCTGCATTATGGTGCTTTTTTCTGGCCGCTCAGGCCATGATCAACGTGATTATTTTTTGGATCACCTCGTTGATCACAAACGTGAAAACACCGAGGAGCGCGATAGAAACCATAACGACTGCCGTCGAGCCTTTAAGTTCCTGCTTCGTGGGCCACGAACACTTGCGAAGCTCTTCTTTGGTCTCTGACACATATTTTCGGAGGCGCATCAAATGCCCCGCCCTCCACGCCCATCCGAAGATGACTACGAGGACCAGCGACCAAATTATTACCGAACTATATTCGCCCATTAGCTATTGTCTTTTGTTGGCGGAGGGGGAGGGATTCGAACCCCCGAAGGCTTTCGCCTTAACGGTTTTCAAGACCGCCGCATTCGACCACTCTGCCACCCCTCCGACTCGGATAGAGCCTGGCAGGGCGGGAGGGACTCGAACCCCCAACCGACGGTTTTGGAGACCGTTGCTCTACCAATTGAGCTACCACCCTATCAGTCCGTCTAAAGGTTGTTTCCACAGGTTCGATCGAAGCGGCGGGACCAGATCGACTGGCCCGCGCCTGACAACCGTTCCCGTCGTCACTTATGTATTATTCTACGACGATATCGGTCACTCGCCCGGCGCCGATCGTTTTGCCGCCTTCTCGAATCGCGAATCGTTGGCCTTTTTCCATCGCTACCGCGCTAATCATTTCGCAGTTCAGGGAAACGTTGTCGCCCGGCATGACCATCTCGACGCCCTCAGGCAGCGAGATGCTTCCGGTCACGTCACTCGTGCGAAAGTAGAATTGCGGGCGATAGTTGCTGAAGAACGGCGTGTGACGACCGCCCTCATCCTTGCTCAGAACGTAAATCTCAGCCTTGAACTTGTTGTGCGGCTTGATCGAGCCGGGCTTAGCCAAAACCTGACCGCGCTCGACTTCGTCCTTCTTGACGCCGCGTAGCAGCACGCCGACGTTGTCGCCGGGCTGGCAGTCGTCCAGTAATTTGCGGAACATCTCGATGTCGGTGGCGATTGTCTTGCGGGTTTCGCGAATGCCGACGATCTCGACTTCTTCCATTTTCTTGAGAACGCCGCGCTCGACGCGTCCGGTAACGACCGTGCCGCGACCTTCAATCGCGAAGACGTCCTCAATGCACATAAGGAATGGCTTGTCGGTCTCGCGTTCCGGCAACGGAATCGCGGTGTCGATCGCGTCGAGCAACTCCTGAATTTGCTTCTCGCCTTCGGGCGTGCCCTCAAGGCCGGCGTTGGAGCTGCCGCGGATGACCGGGATGTCGTCGCCCGGGAAATCATACTTGCTCAGCAGTTCACGAATTTCCATTTCAACCAGGTCGAGCAACTCTTCGTCGTCAACCAAGTCGACCTTGTTCATGAATACCACGATGGCCGGAACGCCAACCTGACGAGCCAGGAGAACGTGCTCCTTGGTCTGCGGCATCGGACCGGAGGAAGCGTCCACAACCAAGATCGCGCCGTCCATCTGGGCCGCGCCCGTGATCATGTTCTTAATATAGTCAGCATGCCCCGGGCAATCGACGTGCGCATAGTGGCGCGTCTCGGAGGCGTACTCCACATGGGAAGCGGCAATGGTGACAGTCTTGGATTCGTCACGGACCGTGCCACCCTTGGTGATCGTCGCATAGTCGACCGGTTCGGCCAGGCCCTTGCGGGACTGCGCGGCCACCAGCGCGGCGGTTAGCGTCGACTTTCCATGGTCAACGTGCCCTATGGTTCCGACGTTGACGTGCGGTTTCGTTCTTTCGAAGGCTTCCTTTGCCATTGCTTTTCCTATCTACTGTTTATTGGTTTACTGATGGTTACTGATTAACAACTGGAGCCCATGACCAGATTCGAACTGGTGACCTCATCCTTACCAAGGATGCGCTCTACCAACTGAGCTACATGGGCTCACGTTTGCAAATTCAATGTTCTGGAGGCCAAAAAAGACGAAAAAATTCCCTCGGCCTCTCCCTTTCTCGAAGTGAGAAAACGGCCATCGGAATCTAATGTTGCTTTTCGGACTAAAAAACCAGAGCGGGGAACTTAGGCAGCCCCCATTTTTGTGTCAAACTTTTTTGCCTTTTTTTTTGACCCTGTTTTTTCTGCCAGAATTTAAGCGTAACACGCCTATTCACAACAAGTTGAAACGTTTCAAAAGACACCGATCGCGCATTTATATGAGGATCGGCACGGTCGCGAACAGCAAATCAGACCGTCGCGGCCTTGGCGACCATCCCGGTCAATTCGCGGAACGCATCGACCAGGCGGTTTTCCACCGGCCCGCCAACGGTAAATTTAAAATGCTTCTCTTCAAAATCGATCTGCGACACGGGCGTCAATTCCACCGCTGTTCCCGTCAGGAACACTTCGGAAGCCGCCGCCAGTTCATTTGGCTCAATATCGCGCTCCATCACTTCGATCCCTTCGCTCGCGGCCAATTTGATCACCGTCTGCCGCGTGATTCCGTTGAGGAAACAATCGGGAATGGGAGTGTGCAGCTTTCCGTCGATCACCAGAAAGATATTCGCCGATGTCGATTCCGCAATCTTGCCGCGTGAGCCCAACACCAACGCATCGTCGTAACCCTTTCGCTGCGCTTGATTCTTGTTGAGCGTATTCACCGTGTAGAGCCCGGCGGCCTTCACAGTGGCCGGAAAGCACTCATTGCTCATTTTTCGATAACGCGCCTCACAAAGTCGCAGCCCTTTCCCCCAAACCTCGGCGGAAATGTAATCCCAGGGCCAGGTTGCGATCGCAACATGGGTGTTTCCCTGGGTATTTATCACGCCCATCTGCTCGCTGCCTTTCCAGGCGACGGGCCGCACGTAGCAATTTGCCAATCCGTTGGCTTCAACCGTTTTTTGGGTCGCCTCGTCCAGCGCCTCGACGGAAAAGGGTATATCCATTTCCAACGCCGACGCCGAATCGATCAATCGTTGGGAATGCTCCCGCAGTTTGAAGATTTTTCCATTATAGGCGCGCTCTCCCTCAAACACCGAAGAGGCATAGTGCAATCCGTGCGAAAGCACGTGAAGATTGGCCTCGCGCCACGGGATCAGTTCGCCATCGAACCAAATAAAGCCGTCGCGGTCATGGAAATTGGGATACTCCATGGTGATCGACTAGACTTTGATCCATTTGCGCGTCTTGGCCGATTTCTCGACTGCTTCCATCACGCGCTGATTCCTCAGGCCATCCTCGAAAGTAGGCTGTATGGAACGCCCTTTGACGCACGCATTAACGAAGTCGGCGACGGTGTGCACGAAAGTGTGTTCGTAGCCGATGATGTGCCCCGGCGGCCACCAGTTGCCAACGAACGGATGCGCTCCACCCGGTTGGGTCACCAGAATATCGCGGAAGCCCTGCTGATCGGCCGGGCTGGTATTGTCGAAAAACTTGAGGCGGTTCATGTCTTCAAAATCGAAGGTCAACGACCCCTTTGAGCCATTTATCTCGAAAACAATGTTGTTTTTGCGGCCCAATGCAAAGCGCGTGGCTTCGAGATTGCACAACGCACCGCTCTTGAATCGGCCAATAAACAGCGATGCGTCGTCAACCGTGACTTTGCCCATCTTCTTGCTGCCCTTGGCGCTCAACCCCTGCCCTTTGCCACCCTGATTCTCGAGGGGGCGTTTCTTGATGAACGTATTCAACAGGCCCGACACCTCATCGAACTCACCGCAAAGATAGCGTCCCAGATCAATGATGTGCGCGCAAATGTCGCCATGGGCGCCGCTGCCGCTGATTTTGCTTTGCATCCGCCAGACCAGCGGGAAATCCGGATCCACGATCCAATCCTGAGCGTAGCGAGCGTGGTAGTGGTAGATCTTACCCAGCGATCCGTCCTGAATCATCTTCTTGGCCTGAGCGACGGCCGGAATTCGCCGGTAATTGTGGCAGACCATGTTGACGATCTTCGCCTTCTTGGCCGCATCAACCATCTTCTCGCATTGCTTGACGTCCATCGCGAGCGGTTTCTCACAAAGCACATGCTTGCCCGCCTGGGCGGCGGCAATAGCGATCTCAGCGTGGGAATCGTTGGGCGTGTTGATGTCGACGATATCGATGTCCGGTGATTCGACCACGGCCCGCCAGTCGGTCGACTTGTTCGCCCAGCCGAATTGCTTCTGGGCGGCGCCCAGATCGCGGGGATTGCGGCCGCAAACCGTGTGCATCTCGATATCCGCGTCCAGATCGAAGAAGCGCGGAGCCTGACGCCAACCGTTGGAGTGCGCCTTGCCCATGAATCGATAGCCGATCATTCCAACGCGAAAATGGGGTCTCTTTTTCTTTGCCATGACTATGATTGAATTGAAATTTTCGTCTTTATTGGATGTTCAAACCGCTCCATAGGACCGGACGAAAACCGGCGCTTTTGTCCCAAAGCGAGATTCTCAATGCAAGCACGAATCACACACTCGCCCGCAGCCGGTCCAGGTCGGCCGACGAATTCCCCAACTCTGACAATTTTTCGCTTGCCGAACAATCCAGCTCGGTGAAAGCCTCCCGCTCGTTTCCAATGCAATTGCAGCTACTAAAATCCAAGATCCACCGAGCAGCCGTGACCGGCGGTCACGTCGATTACGAAGGCAGCATGACCATCGACGCGAATCTGATGGCCAAAGTGGGGCTCCTCCATCACGAGAAAATCCTGTGCGGCAACATGGCCGACGGGTCGCGATTCGAGACTTACGCGATTCGCGGCAAACCCGGATCGGGAGCCATCGTGCTCAACGGAGCCTGCGCCCTTCTCGGGAAACCGGGCGACCTGCTCACAATCATGTCCTTCGCCAACGTCAACGAAGCTGACGCGGCAAACTGGGAACCCAAAGTCATCGTCCTGGGAGAAAAAAACACCATCGTCAATGAGCGCGGACTCTAAACCCACATTTACCGTCGCCGAAATTGCCGCCAAAGTTCAGGGCGAAGTCACCGGCGATGGCGCCATCGAACTGCATGGCTTCGCGCCGGCGGATATCGCGCGGCCCGGAGACCTGACTTTCGCCGAAAACGAGGACTTTTTCGCCCGGGCGGAACAGAGCGAAGCCTCGGCTATTTTGGTCAGCGGCGATTTCACCTCGGAGGAAAAGACACTGATCCGCGTCAAGAACGCGCGACTGGCCTTCGCCCATGTCTTGCCCCTCCTGTTTCCCGAGAAGAAATTCTCAGCGGGCGTGCATACTTCCGCCGTCGTGGCGGATTCGGCGGAGATTCACCCAACCGCGCATGTGGGCCCGCACTGCGTCATTCACGAAAACGCGAAGCTGGCCGCCGGCGTGGTCGTTCAAAGCGGTTCCAACATCGCCCACGACTGCTCGCTGGGCGAGGGAACGCATCTGTTCCCCAACGTCACACTCTATCCGCGCACACAAATCGGAAAGCGCGTCCGCATTCATGCCGGCACGATCATCGGATCCGATGGATTCGGCTACGTTTTCGATTCCGGCGTGCATCATAAGATCCCGCAAGTTGGCAACGTCGTCATCCACGACGACGTGGAGATCGGCGCCGGCGTGGCCATCGATCGCGGCGCGCTCGGCTCAACCGAGATCGGCAAAGGCACGAAAATCGACAACCTCGTGCAGATCGCGCACAATCTGAAAGTGGGAGAAAACTGCATCATCGTCGCCCAGGCGGGATTTGCGGGCAGCACTCAAATCGGAAATTACACCACCATCGCCGCGCAGGCCGGCGTGGCTGGTCATCTGAAAATCGGCAACCAGGTCACCGTGATGGCCAAGGCCGGCGTGATGAACAGCATTCCTGACGGCGAGGTCTGGCTGGGCGCGCCCGCCCGCCCCCATCGTCAGATGAAACGTCAATTTATCGCGGTCGCGCAGTTGCCCGACCTGATCAAACGCATCCGACATCTGGAAAAAAAGGTCCAGGAACTGGGCGGATCGACCGACTGATCGCCGCTTTCGCTGGCGACAAATTAATTTCTATTTGTCTGTTGACGCGCATACCTGTTTTGCTACTCTCCTGCGCTCATTATTCGGGAATCACATGAAAACGTATTTGCCAAAAATTGACGTCGACAAACGGGACTGGCATCTGATCGACGCGAACGATCAGGTACTGGGCCGCGTCGCCGTAAAAATCGCCGATGTTCTTCGCGGAAAGAACAAACCCGTGTTTACACCGCACATTGACGCCGGCGATTTTGTTGTCGTTGTCAACGCCGAAAAGGTTCGCCTCACCGGCAAGAAGGAAACCGGGAAAACCTACCACTCTTTCTCCGGCTACCGGGGCGGTCACAAGACCCGCACCGTCGCCGACATCCGCGCCAAGCACCCCGAGCGGCTGATCATGCAGGCGGTCAAGGGCATGCTTCCCAAGAACCGCCTCGGCCGCAAAATGCTGACCAAGCTCAAGGTCGTCAATGGCGCCGAGCATCCTTACGTCGCGCAGCAACCCGCGCCGCTCGCCCTTTCTTAATCCGAATACTCCAGCTTTATGGTATCGATCGATCCCAACACCAAAGAAATCGTCACGACGGGACGCCGCAAGACGGCTGTCGCTCGCGTGCGCATTTCGCCCGGCGCCGGCAAAGTCACCGTCAACGGCCGCGCGTTTGACAATTATTTCTGCCTTGAGGACCAACGCACCGTCGCGATGCAGGCCTTCGTAGTGACGGATAACGAGAACAAGTTCGATGTTCGCGTCAAAGTCAGTGGCGGCGGGCTCTGCGGCCAGGCCGTCGCCCTTCGTCACGGCATCGCTCGCGCTCTGGTCATCGTCGACCCCGAACATCGCCCGGCTCTCAAGGCCGCTGGCTACATGACGCGTGACTCCCGCCAGCGCGAGCGCAAGAAATACGGCCAGCCCGGGGCTCGCAAGCGCCACCAATTCAGCAAGCGGTAAGCGAATCGAAATCTCTTTCAAAAAGCCCCGCGGAACTTTTCCCGCGGGGCTTTTTTTGTCCCAACCAAAACCATGTCATCAGCCAACCCAGTCAGAGTGGGAATCGTTGGAGCCTCAGGCTACTCCGGCGAGGAACTTGTCCGGCTTACCCTCTCGCATCCCGGCATCGATCTCAGCGTCGTCACGTCGCGGCAATACTCCGGCAAAACCATCGCCGAAGTGTTCCCCCGCTTTGCGCAATACGCTCACGCAAATGAAATCCACTTTCGCGATCCCGTCGCCGAACTGATCGCCCGCGACGCGGAAATCGTCTTTCTTGCCCTGCCCCACGGCGTGGCCGCGGAATTCGCCAAGCCACTCCTCGAACTCGGTTGCCGGGTCATCGACCTGAGCGCGGATTGCCGGCTCAACGACACCGATGTCTACGAGGAATTCTACGGCAATGAGCATCCGGCTCCCGAGCTTCTCAAGAGCGCCGTCTACGGCCTGCCCGAAGTCTACCGCGAGTCCATTCGGAAGGCGCAGATCGTCGCCTCGCCAGGCTGTTATCCGACCAGCATCCTGCTCCCGACCATTCCGCTGCTCAAGGCGGGCCTGATTAAACAGACCGGCATCATCGCCGACTCCATGAGCGGAGTAAGCGGAGCCGGCCGCAAGCTCGACCTAGGATATTTGTTCGTCGAATGCAATGAAAGCGTGCGCCCCTACGGCGTCCCCAAGCACCGGCATCTATCAGAGATCGAGCAGGAGCTTTCCATCGCGGCCGGCGCTCCAATCATTATTCAATTTACGCCGCATCTGATTCCGGTGAATCGCGGCATTCTCAGCACGCTCTACCTCGCGCCCGAGGAAAA
>JBLHKZ010000038.1:0-29249 GCA_047618185.1 Limisphaerales bacterium
CAAGTTAACGATAACGTTATTCCTGTTAGTGGCTAGTTCTGAATTTTTCATCAAAAAATAGCGTTGACAACCCAACTCATTCGATTATTTTAACCGCGTTTATTGAGGCTCTTTACCTCGGTTCCTCCCAACCCAGTAGCGGTGAGTTTCTCGTCGCTACTGGGTTTTTTTATGCTCCACCCCATCTTCGTCAGCAATGACAACAAGGCGGTTAGAAAGGTCAAAGCCGCCAGCATACAAGCCGCCACGCCGATCGACATGACGTAACCCAGGCTCTCGATGCCCTGATGCTTTGCCAGCATCAAACTTCCAAATCCGGCCATGGTCGTCAGCGCCGAAACCAACACTGCCTTGCCTGTGCTCTTGGCCAGGATGTTGGGATTCGCATCCTCCGCAAATCGATTGAGAATGTGAATGCCGCTGGTGACACCGATCCCAATTACGAGCGGCAAGGTCATGATGTTGGCCGGATTGAAAGGGATTCCCAGCCACCCCATCACCCCGGCCGTCCAGCAGGCGCCAAGCGTCACAGGCAACAGCGCCAACAGGACGCAGGAGACACTTCGAAAATGAATAAAGACCAGCAACGCGATAGCCACCAGCGAATACCACGCCGCCTCGACAAAACTGTCCTTGAGCAAGGTCGTGTACTCATACAACTGGACCGGCGTGCCTGTGGCGTTCTCGTCAATGCTTCGCAACTCACGCACAAATCGTTCCTGGAATTCACGATCCCAGACATCGCGCTTTGGATAAACCTGCAGCAAGTGCTTTCCTGTGATGCCGACAAATCGATCCCGCAAGGTCGGGGGCAGATCCTCCACGTTCAGGCGCTGACTGTTATCCTGGGTCCGAATGGCTTCCATAGTCCCACGAATATCGAGAAAGAGCGCCTGTTGAAAGGCCGTCAGTTTTCTCGCGTTCTCTCCACTATTGTCCACCGCATTGAACGCGACTCGAAACTCGTGCAGCGAACGACCAAAAGACTCCAACGCTTTGCGCAGGACCCGATTCTCAACGTCGTCGCCGATCGCAACCAACGCCTGACCAAGATACCCGTTCAATGAGTAGACCGTGCCGCTCAATTCCGGAATGTTAACCGGCCCCAGGTCCACGGGAGGAAAACTCAACGGCTTGAGCACATCCTTGATTTCACCCACCAACTCGAGCTTCCGATCCTGATCCTCCGTAAGATACTTCCCCATGGAATTGACCGTTTCGATCGTTGAAAGCGGGTAGTCGTTAATCGCGTCCACGGCATCAACGATCGCCGTCTCCGCGTCCGCCTCCAACTGCGGCAGATCCCAGAGGTCGGCCAGTTTTCGTTTCAGAGCTTCTATTTCCGTGGAATGGTCGGGCCGCTCCGCTTCGGAGCGGTCCGCGATTCTTTTTCCAGCGGCGTCGAATATTCTAAAATGCAAGGCGCCGTTGTCCTTCGACCTGGCGATGAACGCCTGATTGACTCCGCTTTCAGGAATCTCGCTTGCAGAGTCCACCGACAACAAACTCAGATCCGGTCTGGCGGAAAGCGCGTTGATTCGTTGCTCAAGCGCAACCGCCTCCTCCAATGAGTCCGCGATCACCGCTCCGAAAAGAAGCGACTTTGAGGAATTGTTCATCAACTTCATTTCGTACTCCACGGCCGGAAGGTCCTTGGTCTGAAGGTGGAGCAAATTGTAGTCGAAATAGACTTTGGGAAACTGCGACATGGAGAGCGCGACGAGCGCAAAGCCGATCCCCACGACCCATTTCGGTCGACTCAGCCAAAATCGTTCAATCCGACCACGCGAACTGGCGCCCGCCCGTTTCATCTTGTTATCCAGCTGATTTTGCCGTCCCCGCAGCAGCAGCACGGGCAACAAAATCATCATGGGAATCAGGCTGAGGATCAGTCCTCCGCCAGAGATGATCCCCATTTCACGCACGCCTTTAAAGCCGGTAAAACCCATGGCCAGGAAAGCGCCGGCTGTGGTCATGCCGCTGGTGAGAATACCAACGCCCGTGTGCGTCATCGAACGTCGCAATGCGTCGAGCTCCGAAGCGCCATCACGCAGTTCCTCCTCATAGCGAGTAATCAGATGCACGCCGAAGTCGATCGCCAATCCAATCTGTATGGGGGCAAACGTAATGGTCAGAATATTAAGGCTGCCGACCGTGGCCATGGTGAAGGCCAAGGTGTACGCCAACCCGACCAACAGGCAGATGGTCGCCTTCAATGGCCGGCCCGTCCCGTTGTAACTGTAGATGAAGATGATCGCCACGATCGCCAACGCCACCACTGCGGCGAGCATCGTGTCGCTCTCAGCCTGCTTCATTTCATCGAATTCGAGAACCGGCTCTCCCGTGAATCCAGCGTTAACTCCGGGGATCTCCGTCTGCGTCTCTCGAACCAGTTCGCGCATGGTTTCGACCGCTTCTTTCTCCAGGTCCGAACTAATCGCGTGAGCGGTGACGAGATAAGTGCGCCCGTCATCCGAAGCGATGTAAAACTCCTTCTCGGACTCCGCCCCCAATCCAAACAACGCGTAAATGCCGGGGGACGGCGGCGTTCCAATACGGCGTAAACTGTCCTTGGCCTCCAGAACAATCCGCTCCAACGCCGGCAGTCCCTCGACCATGGATTCCGCGTCCTTGCGAGCGGCGTCATTATCGCCGGCGCCGGCGAACTGGCGGTTGACCTGAGTTAACAACGAATTGAGATTCGTCGCCTGTCCGAACTGCTCCATCAACGGCCGATAATCGCTCAGCAGGTCCCGCATCGTTTCGAGATCCTTCTCCGGTATCAACAGCATCCCCTTTGAACCCAGCATCGTCGGGTCGCCCTTGTAGAAAACATTGGTGAACACATCCGGCCGCGCCTCAAGCTTGATCGCCAGCCGTTCGACGAACTGCCGGTTTTTCATCATGTCGCCGCTTTCGACAACGGCCACCAGATCGTCCTGGGACGGAAATTCCGTCCGAAATTTCAAGAAGTTCTGATGGTATTTCTCCTTGGCGTCGACCAGATCGTTGCGACTGGTGCTGACATTCCAATTGTTATACGTATAGAAAACACTGAGGAACAGCAGCGCCAGGATCGGATAGAAAAAGAAGCGAGGACGATAATAGATCGCCTCGGCAAGTCGGCCCAGGGACCGCTCGACCAGGTTGAGTTTCGCTTCTTCCATGCGGGACGCACTCTAGAGACCGCGCAATTCGAAAGCAAATTCAACGGAGCTCGTATGACGCGGCGCCGTGGGCCCGTCGGGGATCACTCGATGTCCACCTGAATGTCCGCGCTGGAATACAGATCTTTCACATCGTCCTGATCCTCCAACCCTTCCACCAGCTTCAGCACGGCGCGCGCCGCCGCGGCGTCCTCGATGGGCGTCATCGTGTCAGGAAGGGCAAGCTGGGTCACACTGGCCGCTTCACACTTGATATTCTCGGACTCAATGCGCTTGTGAACTTCCTCAAAGGCGGATGGATCCGTGATGATCTCGTAACCTTCGTCCTCCACCCGAAAATCTTCAGCTCCCGCATCGAGAGCCAGCTCCATCAGCGCGTCTTCATCCGCCGCATCGCGGGAAATCATGATTTGCCCTTTACGCTCAAAAAGCCGGCTCACCGAGCCTGCGCTGGCGATGTTGCCGCCGGCCTTATTGACAATGCTCCGAATCTCGGCTGCCGTGCGGTTGCGATTGTCCGTGCTGATTTCCGCGAGCAGACCAACGCCGTGAGGCGCGTAAATCTCATAGGTCAAGTCCTCGAAAAGAGTGCCATCACCGCCGCCGACGCCCTTGGAAATCGCGCGTTGAACATTATCGGCGGGCATATTGGCGGCTTTGCACTTCAACATGACCATCCGCAACCGCGCGTTCATGTCAGGATCGCCGCCCCCCTCTTTCGCTGCGATCGTGACTTCTCGAGCCAGTTTTGAGAATTCCTTCCCTCGTTTCGCATCATTCGCGCCTTTCGCGCGTTTGATCGTGGACCATTTACTGTGACCTGACATTTGGACTTATTCGATTCGTGTTCAAGATTCCCGCCAGCGACGCGTCGGAGTTCGCTTCGAATTCAGTTCAACGGCGGCGACCAGCGCCATGATTTGCCCGAGTCTCCAACTGGCAAGCGGCGGCATTGAACACAAATAGCGTCGAATTCAGAAGCGAAAAAAATTCTGATGAAACGGTTTGGCGGTTTGAGAAGTCCCGCGCCGGTTTAACGCGCTTCCGCGTCAAAGGTTCCGTTGATATAGCTCTTTTTCCTATCCGGCAAGGCCACGAACACTTTGCCCGTAATGCGGCCTCCACGAATTCGATCAAACTCCAGTTTGATCGCGAAGCCGTTATAGAATCTCTGGACGTTCATTCCCAGTTTCTTTGGATCTCGCCAGCGAAAAAACACCGCCGGCGTATTGACGCCGGACACATGCGGCAACTCGTAGGTCTTTCCATCAATCGACTCGCCGGGCCGTTGAAGATTGTGAATCTCTACGATCAGATTCGGCGACTCTTCCGACCCCATGCGCAGAATCAAGACGCCATTCTCAAGCAGAGTCTCGTCGGACTCAAAAGAATTTCCCGCGATACGCCCGATCAATGGCTTGTCGGCAATCGCCGCGTGGAGGACATTCATCGTCCAGCCTCGCAGAGTCCGGTTGGGAGCGGTTGGTCTGACGGCCCTGGAGTTCGCGGGCGCCGGCCTCGGCGCGCTTGCCCCGGAGTTCGATCGCGCTGCGGCCGTTTCAACCCGAGTCGAGGCGGCCATCGCTGGCGTTTCGATGGTCGATGACGGCCCCTCAGCCGGAGCCTCCGCGGCATTCGGAGTCGCGGCGGATCCTCGCATGAAGAGCGAAGCCAGATCCATCTCCTTCAACACATTGTCCAAACCGTGCCCAAACATTTCACGAGGCAAAGAAAGGGAGCCCTCCACACGCAAGCCATCCTGTCGGGCATTGAGACTGCCTGCAGCCTCGCTCAACGGCCGCCTCAATCCCGCCTGGAGATGCGCCACGCCGATATCGAACTTCGTGATCATCGCCGGCAACGCATCGTTGATGGCGCCCGCGATATCCCGAGCCTGATCTTCGGTCGCGCCGGTGACCGAAGCCTTGATTTCAAGGCTTCCATTCAAGTCGAATGCGACTAATCCACTCGTCATTTTATCCATGCCGCTCAGCATGGACGGATGCAGCCACCAGGGCCGACTTTCATCGCGCAGTTGGTGGCCGATGATCGCTTTGAGCTGACGCTTCCCATCGGATGACGGCGCAAACGCGATCAGCACATCCCTCTCCAGATCGATTTGATTCAATCCCAACTCCGCCAGCGAAACCTCCGAACGCGAATTCATGGCCTCGATGACCAGCGACTCCTGCCCAACCAAGATATCCGTCGCATCAATCTGAAACGCCGCCAGCTTTACCGGATAAGCGGCGCGGAGTTCGGATGGAAGTTTGAATCGAAAAAGGGTCTTCCCGCCGTTGTCGCCGGTCTCTTTTTCCTCGACGTTCGCCATCAGCTTTTCGAGATCCACCACTTCTTTAAATCGCACTTTCGCCAGCATGGCCGAGGGCGGCGGCGGCCTCAGTTTTTCGAGGGAGCGTGCCAACCTTTTTCGGGCGGTGCTGGAGCGAGTCACTCCAATGCGCCGCTCCAGGTACGCCTTCTGTTCGACATAAGCGAAGCGCGCGCTCAGAGTCAGTTTCGAAAAGGCGACAGCGACATAATCGATTTCTTCAAGATCAATTCCGACTCCGTCCCTCAACCGGTTGACGGCCGTCCGGGGCCCGGGTCCGAGGTTTCCGAGGGCAGCCTGGCCAACCGGCGAACGAAGCGCGTCCCCTACCCTGATCACCCACAACGCTTCGGATTTGCGCTGCATGAAGGCCAGATCGTCCGGATTCAAGGGAGCTCTTGTCGGCGCTTCCTGCTCCACTGTTCCAACCGGCTCGTCCATGACGGGCTCGGCCGACTGCTCTCCTCCACCCGGCAATGGCAAGGCGCCGGAAACATCCTCTTCATCCGATTTGGGAGCCAATAACACCGCCAATCCAACGATGCCAAGGACGGCGGCAACGCCCATCGCAATATAGAGCGGCTTTTTTGACTTGGCTGGCTCGCCGGACGACTCGGGTCCGACAGCCCTGACTTGCACGGCTGGTCCTCGCGGTTTGGCGGGCCGGGGCCGCGCTCCGGGTGGTGGTGGTGGTGGCGCGCCGGCAGCGGCCCCCGCAGGAGCGGCGGGCAGGGGCGCTGCGGGTGGCGGCGTGGCCTCGTCTGGATGGGGAATGCTCAGAATCGTCTTGCACTTAGGACAACGAATCTTCCGACCGAACGCGTTCTCATCATGCGCGATACGTTGAGCGCATGTAGGACAGGAGAATTTGTATCTGGCCATCAGTTTCGGAATGCAGTTCTGCCTGGGTAATCAGACAGAAAACGACGTGAAAAGTGTCGCTTTTTCCGAGGGTAAATGAGTATGAAAACGATACAATTGCAAATGAAATCCGCTCCGGACTCAGCCCGTGAGGCTTCGTCTCGCACCCTATGCGACTAGAAAACTTCCGCGTCAAAGGCGCCGGAGATGTAGCTTTTCCGTCCATCTGGCACGGCGATGAAAACCTTCCCCCGGATTCGTCCGTCCACCATTTTTTCAAATTCAAGCTTGATCGCAAAATTGTTATAAAAAGGACGGGTCGTCATTCTCAGCTTCTTCGGATCCTGCCACTTCAAGATCACTGATGGCGTGGCCACACCGGACACGACCGGCAGCTCATACTTTTTTCCGTCAAGCAATTCCCCCGCTCGTTGGATGTTGTGAACTTCGACGATCAAATCCGGATACTTCACGCCGCCCTGTCGCAGAATCAGCACCCCATTTTCGACCTTTGCCGCTTCCGTCGTAAACTTCACTCCGTTGATCTGTCCGGCGACGGTCTCGTCGGGAATGCTCGCGTTGAGTATGTTCATCGTCCAGGCCCGCAGGACGCGTCCGGAGCCTACAGTGGGTGAAGTGGTCCCGGCGGCGGCGGCCGGCGGCGCATCGCCGACCGCGACCGTCTCTGAAGGAGCGTCCGATGCTGCGGTGGTCGGCGCCGCGGCTGGCGGCGCTGACTTATCCGGCTCGCTACTGGCCATTGCAGGCGTCGGCTCCTTCGCTTTCGGCCGCGCATTCGCGCTGCTTCCGGAGGATTTCCGAGGAGGTTGCTGCCCGCCAGCCGGTGGGCCGCCCTGCGACATCGCGATCTGCATGATACCGCCGATCGCCTCTTGGCTGAAAATCTCATTGGAAACGGTCAGGCTCAGCTCGACGGACTTGTCCGACGCAACGGAGGAAAGACTCTTCAGCAGGTCGGCGACCGGCCCGGCGAGCGCCGGCGGAATCATGCCTTTGAATGGCTCCAACTGCGCCGGCAGGCCGGCGATGCCTGCTTGCGCCGCATCGTTGATCTGTTTGGCCGCGTCCGCGTCGTCGCCATTCACCGTTGCCTCAATATCGATGCCGGCCTTGCCGGACGTCAACGATAGCGCGCCGCCGCTCATGTGCTTCGCGAATAATCCGGCGATGGGATTCTCCTTCAGCTCATCCGGCAACTCCTCGCTGCGCATCAGGCCCAGAGTCTCTATTGTCGGGTTGAACAAAATGGCTACTTGATGATCGGGACGTAATCGCTCAATTCCCTTCCCTTCGGACGGGCTATTGCCCTTGGTGTCGAGTGATTTCTTGACCCCCGTTTCCCGTCCCACGATTAAGGTCGTGTCACTCGCGACATAGAATGCCACCGGAGGCGCCCCGCCCAGCGGAGCCATCCGGCGATACTTCACGCCATTGTATTCCACTTCCGGCTGAGGTGCGATCATCGGCAAACTATTGAAATCCACCGGTTTTGACAGGTTGATTATCGCGTAGAGATCTTGGCTATATTTCTCCTCGACCGCCTTGCGAGCCTCCACCGTTTTGGCCGCTTTAAACTCCTTAAAACCGCTTTTTGCGGCTTCATCAAATCCGTTCATGACGAACAAGACACTATCGATGTCTGCAATTTTGATTCCAGCCTGGCCCTCGAAAGCAGCAATTCCCATTTTGGCCTGGGGCTGCATCTCAAAAAGTTTTGCGATCAGCGGAGCCCCCATCAATTCGGATGGTTGAATGGAAATCAGGAGCTGCGAATTCTCCGGGACCCAGGCGAGATCGCCGCCCTTCGCCGGAGCTGGATCGCCAAAGGCGCTATTCATCGAATTCCCCATGCCCATGGCCGGTTCGGCCGCGGCCATGTCTTTCGCCGGCTCAGGGTCGGAATCGGGCGCGGAAGACGAATCGTCGCTGTCGGCTTTGGCCGTATCCGCCGAAAGCGAAGGCGCGCCGTCGTCGCTTTCCCCTCCTCCGCCCATCGTAAAAAATGCGGTGATTCCGCCGATAGCCAGCGCCAAGGTCACTCCCAACCCGATGAAGAGTCCCTTCTTGGACTTCTTGCCGCCTCCGGCTGGCTTCGCAGGAGGCGCGACGCCTGGTTTTCCAGGAACAGGCCGCGCCGCGACCGGTCCCGCCGGTTTCGGGCCTGGCGTCGCCGCTGGAGCGTTGGTTGCCACGGGAGCGATCGGGGCCGTCGGCGCCTGGCCTTCCGGCACGGGAATCGTGATGATGGATTTGCAGTTGGGGCAGCGAATCTTACGCCCAAACGCATTTTCATCGTAGGCGATCCGCTGGCTGCAGGTGGAGCAGGCAAATTTGTAGTTGGCCATATGTGGGACCCGATTCTATGTCGGGATGCTGCTTGCTTTGTCGTCGGTGAAACTCAGTTCTCAGCGTCCACATTCAGCGGGACGCAATTACAGTTCAGTCCATGGGATATTCAAACACGTGGTAGACCAGTCCCCCTTCGTCAAATTGCACGCTCCCGACGTGCGTGAGAACGTCCGTGTTCAAGCCAATCTGCTGGCCGGTTTTTAAAACGGCAAAGCGACGTTTCTCCTTGTCGCGGGGATCCGTGTCGATGATGGCCCAGATCCAGACATGGACGCCCTGGGTCTGAGCCGTCAGGACGCGCGCATCGGTCGGCATTTCCACTTCGACCACTTCGGCCAGCTTCAGTTTGTATTTATAAATCGTCTTCATCGCATCCGCTGCGGGCGCCTGCGTCGCCGGTGTGGTTACAGGTCCATTTCTGGCATGACCAACCGGGTTTGTGAGGCCCAAGTCTTGTCGTCTCGGAGCCCGGGTGTAAAGCCGGAATCTGTAAAGGCGCCAACTAACCCACCGTTCTTCGGTGTCTCAAATCGATGAGCCATGCCACCGCGACGCCCACCAGGACGCTCCCCCCCGCCCGGGCAAAGAAGTTAATGGCCGAGAGCGAAGTTTCCCCGGGCCAAAGCCCGCGCAGCGCTGCAATGGGCAGGTACAACGCCTTATAAATGGCGTGCAACACCAGGATCAGCGAGTCCAGATTGCCCGCCTGGGGCGAAATGTGGATCACCAGATAGAGTAAACCGCTCATCAGGCTGATCGCGACGAAATGCAAAATACCCCACATCACCGTATTGCGAAAAAAGGGCTGTTCGAGGAGTTTCGCCATCGCCCAATCAATCCCTTGAATCCAATTGCGTTCAAGCGTTTTAAGCTTTTCCGATGCGGCCGATCTGTTACCGTCCCGCCTGACGACACTCGGGGATTTAACCCGCAGATCGATTCATTCATGGCTTCTGAACCACAGCCCGAGGAATACAGAAATTGGGTCTTCATCTGCCACAGTCAGGCTGACGAGCGTTGGAAAAATTGGCTGACCAAGCATCTCGGCATCTTTCGCACTCCGCGGCCCTTTCCAGGCAAGCTCACCGCCGACGGTCCGATCCCCCGCCGCATCGACCCGATCATTGCCCGAAATGACGGAGGCGACGCCGCCAACTCGCTCACCGCCGAGGACAAGAAGACTCTTCGAGAATCCCGCTATCTTGTGGTCATCTGCTCGCCCGGGGCCGCTGTTTCTCCCTGGGTCGACCAGGCAGTTCGCAAATTTAAATCGCTGGGCCGCGAACATCGGACCTTGTGTCTCATCGTCGGCGGCGAACCCTACGCCTCCTCCCGACTGGACCCGATTGGCGAAGAATGCCTCCCACGGGCGATCAAGTATGAAGTCGACGCCGAGGGCGAGATCACCGAGACGCCAACCGCGCCGGCGGCGGCCGACGCCCGCCCGGGCAAGGACGGTCGGCGCAACGCCTTTCTCAAGCTCACCGCCGGCATGCTTCGCATCGACTTCGGCGAGTTGAAGCAGCGCGATCACGACCGCGGGCAAATCCAGATGACCCTTGTGCTGGCCAGCGCTCTGGCGTTGCTCATTTTCTTTGCGGGCTTTGCCACGTATTCCTTCAAGCTCGCCAAGGAAGCCCACGATCTGATCGGCGAGGCGAACAGCGCGGCGGAGTTCTCCAAATCGGAATTCGACAAACGTCAGACCGACAACGACCGACAACGTATCGCACAGGCGAACCTGAACGCGCAGTTGTTCGAAAACCTGACGAGCGCGGGAGATTCCAACGCCGCGCTCACCCATCTCGCCCGAGCAGTTCACCTCGATCCCGCCAACGACGCCCGGGTCAAGCAACTGACGGACATCCTGCGGAAATCCACGGCTCTGCCCCGCTTTGCAGGCGACGAAATGGAGTTTGCGGCCATCCCATACCCGATCGCCACTTCCGTCGCCGAGGCCCTGGCCGGCGCCTATGTCAACGAGTTCGGCGTTCGCACGCCGCTGGACGATGAACGTCTCAAGAAATTTAACGATTCGACCGCCTCAGAACATCACGCCAAGGCTGTCAAAGCATGGGCGGGAAACGCCTTCGAGAAAGCCGCCGGCAAGCCCACGCCCAGCGAACGTTGAGGAGCCTCACACCGAGCCCACGTGGTCGATTCTACCATTCTCTACGGCAGCGGCATCGTCTTCGTCGCGTTCTTTATCCGCGCGCTCACTGGATTTGGCGCCGGACTGATCAGCATTCCCCTCCTCGCCCTCTTTTGGGAATTGCAGTTCGTTGTGCCGATGCAGCTGCTGCTGGAAGTCGCCATCAGTGTGCTGCTGCTGCCCAAGGTCCACAAGGATGTGGATTACCACCACGTTGGCAGTCTTCTCATCGGCATGTTTGTTGGCAACATGTGCGGCGCCTTTACGCTCGCGTTCGGCGATCAGGAACTGCTCAAGGGAGTCCTGGCGGGCGTCGTCCTGCTCTTCTCCATCTATCTGGCGATGACCGCAAAAAAGTCTGTGCAACTAAAGATCCCGTATCGCTGGGGAATCGTTTTTGGGCTATGCGGAGGATTTTTCGGCGGCGCCTTCGGGATGAGCGGCCCCATCGTCATGCTCTATCTCGCGCACCAGATTTCAGATAAGACCCGACTTCGCGCGACGGTCATCGCGCTATTCTTTTTTGCCTCCGCCTGGACGGGCGTCGCCAACTGGTGGAATGGCCTCTACTCACGGGAAACCTTTCGGGTGCTGCTTCTGCTCATGCCCGCGTTTCTCCTCGGGACCGCGCTGGGGAATTGGGCGCATTTCCGGACCTCGGAAGTCGCCTTTCGCTATGCCATTGCGGCGATTCTTTTCAGCTCGGCGATGTTGCTGATCTTCGTCGGGATGTGACGATCCGGATCTATCGATATTGCCCGAATCGAAAGCGTTCGATCTCAGGCTTCTCGCGCGCGTCGAGCATGATCCGCCCCAGCCGCTTTGCGATCTGCGGCCGCTCGCCGGCCAGATCGCGCGACTCAGCGGGGTCGTCCTTCAGATTGAAAAGTTGCAACGGAGCATCTGGATTCTTCTTAAGCCCGCGCCGCACCGCCTTCCAGTCGCCCTGGCGCACCGCCAACTGAGCTCCATAACCGGCGTAGTCCCAAAACAGATAATCGTGCGGCTTCTGTTTTCGCCCCATTAGCGTCGACAAATAGCTGATCCCGTCGGTGTCGTCGGGCGCATTTGCTCCCCCGATTTCGGCGATAGTCGCCATCGCGTCATAATGCGCGCTGATGTGATCCACGACCGCGCCGCGCTTGATCTTGCCAGGCCAACGCACCAGCAGCGGCACGCGAATCCCGCCCTCCAAGACCGAGCCCTTCAATCCATTCAATCCGCCCACGCTATCGAAAAACTCAAAATCCACCTGAGCCTTCAGGAAAGTCGTGCCGTTGTCCGAGGTGAAGAAGACGACTGTATTCCCGTCCAGATCCAACTCCTTCAACAACGCGAACAAGCGGCCGATCTGCTTGTCCATGAAAGTGATCATCCCGGCATAGGCCGCCCGCGGCGTGGGGTGGGGCAAGTAGCTCTTCCCGGTGTAGGGCGTTTCCGTCCATTGCCCGGCATAGGCCTTCGATTCCTCGTCCGGCACCTGCAACGCCAAATGTGGAATCACCGTCGGATAGTAAACGAAGAACGGCTCATCTTTGTGGTCCTTTACAAATTTCAACATTTCGTCCGCGATGACCTGCGGACCGTAGGTTTCCCCCGTCAAGCCCCGGTCATTGCCCTTGAGCGTGCGTTTGCCCGAGTCCTCAACGAGATAGCGCGGATAAAGATTGTGCGCATGGCGCTGACAATTGTAGCCGACGAATCGATCAAATCCCTGATTCAAAGGATCGCCGGTCGAGCCCACCTCGCCCAGCCCCCATTTACCAAACGCGCCTGTGGCGTATCCTTTTTCCTTCAACGTCTCGGCTATCGTGGTGTGCTCCGCCTTCAGCGGCATCTGCCCGCGATGCGTTTCCCAGTCGCCGATCTCGAAATTATCCCGCACATAGGCGTGTCCGCCGTGCTTACCCGTCATCAGGCTGCATCGGGCCGGGGCGCAAACGGGCGCGCCGGTGTAATGCTGCGTAAAGCGCATCCCCTCCCGGGCCATCTGGTCCAGGTGCGGCGTCCTGATCTTCTTCTGCCCGTAGCTCCCCAGCTCCGCATAGCCCAGATCATCGGCCATGATGTAGATGATGTTGGGTCGTTTGGCGGCGGCGGCGTTCTGGACGGCGCCCATCGCAAGGCAACTCATGACAACCAGAAAAAAGCGCAAGATAGTGTTTTTCATCGGCAGCAAAATAGGAACGGCAATTCGGAGACGCCGACCCTAACCCCTAATTCCACCAAGCCTCAAGCCGCGAAACGTCTCGACCGCGTTCCTCCAACGGCGCTCTACCCACGTAAAAAATTCTTTCCTGCCCCGCCCCGCGCTCTAACCTGCACGCCATGAAATCTCGCTCACTTTCCCGACGCAAATTCCTCGAAGCCTCCGCCTTTGCCTCCGCGCCTTTCATTTTACCTTCGGGCGTCTGGTCCGCTGAATCCAAACCCAACGACAAGATCGCCATCGGCTTCATCGGCATGGGTAAACAGAATCGCGGCTTGCTCAATCGATTCATGGGCCAGGAATCCGCCGTCGCAGTCGCCGTCTGCGATGTCGACACCAATCGGCGCAATGCCGAGAAGGAACGCGTCGACAAGAAATACGGGAACACCGATTGCGCCGCCTATAGCGACTTTCGCGAGGTCATTTCGAGAAAGGACATTGACGCGATTTGCATCGCCACGCCCGACCATTGGCACGCCGTGCAAACCATCGCCGCCCTCGACGCCGGCAAGGACGTCTATTGCGAGAAGCCGCTCACCCACAACATCCACGAAGCGCTAGAAGTAATGAAAGCCGTGAAACGCAATGGCCGCGTTCTGCAGACCGGCTCGATGCAGCGCTCCTCTCGAGAATTCCGCATTGCCTGTGAACTCGTGCGCAATGGCGTGATCGGCAAAATCAAACGCGCCGACGTTAACTTCGGCGGGCCGGGCGTCCCCTGCGACCTGCCCGAGGAAAAAATGGAGCCAGGTCTCGATTGGAATCGCTGGCTCGGCCCCGCTCCCGAGCGTCCATACAACTCAATCCTCAGCCCACGCGGAGTGCACAACAACTACCCGCTTTGGCGCCATTATCGCGAATACGGCGGCGGATCCGTCACCGACTGGGGCGCGCATCACCTCGACATCGTGCAATGGGGCCTGGGCATGGATGAAAGCGGACCTGTTCGCGCGCTGCCGCCAAAAGACAAAACCGCGACTTCCGGAGCTCGGCTTATCTACAAGGGAAACATCCCCGTCCTGCACGGAGCCGGCGTCGGCGTGCACTTCTTCGGCGAAGACGGCGAAGTGCAAGTCACGCGAGGCCGATTCTCAGTTTCGCTCGGAGGCAAGGAGATCGCCGGCCGCCTCGATCGCGAGGACAAGACCCGAAACCTCGGCAAGGAACTCGACAAGGCCGAAGCCGAATTACTGAAGGACGCCAAGGTGAAGCTCTACGACAGCCCCGGCCATCTCCCCGATTTTCTCAACGCCATGCGCACGCGCAAGAAGCCGATCACTCACGAAGGCGTCGGCGCCCATTCCGCCATCGCCTGTCATCTGATGAATCTCGCGTATTACCACGGCCAGGAAATCCGATGGAATCCGAAGAAGAACAAATTCGCGGACGACAGCGGCAAAGCCGAGTGGCTCACGCGCGACTATCGCGGTCAGTGGAAGGTCTAGGCCAGACCGGACGAAACACCATGAGTCATCCGCCAACGGACAATCTGGCTGAATGGTTCCTTCCACAAATGCTGGATGAGCGCCAGCTCGTCCAATTTCACGATCAGGGTTTTCTGGTCGTCGGCCCCATATTGACCGAAGCTGGACTGCAGCTCATGCGTGAGGAATGCATGGCCGCCTGGAACGAAGTCAAAGGCCCTTTCAATCCGGACGGGACCTGGCTTGAGAATGCGCTGCTCATCAACATCCACCACCATTCCGAACTGGTTCGCCGCTACTACTTCTCCGGCCCGCTCGCGGATATCGCTGAGCAGCTCGTCAGTCCGAACGTCAAGGCCGCCACCAGCCAGCTCACCTTCAAGCTCCGCGGCAACACCCAGGCCTTCGGCTGGCATCACGACAACGCCTACGGAGAACTCGATCCCAATACCGCCATTTCCTGTCTCACCGCGCTGGACGACACCGATGAGGAAAACGGCTGCCTGCGCGTCATCCCCGGAAGTCACAAAGCCGGCCAGACGGATTATCGGCACAGCGTTGAAGACAAGGCCGACCACGTTCCCATCGAAATGCAGGCCGATGAATCCAAAGCGATACCCGCTCCGTTGAAGGCCGGACACTCCCTGATCTTCCATTGTCACCTGCTCCACAAATCCGAAGGCAATGCGTCCAAAGATCGCGACAGACGCGTGCTTTTCCTCCGCTATGCCGACGCCGATGCTGTCGAGGCATACAATGATCGAAAGCCGCGACTCGGCAGGCTTGTGCGAGGAGAAACGAAGTTCGAAGAAATACGGAATTTCGAGGCTGATCTTCCGCTCATCTGAACTGCAGCTGACGCTCAGAAGTTCCAGGCTCCTGGTACGGCACGCGTTCCAAACTTGAAATAGGACGCGGTGGAACGCGATCCCTACCGAATTCACCCAATCATCCGCCGCCTACTTCTTCACCGGCGTCACTTGAAGCGCGTCCACGACCACGATGCCGGTCGTGCCGGTGTTATCGATCGTGACCGTCACCTTGCTCCCGCGAGGCAGGTCGAACGTCCCGAGCGAATGCCTCGCCTCCTTCGCCGCGTCGCGCTGGTCGACGTTCACCGTATTCGCGGACAGGCCCTCCACCGCCACGACTACGGGGACCTTTGGCGAACGATTGGCGTGCGGCTGAGCGTAAAGCGTGATCTCATACTTGCCAGCCACAGGAATCGCTGGTCGAAACACGATCGAACACTCGCCCTTATTTTTACCGCCGTCGTGAAAATAGTTCCGGCCGACAATCACAGGTCCCGAAGCCGTTGAGCCAGTCCAAGTCCCCTTCATTTCACCCTGCAACTCATCCAGCACAATCCCCGGCATAGACGCGGGCGCCAGGTATTTCACGTTCGGATTCAGCTTCGTTCCGATTGCCTTCTGTCCCTTCCGCTTGTCATCTAGATTTCGATTCAAAGCGCCTTTGGCTAGCTTCACCGGGGCGCCGTCCTTCGGGATATCCACGCCCGCCGTCCAGAGAATGCCGTTGATTGTCGCCCTGCGCACGCTTTCAACCTCCCAGCTCGGATGCCAATCCGCCGCAGTGAAGCCAAAGCTACGTCCGCCATTCGCGCGCTCGTACGTCCAGGCGATCGTCTCCTCCTGGCCTGAGTTTCGCTTCGACGCATCAGAAGAGCGCGAACTGTCGGGCGGTCGCGTGACGAGTATCGGCGTCAACTTCCCCTTCGCGTCTTCTGCCAGCCGCAATCCGTACAGCCAACCGTCGTTGATCTTGAACGGCTTCAATCCCCGACTGACGGGATGCTTCGGAAAGGCTTCAAAAGCCGACTCCCAATGTCCGCGTCCGCCCTTGCCATTCTCAAAAACGCCGCCCAGCCACTTCAACGCCTCATCAGCTCGCTCCTTCGGAAATTCCACCATCTGATGGAGAAACACCAACCCGACGCCCTTCGCCTCGAGCCGTCGAATAACTGCCCACCGTTTCGGCTCCAGAAAGGGAATCTTCGCGCCGCCATCCATGTAGAATACCACCGCGCTGGCATTCTCGAAAATCTCCTCGTTCGCAGGCCAGCCATCCCAAGCAATCACCGGATGCAGGCCGGGCGTTTGCCCCAGCCAATCCGCAAACAAGGCGCAACCTGCGAAATACTCATGCCCAAGCGGCTTACTGCTCGGGGCGCCCGCCAGCAGGACAATCTTCTTCAGGCTCGCGTCCCCCGTGTCGACCTCCAGGGGAACTCCCGATTTGTCGAACGGATCGTCGATGCCCTGGCCCCAAACGCCAATCGCGGACACACACACACAAACAAAACTCAATAGTCGCATCGCTGTATTCTCACCAGCTTCGCCAACTTGTCAGCGGAAAAATCCTGACTCGGCTCGACTGCTCACCGCAGTGCTTGCAGTGTTCTCGGTTCAGCCAGGTCTCGCAGGTATGACGGCGCGCCTCGTTGGAGTTCTCGCTTCAGCGTGTTTTGAACGTCGAAGCACGCTGAATCGTGAACTCCAACCTATGACATCGACGCCTCAATCCGAAAATTTGAACACTCTTTCAACTGCGCCCTAAGCCCTGCCGGTTTAACCCTAGGACTCGACAACCCGCGAGACGCGCCTCATTCTTCGAAACTTGGATCCCATGAAGCGAAGTAAACACACACACGCGACGGCAAGACCGCACAATCGCCGCGAATGGCTGCGCATCGGCGGGCTTGGCTGCCTCGGCTTGTCCCTCCCCAATCTTCTGGCTCCTCGACTCAGCGCTGCCTCGCCCTCCTCGCTCCCCGCAAAATCATTCGGCCGCGCCAAGTCATGCATCATTCTCTTCCTCGGCGGCGGTCCGCCTCAGCACGAGACTTTCGATCCTAAACCGGACGCCCCCATCGAACTGCGCGGCGATTTCAAATCGATTCGCACCTCCGTGCCGGGCCTGAACTTCTGCGAGTTGCTGCCCGACACGGCAAAGATCGCCCACAAGCTGACGGTCATTCGCTCGATGACGACCGGCATCAACGCCCATGCGGTCAGCGGCTACCAGATGATGACCGGCCGCGTGCACCCCGCCAAAGTCGATCGCCCCGTCTCGCCCGAGGATTGGCCTCACATCGGTTCGCTGGTCGGCGCGCTCAAACCGAGCAAACGCTCGCCGCTGAGCGCGGTCACGATTCCCGAACCCTTGGTCAACAATCCCGGGGTCGCATGGCCCGGGCAGACCGGCGGATTCATGGGCCACAGCTGGGACCCGCGACTGTTCAAGTGCGATCCCTCAGCGCCCGATTTTCGCATTGATGAATTGACGCTCCCGGACAACGTCTCCCTCGATCGTCTCGCCTCCCGCAAGGGGTTGATCGCCGACCTCGATTCGCGTCTGCGCAAGGCGGACAAGGACGGCCGACTCGCCGGACTGGAAACGTCGCGCCAACAGGCCTTTGACATGCTCAGCTCCGGCGCAACTCGTCGGGCCTTCGAGCTTGACCGCGAATCTCCCGCCCTGCGCGCGCGCTACGGCCCGCACAAATTTGGACAAAGCGCCCTGCTCGCACGCCGACTCGTCGAAGCCGGCGTTCGACTCGTGCAGGTGAATTTCCCTCGCGAACCCGGCGACCTGAGCTCTCCCAATCCGCTCTGGGACACGCACCGCAAGAATACTGATCGCTTGAAAACTAATCTGTGTCCGCCGTTCGACCGCGCCTTCCCGGCCCTAGTCAATGATCTCGATGAACGCGGGCTGCTCGACGAAACCCTGGTCGTCGTCATGGGCGAATTTGGACGCTCGCCAAAGATTAACACCTTCGGCGGACGCGATCACTGGGGCGCCTGCTTCTCGATTGCCCTGGCCGGCGCGGGACTCAGCGGAGGCAATGTGATCGGCGCCAGCGACCGGGATGGAGCTTACGTTAAAGACCGCGCGGTCCATGCCTCCGAGCTCAGCGCGACCATTTTCCACTTTCTCGGCATCGATCCGGCGGGAATGTTTTACGATCGATTGAATCGCCCCCTACCCATCGCGGAATCACGACCGATCTCGGAATTGATCGGTTAAAACGATTGCGGAAACGGGTCTTTGAGAGATATCGAAGTTTCAGGAAAGCGGCCAACAATGAAGCGGCCTGAGATCCGAGGTCGCCAAGGAGCGCCGCGGCGGCGTGGAGACCACGCGGAGCGGCGAAGTGAAAATCGCAGCCGTAAGAGGGCTACTTCTTCGAAGAGTCTTTGTCGCCGAAGCCTTCCAATGCCCACACCACAACCACCGGTGCGAAACAAAACATCAGACCGATGGGCATCGCAAAGAAACTCCAGAATGTATCGTATTCGAATATCCAGCTCATAAAGGCGCGGTTTATTGCCTGAATGCCCGATGCTTGTAAAGCCGAGATTCCAATCTCGGCCATTTCTCACGAGCCGTTCGTTCGGAAGCCGTTCTAATCATGGATAGATGCGCCGGCGATCCCAAAGCAGTGTTCCCAAAACTGCTCGCCGCTCCCAACGATGACGACGGGCGCTGGGCGACGCGAATATTCTGTGCCCACCGAGAATCCAGGCAGTGGCACACCAAGCCCTCGCTTTGATCAAAGCCGATCAATAACCTAACCCGATCACATGAAATCTCCTCAACGACTCTTCGCCGCGCTTTTCGCGGGCATGCCATTGCTGGCCTCATTCGCCGCCTCCGCATCAACTGCGCCCCAACCACCGAACGTCATCGTCATTTTCGCGGATGATCTCGGCTACGGCGATGTCGCGGCTTTCAATCCCGACTGCCGCTTCAAGACGCCGCGACTGGATCGCATGGCCGCCGAGGGCGCAATGCTGACGAGCTTCTACGTGCCCACGCCCTATTGCGCGCCCTCGCGAGGCACGATTCTTACGGGCCGTTACCCATTTCGGCATTCCGTCGTTCGCAACACCGCCCCCGACGCCGGCTTCAATAATTTCGGCCTGCCTCGGTCGGAAATCACCATCGCCGAGATGTTGAAGGAAAAAGGCTACGCCACGGCCGCCTATGGCAAGTGGCATCTCGGACACCGTCCGCAATGGCTGCCGCGGACCCAAGGCTTCGACGAGTATTACGGCATCCTCTACTCCAACGACATGTTTCCCGTGCAACTCGTCCACAACGAAATGGTCGTGGAATATCCCGTGCCCCAATCCAGACTCACTCAGACCTACACCGATCTGACCCTCCGCTTCATCGAGCAGAACCAGGACCGTCCCTTTTTCATCTACCTGCCTCATGCGATGCCCCACAAACCGCTCGCGGTGTCCGACAATTTCTACACTCCAGAATCCCGCGACGATCTCTACGCGGACGTAATTTCCGAACTCGATCACAATGTCGGCCAGATTCTCGACCGATTGAAAAAGCTCGATCTCGAAAAGCGGACGCTGGTCATTTTCACCTCCGACAACGGCCCCTGGTATGGCGGCGACACCGGCGGACTGCGCGGCATGAAAGGCCGCACCTGGGAAGGCGGACTGCGCGTCCCGATGATTGCCCGCATGCCAGGAACAATCCCGCCCGGCGTCGTGAACGCCAATCCCGCGGCGACAATCGACATCCTCCCGACCGTCGCAAAATTGATCGGTGTAAAGCCGCCATCAGAACGGACAATCGACGGAGCCGACATCATGCCCATGCTTAAAAGCGCCGACGCAGCCAGTCCCCACGAAGCGATCTTCGGCATGCAGGGCCTCAATCTCGCCTGTGTCCGATCGGGAAAATGGAAGCTTCACGTGCGCAGCCCAGGCACGTCCAGCATGCTCAAGCTCTCGGGCGAAGCGGCGGAAAACTGGATTGATCCACGCGCGCCCGACGGCGTGACCATCATCGCGCCCTTCGAGCAGGCCAAAGCCTCACACATACCCGGCCTCATAACCGGCGACACGCCCAAGGCCATGATGCTGTTCGATCTCGAAGCCGACCCGGGAGAACAGCGCGACCTGGCGGCAAAGCATCCCCAAGTCGTCCAGCGGCTTAAGGCGCTGTTCGATAAAACCAACGCCGAAGTTCCCGATTATCCCGTGGCCCCAAACGACTACCGCTTCGCGCCGACCAAACGGGGCCAGAAAAGAATTCTGATGCGGCTGATCGGCGGCGAGTTGCGCTACGATCGGATTCCCGAGTCACAGAAACACCTGATCGTGAAGTAGCCGACGTCCCGACTCATTCGGACGATTTGAGCGGCGGCGGCGGAGCCACGTAACCCGCCTCCTCCAACAGCAGGTCGACATATTGCTGGGTGCGCTCTTCGTGCTGGGCGTGAATCACCTTCATTCGCGCCGCCTGTTCGGGCATCGATTCAAAAACCGGGCTGTCTCCGATCTCCAATTCCTTTGGCTGATACGGACCAAAATCTTCAACCCGCCGAAATTTTTCCAATCGTTCGCCTTCGTCATCGAAACAACACAGGACTCGATCCTTGCACTCCATGATCTGCTCGTCCTCGATCTCATCAACGTCGCCGGTCGTGCGAATATGAATCAAGCCGGGCGCCGAGCGCAGGACTTCGTAGCGGAATCGTTCGGGCTCGCTCCGCTCGTCCAAACGTTCGAGATAAGTCCGCGTGAGTTTGATGGCCAGCGCGCCCTGATCGTCGGCAAACATCCACCCGCCGAGAAAGGGTTCAAGGTGGGACGCGTCCGTTTCGTGCCCCGCGAAGAGCGGACCAAAAAAAGCGTCATCCCATGAAATCTCGGAATCCGGTGTCGTCATGCGCCCGAGGCTAACGGGGCCGTTGCCTCACGGCAACGTTCGTCCTTTCCCTACTGAAAACGGGAGCGCGACAGTTTTAGAGCGTCGCGATCTGACGGAATAGATTGGGACATCGAGGACGGCGTCCGACTCCATTACTGAGAGGGATGCCGTCATCGGCGTCCCATATCTGGAAAGAGGTGAAATGTGCCCACCTGAAACCGGCGATTTGCGACCCAACGTAAACGTGGCCACCAACACCAAAGGCCAACCAGCGCCACAAATCCTTCAGTCCATCGTGGTCTTCATGGGCGGCGGCGGTGCCATCATCGCGCGCAGCGACAAGCAGACGCTCAGTTTCGGAAAGGGGCTCTCCGCTGATGAAGCCCGCTGGATGCACGGTGTCATGAAGCGCATTTTGACCAGTTGAGCCTGGGAGCCCACAAGCCCCCTCACCCCTGGCCCGTAATCGACCGGAACAACTCAACGTCCTGGCTCTCACAAAACTCCAGGATCGCTTCCAATCCGAAATGCGCCGCAATGATTCGAGCCAGGGAGTCGCTGTCGAAAGCGCCGTCCGGCTGCCGCAGCGACATGCCGAGCGAGACATGTGTCACAGCGGAGGCCGAATTGTCAGGCCGGGACATTCAAATAATCCGACCGCTCAGTAAAAGTTCGCCCCGATGCCATCCGACGAGTAATTTCCGCGGAGCAAAAGCGACGTCTATGAGCGCCTTCCAGCCATTTGAGATCGAGCGTCTGATGTCCCGATGGGAGCATGAGGTGGACTACAATCTTTCCGAAAGCGGCGTGCACCCCGTGCCGCTCCGGGACTTGCTTCCCGATTCCTGCGCGCTCCGGGAATTCCTCGACACGGAACTGGGCTATCCCCAAACCAACGGAACGCTGGCCTTGCGCGAGAACATTTCCCGGCTTTATCCCGGCGCCTCGCCCGAAAACGTCCTGACAACGGTCGGAGCGGTCGAAGCCAATGGAATCGCTCTCGCCTCACTGTTTGATCCGGGCGACGAGATTGCCGTGATGCTACCCAATTATCTTCAGATTTGGGGCATGGCGTTGAACGCCTCCATGCGGGTCAACGCCTTCTTCCTGCGCGAAACCGGGGGTGACTGGAAACTCGATCTCAATGAGTTGAACACGGCGGTGACCGATAAGACCAAACTCATCGCGATCACCAACCCAAATAATCCGACCGGCCACATTTTGAGCGAAGATGAAATTGACGCACTCGTCGCGGCCGCGGCGCGCGTGGGCGCCTGGATATTGACCGACGAAGTCTATGCCGGAGCCGAGCGGCTCGCCGAAAAGGAAACCCCATCGCTCTGGGGGCGTTACGACAAGGTCCTGGCGGTCGGCAGTCTAAGCAAGGCCTACGGACTCCCCGGCCTGCGAACCGGCTGGGTTGTCGCGCCGCCACAGGCCATCGAGGAAATCTGGCATCGGCACGACTACGCGACGATCGCGATCGGCAAGTTGGCGATGCAACTCGCCACTGTCGCCCTCTCGCCCGACCGACGCCCGAAACTCATTGATCGGACACGAGGCTACGTGCGGCGAGGCTTTCCGATCATGGACGCCTGGCTTCAAGAACAGGAGGGATTCTTCGGCGCCTGCTCCAGCGAAGCCGGAGCCATCGCCTTCGTTAGTTATCGCCGCGACGTCAAATCGGAAAAATTCGTCGACGAATTGCGGGAATCCAAAAGCGTGCTGATCGTGCCCGGTGAGCATTTCGGATTGGATGGCTACGTCCGCATCAGCACGGGACTGGATCCTAAATATCTCAACACCGGTCTCGCCCGCATTTCCGAATTCATCCACGAAACCGTGAACTGAGCTCCTCACGACAACCTCTTTAGCAAACCAAGATCCCATGCCTGTTGAAATCACCGAAGTTTCCCACCGCCTTGCCGGCTTCGTCGCCCCGACGGCGCTGATGCACAGTCCGCAGTTGTCCGAGATGGGCAATTGTCAGGCCTATTTCAAATTGGAGAACTTGCAGCCAACCGGCTCCTTCAAGGTTCGCGGCGCGTTCAACAAGATTGTCGAGACCGAAGGGCTCAAGCGCGAGTTACCTGAGGACGAGGAATCTCCGACCGGGGAACAAACCGAGCCGCCCCTCGACGCAGAACCCAAAACAGCCGAGCAACCGCCCCTCAAGTATGTCGCCGCATCGACCGGTAACCACGGCGCCGCCGTCGCCTACGCCGCAAAGGAGCTCAAGCGCGAGGCGACGATCTTTGTTCCCGAAAACGCCTCCCCCGCCAAGATCGTCAGGATCGCCAAGCTCGGCGCCGAGGTCATCAAGCACGGCACTGATTGCATCGAGACCGAAACCCACGCGCGGCAATTCGCCAAAGAGCGCGGGATGGTCTACGTGTCGCCCTACAACGACGAGGATGTCATCCTCGGTCAGGGCACGATCGCCGACGAGTTGATCGAGCAATTTGAGACCGAGCCCGTCGACACGGTGATCGCGGCCGTGGGCGGCGGCGGCCTGATCGGCGGCGTCGGCGCTCGTTTGAAGGAGCTGAGCCAGGAAGCCGAAGTCATCGGCGTTTCCCCGGAAAACTCTACCGCGCTGATCAGTTCTATCGCAGCTGGTCACGCCGTCCCCGACAACTCCCTGCCCACCTTGTCGGACGGGACCGCCGGCGGCATTGAGGAAGGCTCCATCACAATCGATCTCTGCCGCGATATCGTCGACCACTTCACCACCGTCGCCGAAGAGGATATCGCCCGCACTCTTCGCTGGTTTGTGTCGACCTACGACATGCGCATCGAAGGCGCGGCCGCGGTCGCGATCGCGGGTTTTCTAAAACTCCGAAACAACTTCGCCGGCAAAAACGTCGTCATCGTCATCTGCGGCGGCAATATCGATGACCACGTTCTCGATGGAATCATGAACTCGGGATAACGATCATGAAAATCGTCACCCTCAATCAGATTCTGGACGCCCTTCCCGCGATCGATTTGATCGACGTCATCGAACAAGGCTTCATCGCCTATTCAAAGGGAGAAGTCGTCGTGCCTCCGGTAGGCGAAATGATATTCGAAGAACCGCCCGGCGACGTTCATATCAAATACGGATACATCCGGAGTGACGACCATTTCGTCATCAAGATCGCTTCGGGATTCTACAACAACCCCGGCCTCGGACTCCCGTCCAGCGGAGGCATGATGCTGCTTTTTAGCCAGAAGACCGGCCAACCTCTGGCCGCCCTCCTTGACGAAGGCAAACTCACCGACCTGCGCACCGCCGCCGCCGGCGCCATCGCCGCCAAACATCTCGCGCCGACTCATGTGCGCCGCATCGGAATCGTAGGAACTGGCATTCAGGCTCGCCTGCAACTGCGCCAGCTTAAATGCGTGACGACCTGCCGGGCCGCGACGGTCTGGGGACGGAGCCAGGAGAAGCTCGCCGAATACCGCGAGGAAATGGAGAAAGACGGATTTGAGATCACGACCACGCAGAACTCGGATCAAGTCGCGGCCGAATGCAATCTCATCGTCACCGCGACGCCCTCGACTGAACCGCTCCTGCGCGCCGAGCACATCCGACCTGGGACTCACATCACCGCCGTGGGCGCGGACGGGCCTCACAAACAGGAGCTCGACTCAGCGATTTTAAAAATGGCCGACGTTCTCGTCGCCGACAGCATTGCTCAATGCCTTGAGCGAGGTGAGATTTTCCGCGCTCTTCAGAACCGTCAGATTGCCAAAGAAGATCTGCTTGAACTGGGGAACGTTATTTCCGGAGCGAGCGAGGGAAGAACATCCGACGAACAAATCACGATCGCCGATCTCACCGGCGTGGCTGTGCAGGACATCCAGATCGCCAAAGCGGTCTATGCGGGGCTGGGAGGATGACCGAATATCGATACAGCCGATTTCACCTGTTGCCGGCCTTCGCACTCCCCTTCTTCCAATTCGACAAAGCGGCGCAAGCAATCGCCGTCGGGCCGCCCAGCGATTCCTGGCTGACTCAACCCATCGGGCTCAAGGCCATGTATCTCTTATTCGACGCCCTCGCCCCCGGATACGGCTGGTATTGGCTTTCACAATACAAACAGCTTGGCGTCAGAATCTCTCTGGGCGAGGACTGCGTCTGTTATGAAACGCGCAATTAAAGGCGGACACTGATGAGCCATCGCATGGATGCCGCGTCGCCAACGGAATCCTCAATTCGAGGATGTCGCAAGGCGAATCAGCCATCTTCCCGCGCCTCCATCGGTTTCAACCAGACCATCGTCGCTCCCCAACTCCCCTGCGTTGCGTGTGCCTGCGAATAGGAAACCACGTAAGGCAGCCGCCCCAGGATCGCATGCACGGTGCGCCTCAAATTGCCGATGCCCTTCCCGTGAACAACGCGAACTTCATTGATACCCTTCTCCCGGCAGGCCTCGAGATAATCCGGCACGAGACCCTTGACCTCTTTCGGACGAAAGGTGTGCAGATCCAGCTCATTGGTGATCGGCAACTCGACCGGCTCGAGGTTCATTTCTTCTTCCATCGTCCCGTAATCTCCTTCCAATCGCCCCGCGTCGCTTGCGGCAGCGATTGTAAATAATCGTGCCGCTCCACGACTTCGTCGAAGGCGTCGGCAATCCGTTCGGCGATCAGCCAAAGCGCATGCCGGTAGTTTGCCTTGTCCGCCAATTCCACCATTTCGGCGTAACTCAGTCCCCGCGCCTTTCGGCTCAATTCCGGACGACATTTCCACCCGTCGCCGGAGCGCGTGAGTTCCAGGTCGCGAAACACCTTGCGCAGCCAGACCTTCAGATGGACGCGATTCCTGGCCATCGTCCGCCGCAAAAGCGCCTCGCGGTCCGGCCTCCAACCGACGGGAAACAGCTCCCCCAGCCGACCGCGTTCCACCGCGCAACGCATGTAGTGCGGTTGGATCGATTCCACCGGCGTGTCGCAGATGTCCGGCAACCGAGCTCGCCAGTTGATTCCCAATTCCTTCACGCCAATCTCATGAAATGCGACCAGATCCTGAATCGGTCGATTCTCCGGCGTGTAGGACCCATTCAGTAATTTGAGATCCAGTCCTGGCAAGACGGACTTGATCAAAGCGTCGCCGATAACGTGGCAGATCCAACCAAAGATGTAGGCCAACTGACGCTCTCCCGGCCCGAACAACTCCACGGCATCTCCAGTCACTGCCGCGAAATAGTCGGGAAGATGATCCGATGGGATCGCGTACTGGACGTCGCCGCCTTTCCACCCCAGAACCAGATGCGCGCGGCCGTAATACATCGCGTGAATATCGCTCGGCGTATGCTCCTTGCCCTCGTGATTCAAGGTCCATTGCCGAACGGGCTCTCCATTCAACTCCGTGACGCCACCGGGCAATTTCCCGTAGCCGCTTTCGGCGCCCGTGTTCAGCCCCAACGCCGCTGGCAGTGTCTGGATGTCGCAACCCAAATAGGCGCCGGCAAGAAAGCTGGAGTCATTGCGAAGCAGCAGCGAAGCGATCGGCGACTTGCGCGCTGCCGCCGCCTTCCGCGCGAGAATCGCGTAAAGTGAGTGGCCAATGACTCCGCTCATGATGATCGCCGCCGTTAAAAGCAAAAAGCGGCCGTCGATTTAATCACGCCGGCCGCCCAATTTCTCATGGCGATTGGTTCTCAGTAGGTATGCCCCTTGTGCGAACAAGTCGGCTTCTCGGACACCATGCCAATCTTGTATTCACCGCCGTCGGGACAATAAGGCTCCGTTTTGATAAACTTGATCACGCCGAACAGGCCGGTCGCGGGCGGTGTGTCGCCCTGCCCCTTCTTTTCGTAAACCGCCCATTGCCGCTTGGCTCCCTGAATTTGATGCAAATTTCCGATGCAGATTTCTTTCGGGCTCAATGGCCGCTTGGGCACGGATCGAACGAGTTGGGGATTCATTCCTCCGCCCGCAGGGGTCACCGATTTCAGTTGGAGTTTCAGCGTCGCTATTTCGATTTGTAGCTGAGCGTTTTCCAGCTTCATGTTGGCCTTCTCCGTCTGCAACAGGCTCAACCCCGCCTTCGCCGTCAGTAACTCCGCTTCCGCCCGGGTCTTCGCCGCAATCGCGTCGTCTCTTTCCTTCTTGTACTTCGCCACGCTATTGATCTCCTTGACCACGTTGTTCTTCCGCAGTTGGCTCAACTTCTGGATTTCCGCCTGCGCTTCACCCAGTTCGCGCCCTTGCTTGGCTTTCCCAGCGTAGAGCACGCCTGAAATGCCGACAAAGATCGCAGTGGACAACCCCAGCCCGGCAACCACCAACGCGCTGCCTGACCGGCGCCTTCGCGATACCCAGTCGCCCCTTCGTGGATTCAATCGATTCAGTTTCATAGGCTAAATGTCATTTTTCCTTAGCATAATCCGGCAGTCAGGGTCCAGCCAATTGTCCAAAGTAGGGGCAAAGCCAAACTGACACCCTGGCCGTCGCGCGCTAGCAGTCTGTCGGACTTAGGATTCCGTCAACGTTAAAGGAGCGATTCTGGAGGGTCCAATCTATCCCGCCCAAAATCAAAACGCCGTAGAACGAATCCTCGGGCTTCGAATTTAATACGTGTACGTAAGTCCGACAGGCTGCTAGCCTTCACAATTCTGAAAGCCCGCAAGAGATCGTTGTTTCCGCGTCCGCTTCTTCTTCCCGCCCGATCGCCCGACACGCCTCAGCCTATCACGAAATCAAACTCCTTCCGGTTTTGATTTGGGACGCGGTGTAACGCGGTCCCTACCGGGCGTTGTGTGAATTCTCGCGGCTCTTCTTTTCTCCCAATCCTTGCTTCCCTCCGGCAATCCGCTTTAATCCGCACTTTCGCAACGCTCATGAAGATCACCGAAGTCGAATCTTTTTTGATGTCCTACCCCATGCCGGAGACGGTCGTTCTGCCCTTCTACGGCGGGGAGCGGACGATCGTCAAACGCGATGCCATGCTGATTCGCGTCACCACGGACAACGGACTCAAGGGCTACGCGCCCGGCCCCGCGCACGAACGCGCCTGCCACGAGATCACCGACTCCATCCGCCCCTTTCTGCTCGGCAAGGATCCGCGCAACTGGCGCGAGTTCAACTTCTCCGCCGATCTGGAAATCCAGAAAACGTATTACGCGGTCGAAGTCGCCGTGATCGACGCCGCCGCGAAATACGAAGAATGCCCGATGTCCGAACTGATCGGTGGCCGCAAGCGCGATCGGATCAAGCTCTACGGCAGCGCGGGCATGTACATGCAGCCCGAAGGCTTCGCCGAAGAAGCGGCCGCCATCGCCGAGATGGGGTTCCCCGCCTACAAGATGCGGCCATCGCAAGGGCCGCAGGACGATCTGCGCGCCGTCGAACTCATGCGAAACGCCGTCGGGCCGGATGTGGGTCTGATGATCGACGCGCATTCCTGGTGGCGCATGGGCGACAAGAGCTACTCCTTCGACACCGTCGCCCAACTCGCCAAGGACATGGCCGCCTACAATCCGACCTGGCTTGAGGAGCCGCTGCCGCCCGACGATCACGACGACTACATCCGCCTCACCGAACTCGGCCACATGACCATCGCAACCGGCGAACACGAACAGACCGAAGCCGGCTTCATGGATCTGATCGACCGACGCTGCTCCGATTTCATCCAGATGGACGTCTGCTGTCAGGGCGGTTTTGAAATGGGCCGTCGCATCTTCGACAAATGCGCCGAGGCGAAGCTCCGCTTTGCCTTCCACAGCTGGGGCTCGACGCTCGAAGTTCTGGCGGCCGCGCACATCGGAGTGTGTTGGGAAGAAAGCGTGGTCGAGTGGCTTGAATATCCCTGCTACGCCAACAACGGCAAACCCGGCATGTATCCCTTCCCCATCTCCGATGAAATCCTCGCCGCGCCTCTGGACATCCAGGACGGCTACATGCAAATGCCAACCGGACACGGACTCGGCGTCGAAATTGATGAAAGCGTGATTGAGAAATATCCCTTCATTCCCGGCCCCTGGTCCTTCTTCCGCCTCGACAACCCGCCCGAGACCATCGCCGTCACCGGCGATCACAGCGT